>JBKPRI010000025.1:0-10004 GCA_046734515.1 Candidatus Methylomirabilota bacterium | reverse complement strand
GGATGAACTCGTGGCCGACGAACGGGCTCACCAGCGAGAAGGGGACGATCACCGCGCCGGCCAGCGCCGCCGCCATCGTGCCCAGCGAGAACGACACCAGGTAAACGCGCGGTACGTTCACGCCGACCAGTGCGGCGCCCTCGCGGTTGTTGGCCGAGGCGCGGATGGCCTTGCCGAGGCTCGTGCGCCCGAGGAACACGCTCAGCGCCCCCACGGCCAGGAGGCTCACGACGGCGGCGGCCAGGCGTGCGAGCGGTACCGAGATCGGGCCGACGATGAAGGACGACGTCGTGTATTTCGTGGTGATGCCGCGCAGGTCGCCGCCGAAGAACAGGTTGGCGAGGTTCTCGAAGACCAGCAGCAGGCCGAGCGTCACCATCATGTGCGCGGAGTGCGGCGCCTCCACGATGCGCTGGATGACGACCACGTAGAGCAGGGCGCCCACACCGAAGAATGCCGGGAGCACGATGACCAGGCTCAGGTAGGGATCGATGTGCGCCGACTTGAACAGGAAGTAGCTGACGAACATCGCCGCCATCACCAGATGGCCGTGGGCGAAGTTCACGATGTCGGTGACGCCGAAGACCAGCGTGAAGCCGATGGCGATGAGCGCGTACACGCTGCCCATGAAGAGCCCGGAGAGCAGCGCCTGGACGACCACGTCGAGCCCGATCATGCGCCCCGCAACCTACACGCATGGTGCGTGGCGGGCAAGCCGCTCGCGGCGCTAGCCGAGCCCGGCGCGCTCCAGCAGCGAGCCTACGACCCGGGCGGCGTCGAAGTACTCGGCGGCGATCTCGCGGGCGGCGCGGCGATGACCCTCGTAGTCCGTCTCGATGGCGTCGACGGCCGCCAGCACGTCGTCGAGGTCGTGGAAGGCGAAGAGGCCCTTGCCCGTGGGCAGCACGTTGCCGAAGCCGGTGTCCTGCGTGATCACCGGACGTCCGGCGGCCAGGTAGCAGGCGGTCCGGTCACTGAACCAGCCGCTGTGCAGGCGCGCGTACTGGTCCTTGGCCACCGTGAACTCCCCGCGCGAGCCCGCGATGTAGGCGCCGTAGCCCACGGCGTCGCGCGAGACGGCGAACCCGTCGCGTAGACGCCAGCCGTGCGCGCCGAGCCGGGCGGCGGTCGCGGCGTCCACCTGCGTCGCGATCTCGAAGGGCACCGAGCGCCGCCGGGGCAGGTCGAGGACCTTCTCGAATTGCCGATCCTTGGACCAGTAATACGTCTCACCGCGGTAGACGATCTCGTTGCGCTGTTTCCACGTGGCGATCGTCGTGTACGTGCTGCCGTCGCCGACGTTGGTCGGCCACAGCTCGAGGGCGACCGGCTGCCGCGTCGGCAGCCAGGTGAAGCGCTCGACCGGCACGCCGCAATCGGGCCGGCCGAGGTTCTCGCCGAATGTGAACAGGATGTCGTGCTCGGAGAGCGTCCGAATGAGCTCGGCATGACCCTGGGCCACCTCGATCTGGCTCTTCACCGGATCGGATTCGACGTAGACCCGGCGCGGGCCGGCCATGTGCTCCTCGCGCAGCTCCTGCGAGCCCGTGACGTTCAAGAGCGCCGCGGCCTCCCGGTAGAGGGCGCGCAGGCGCACCTCGCCGATGCCGTAGACCCGGCCATCTTCGTGGTGACTGCGATACGCCCAACGGTCGGCGAAGCCGTGGGCGGCCAGCACCGGCGCGATTCGCGCGATGTTGGCCTGAGGCAGCGGCGTGGTGTCGTCGGTGGCGGGGTCGTAGAGCCAACGCGTGGAGTCCTCGACGTAGTACGGATCCCAGCCGAGCTGCCGGAGCCCGAGCAGGTAATGGAGGAACTGGTAGGTCACGCCGGCGAGCGGGTACCAGAAGAGGATGCCGAAGACGACGATGGGGCCGCGCGAGGCCGGCATCGTCACACCACCGCCGACGCGCCGCGGTGCTGCAGCGACCACAGCCGCGCATAGAGCGCGCTCTCCGCCAGCAGCGCCTCGTGCGTCCCCAGTGCCACCAGCGCGCCGTCCTGCAGGACCGCGATGCGCGCGGCATTACGAATGGTCGACAGCCGGTGGGCGATGATCAGCGTCGTACGCCCGCGCATGAGCCGCTCGAGCGCCATCAGCAGCGCGGTCTCCGACTCGGCGTCCAGCGCGCTGCTGGGCTCGTCGAGAATCAGCACCGGCGCGTCCTTCACGAAGGCGCGGGCGATGGCGAGGCGCTGGCGCTGGCCGCCCGACAACGTGACCCCACGCTCGCCGATGCGGGTGTCGTAGCCGGCGGGGAGGGCGGTGATGAACTCGTGGGCGCCGGCGGCGCGCGCGGCGGCGACGACCTCCGCTTCGGTGGCGCCCGGCCGCCCGTAGGCGATGTTCTCGCGCACGCTCGTGCCGAACAGCACCGGCTCCTGCAGCACCAGCGCGATGCTCTCGCGCAGCGAGCTCAGCGTGATCGAGCGCAGGTCACGGCCATCGAGCGTGATCCGGCCCGCCGTCGGGTCGTAGAACCGTACCAGCAGGCTGGCCAGCGTGCTCTTGCCGGCGCCAGAGGCGCCGACCACGGCCAGCGTCTCGCCGGGGTCCAGCGCAAGGCTGATGTCGCGCAGTGCGGGTACCCCGCTGCGATAGGCGAAGGTGACCCGCTCGAACCGGATGCGGCCGCGCGGCGTCGGCAGCAGCGCCGCGCCAGGCGCGTCGGCCACGTCGGGCACGGCATCGAGCAGGGCGAGCACGCGCCGGCCACCGGCGCCGGCCGCCTGCACCGTGACCGCAGTGTAGGCGAGCGTCTCCAGAGGCTTGTAGAGCATGGTGACGTAGGCGACGAGCAGCACGACGTCACCCGGCGTGAGGCGCCCCGCGAGGGCCTGGCGGCCGGCCAGCGCGATGACGGCCGCGGTGCCGGCGGCCATCAGCAGCCCGATGACCGCGTGCGAGCCGGTCTGAATGGTGGTCAGCTTCAGGTGGGCGCGCAGGCTCGCCTGGGCCTGCTGCTCGAAGCGCGCGTGCTCGAGCGGCTCGCGGCCGAACGCCTGCACGGCCCGGATCCCGGCCAGTGTCTCCTGCACGCGGCTCGATACGTCGCTCTCCCGCGCATGCGCCCGGAGCGAGTGATCGGTGAGCGGGCGATCGAGGCGGCGAATCAGCACGGTCAACGGCACGGCGACGAGCAGCGCCGCCACGGCGATCGTCCAGTCGACGGCGAGCATGACGGATGCGATGCCGGCCAGCGTGGCGGCTGCCGTCACGGCGGGTACGAGCGCCGAGTTCACGAGGCTCTGCGCCGCGTACGTATCCCACGTCACCCGGTACAGGGAGTCGCCCACCGGCGTCGCGTCGTGGAAGGCCAGCGACAGGCGCTGCACGTGATCGAAGAGCCGGCTGCGCAGCCGGAACACCATCCGGAGGCCGATCGCGACCAGGAGGTTCGTGCCCACCATGGTGAGCAGGCCGACCGCGGCCTGGAGTCCGATCAACCCCAGGCACAGGACGACGAGTACGGCGACTTGGGGCGAGAGCGGCAAGGCGGCGGCGATCGCCGCGACGGCCGGCGGCGTGGGCAGACCGCCCAGCACGCCGTCGACCACGAGCTTGAGCGGCCACGGCTGCAGCAGACCGGCGCCAGCTGCGGCGAGCAGGATACCGAGGCCGACCACGAGCCGCGTGCGGTTCCCCGGCAAGGTAAGACGTAACAGCCGGCCGGCCACTGCGGCGGTGGAAGTCATGCCACCTTCTCGGTCGTGTCTGCCCGCTCGGCGGCTTCGCGATCCGCCTGCTGGGATGCACGTGCCGTCTGCTCGAAGACGTCGCGCACGGCGCCGGCGGCCCTGGCGCAGTCAGCAACTGCCCGCATCGCGACGAGGCCGGCCAGCGCGGCCAGGATGATCGCCGAGCCGCCACCGCCGCCGACCGCCGCCAACGCGGCCACCGCGACGAGGCCGCCCGTGAGCCATGCCGCGGGCCGTGCGTGCGGCGCCGCTCGCAGACGCATGAGCTGACGGCCGCGGCCGTGTTCCTCGTGCGCCATCACGAGGCGCACGGCGCCGAGCGAACCCGTGCGGACCTGCAGATCCCAGGTGTCCCAGACGCCCCCGCGCGCCACGACGTAGCCTCCATCTCGGAGCCGCTCGTGGAATGCCCCGAGCCATTCGTGCGGCTCGCGGCGTCGTTCGGTCCACAAGGTCCACGTGCGCCGCCGGGGCCACGCCGGCGCGGCCCCGGCCCAGCGCCGCCACGGCGTGAGACCGCCGTCGAGCCGGCCTCGCAGCCGGGCCATCGGCTGCAGCAGGTGGAGCCACGCCGTGACCAGGCGCAACCGACGGTGTCGCGAGCGCGGTATCCCATGAAACGTCGCGGCATGCGCGCCACGGAGTGCGCGGCCGACCGAAATCGACGCGCCGGCGGCCGCGAGGGCCAGGGTCAGCGCGAGAGGCCTCCACACGACGCCCAGCACCGATACGGCGGAGAGGAGGATCAGCAGCAGGTACCACTCCGGGGTGAGGGCGAAGGCGCCCAGGCCGCGAGCGGCCTGGCGGTACACCGACTGGAACGGCGCCGCGCCCCATGTGCCGTGATAGATCCGGGCACGGCGGGCGAGCGAAGCCGCCACGCCACCGCCGTAGAGGCGCCCCGCCCACGCCACGTGACCGAGGCCGTTGTACTTCTCCGGCCACTTGCGCTCCAGCAGGGCCTCGGCTTCCCCGTAGCCGCGCTGCTGGCGGACGTACGCGCCGACGTTGGTCCGCCGGTGATGCCACACGACGGCGGCCGGACTGAAGCCGATCGTCATCCCGCGATCGAGCAGGCGCCAGCAGATGTCCACGTCGTCGCCGGCACGGCGGAACTGCTCGTCGAACCCGCCCACGGCCTCCAGCGCCGTCCGACGGAAGGCCATGTTGCAGCCCGGAATGTGCTCGGCTTCGGTGTCGCCGACGAGGACGTGGATGGGCCCGCCCGGCGCGTTGGCAACGCAGGCGCCGACCTCGCCGTCGCCCGGAGGCGGGATGTTCGGGCCGCCGACGGCGGCGTGCGACGTGCGGGCGAACGTCGCCGCGAGGTACGTGAGCCAATGCGGGTCCGGCCAGGCGTCGTCGTCGATGAATGCGACGATCTCGCCGCGCGCCGCGTGCAAGCCGACATTGCGTGCGTGGCTCAGGCCCCGGTTCGGCCCACTGATCACGCGGACGTCGTACTCGCCGGCGATCGCCGACGTGGTGTCGGTGGAGCCGTCGTTCACCACGATGACTTCGTAGGGAGCGTAGTCGAGACGACACAGGCCGTCGAGCGTCTCGCGGATCGTCCGGGCGCCGTTGTAGCTGCAGACGACCACCGAGATCATCGGCCGCGGCGCCCGTGCCGGGAACGGCACGTCGGCGAACGCCGTGCGCACGGCGGACAGCGCCGGTTTGGGTGTGCGATCTCGCCGCGTGAGCCCGAAGGCCCAGTCGTCCATGTCCTGCCCGCCCGCATACCACTCGTCGGTCCACGCATAGACGAACACGCCGGCGGCGCCGGCCGCGAACGTCGTCCGGATCTGTGACACGAGGGAGGCCGCCTGCCTGCCCTCGCCGTTGCGCAGACTGTCGAGGCCCAGCTCGCCCATGACGAGCGGCCGATTGCCGACCACGTTCTGCAGGCGCGCCAGGTAGGCGGCGAGCCGCTCGGACGTCTCGAGGTACACGTTGAAGCAGGCGAAGTCCACGAACGACAGATCCAGGTACTCCGTTGTCGGGTAGTTCACGTAGGTGACGAGCGCCCCCGGATCTTCCGCCTTGGTGGTGTCATACAGCGTATGGAGGAATCCGGTTACCGCGCGCGGGCCGTGCCAGCGTACGATCGGCGCGGGGATCTCGTTGCCGACGGCGAAGCCCAGCAGCGCGGGATGGCCGGCACAGCGATGAGCGTCGGCGCGCACTCGCGTGATGATGTCGCGCGCGCGACGGCGATCGTCGAGGAACGTCAGGTGGCCGGGCCACCACAGGCCCGCCAGCACCCGTAGGTCGTGGCGGGCGGCGGCATCGAGGAACCACGACGGTGGTGCCATGTAGGTTCGGAGCGTGTTGAAGCCGGCCGCGGCCATGGCGGCGAGGTCGAATTCGGCGACGCTCGGAGGAGGGAAGTGACTGCCGTCGGCGTCCGGACGGAACGTCCCGTAGGTGACGCCCCGGACCCACAGCTTGCTGCCACCGACCTCGATGAACTTGCCCTGCGCCTGCGGGCGCGCCTCGACATTCACGGGGTGGGTGCGCAAGCGATTTCCATGCCAGCGGCTTTGTGCCCGGGAAGGTGCCGGCGCGAGAGTGTTAGCGTAGCGTAGCGCCTCATGAGCCCCCTTCCGCGCCATGCCTTCCGCTTCGGCGTCAACATGCGCAGCGCGACGTCGGGCGCCGCATGGGCCGAAGCGGCCCGTCGAGCCGAGGCGCTGGGCTACTCGACGCTGACCGTGCCTGATCACTTCACCGAGATGTTCTCGCCGATGCCGGCCATCGTGGCCGCCGCCGCCGCCACCACGCGGCTGCGTGTCGGCACGCTCGTGCTCAACAATGACTTCCGACACCCGGTGCTGCTGGCGCGCGAGGCCGCGCTGGTCGACGCGCTCAGCGACGGGCGGCTGCAGCTCGGGCTCGGCGCCGGCTACATGAAGTCGGAGTACGAGCAGGCCGGGCTGCCGTTCGATCGCGGCGGCGTGCGCGTGGCGCGGCTGGCCGAGGCCGTGACCATCCTCAAGGGCCTGCTCCGCGGCGACACCGTGACATTCGAGGGTCATCACTATCGCGTCACCGGTCACGCCATCCATCCGCGGCCCCGCCAGCAGCCGCACCCACCCATCCTCATCGGCGGCAACGGCCGTCGAATCCTCGCACTGGCCGCGCGCGAGGCGGACATCGTCGCGCTCACCGGCGTGACGTTCAGTCAGGGCGGGACCGGCCGCGACTTCTCGGGCTTCACGGCCGCGGGCACCGACGAGCGCCTGCGCTGGATCACCGAGGTGGCGCCCGAGCGCCTCGAGCGGATCGAGCTGAACGCGCTGCTCCAGCGCGTGATCGTCACCGACGATCGGGCGAAGGCGGCGGAAGAGCTCGCCCGGCAGTGGGCGCCGCTGACGGCTGCGGACATTCTCGAAAGCCCGTTCGTGGTCCTCGGCACGGTGGACGAGATCGTCGAGGCGCTCGAGCGCCGCCGGGAGCGCTGGGGTATCTCGTATTATGTCGCGATGGAGCCGGCGCTCGAGACGTTCGCGCCGATTGTCGCGCGGCTCGCGGGAGCGCGATGACGCGGTATGCTCCCGGGTCAGGAGGCGCCTGATGACGCTGCGAGCGGCGGAGCACGAAGTGGCCGGCTGGGCCGAGGCGGTCGAGGCGTACTATGAGCGCGGGTGGACGGACGGCCTCCCCGTCGTCCCCGCGACTGACGACGCCGTCCGCCGCTTCCTCGACGCGGCCGGGCGCAAGCCCGATGACGTCGCGCTCACCGAGACCACGCGCCGGCGCACGATCACGGCCGAGAAGGTGGCGATCAACGCGGTCATGGCCGGCTGCCGGCCGGAGTACATGCCGCTGCTGCTCGCCGCGCTCGAGGCGATGGCCGATCCGAAGTTCACGCTGCACGGGGCCATCACGAGCACCGGCGGCTCGGCCACGCTCGTCGTCGTGAACGGGCCGATCCGTCAGCGCCTCGGCCTGAACGCCGGCGGCAACGTCTTCGGCCCCGGCTGGCGGGCCAACGCGACGATCGGCCGTGCCATCCGGCTCATCACGCTGAACTGTCTGGGCGCGCTGCCGGGCCTGCTCGATCGCTCCACGCAGGGCCATCCGGGCAAGTACAGCTACTGCATCGCGGAGCTCGAGGAAGAGAACCCGTGGTCACCGCTGCACGTCGATCGCGGCCTGCCGCGCGAGGCCAGCGCGGTCACCGTGTATGCGGCGGAGGGTCCCCACAACGTGCTGAGCCACTACGGCGAGACGGCCGAGTCCGTCGTGGTGGCGATCGCCGACACCATGGCCGCGCTCGGCAGCTTCAGCCCGGGCGAATCGTTCATCGTGCTGGCGCCCGAGCACGTGCAGATCCTCGCGCGCGACGGCTGGACGAAGCCGCGCCTTCGCGAGGCGCTCTACGCCCGCGCCCGGCGCACGCGCGCCGATCTCAAGCGCGGCGGCAAGCTGGCCGGCGCCGTGGAGCCCGGCGACGAGACGGCATGGATCCATCGCGGCCTCGGGCCCGAGGACATCCACCTGGTCGTGGCCGGCGGCGGCGCCGGCGGGCACTCGGCGTTCATCCCCTCGTGGAGCCGGGACCGCAACTCGCTTTCGGTCACCAAGGAGATCCGGAGCCCATGACGATCAAGATCCTCGATCCGACGGTGAGCGCGGAGGCGACCCTCGACACGGCGGTGGCCAAGCGCGTCGCCGACCTCGACGGCAAGGTGCTCGGCCTGCTCCACAACGGCAAGGTCAACGGCGATCACCTGCTCGATCTCGTGCGCGCGCGGCTGGCCTCGCGCTATCAGCTGCGCGACGTGGTGATCATCCGCAAGGCGAGCGCCAGCCGCGTGGCCGAGGACACCGACCTCGAGCGGCTCGCGCGCGGCTGCGACGCCGTGGTGACCGCCATCGGCGACTGAGGGTCCTGCTCCACGTGCAGTTTGCACGACGGGATCGAGCTGGACCGGCGCGGCGTGCCGACCGCGGTCATCTGCACCGACCAGTTCGTGGAGAGCGCCCGGGCGCAGGCGACGATCTGCGGGAACCCCGACTATCCGTTCGCGGTCGTAGCGCATCCCCTCGGCAGCCTCACCACGGCCGAGCTGCACGCGCGCGCCGAGGCCGCGCTGCCGCAGGTGCTGGCGATCCTCACCGGGAGCCCGGCGCGCTAGCGGTCGAGCCAGACGTCCTGGAGTCGGCCCCAGCCGTAGATCGAGTGGTGCGGCACGAGGTTCTTCACGTGCGGCCAGCGCGCGAAGTAGTCGAGGCGCCAGCCCAGCACCGGGCGCACGACCGCCGCCCCCAGCCGGCGCTGGATCGTCTGGACCTGCGCCAGGCGCCTGGCCTGATCCATCTCCTGCGACTGCTGATCGAAGAGCCGCATCAGCTCCTGGTCGCACCAGTGCACGTAGTTGCGTGGTGAGCCGCAGCCGTAGCTCTCGTAGAAGGTCACGTCGGGATCGTCGGGCTCCATCCCCGTGCGATCGACGCCGAGCTGGAATTCCCCGCGCACCTTGACGGCCTCCCACTGCGCGGAGTCGATGGGCTTGACGGTCACGTCGATGCCCACGCGCTTGAGCTCGCTCGCCACGAACGAGGAGAGCTCGTGGAAGCCGGGCAGGTTGCGCGTCACCAGCTCGACCTTCACGGCCGCGCCGCCGCCGGCCGCCGCCAGCAGCGCGCGGGCGCGCGCCCGCTCCTCCGTGGCGTTGCCGTTGCCCGGCAGCGCGGCCACCTCCTTGTCGGTCAGTGACCAGACGCCGTAGGGGCGGGGCGCCATCGGGCCGCCGAGCACGGCGCCGCCCTGGTAGACCGCCTCGACGTAGCCGCGGCGATCGATCGCGCGGCTCACCGCCTCGCGCAGGCGTGCGTTGTCGAAGGGCGGCTTGCCCGCGTTGAAGAGCAGCTCGTCAACGACCCCGGTGCCGACCTGCGTCGTGAGGATCTGCGGCGCCGACGTCTTGAGCTGGTCGGCGATGGTCTTCGGCGTGTCGCCGGGCAACGCAACGTCCACCCGGCCGGTCTGCAGCGCGGCGGTGGCGGTGCCGCGCTCGCGGATGATCGTGTAGCGCAGGCCGTCCAGGTACGGCCGGCCCTTGACGAAGTAGTCGGGGTTCTTCACGTACTCGACGAACTCGCCGCGCTTCCAGTCCTTGAGCTTGAACGGCCCGGTGCCGATGCAGCCCGTGCGGTACGACGCCGGCGGCATGTGGGCAGCGTAGATCGGCGTGAAGCCGGAGGCGAGCATCATGAGCATCGATGGCTGCGGCCGCTTGAGCCGGATGATGACTGTGTGCGCGTCGACGGCCTCCACCGAGGCGACGTTGGCGAAG
>JBKPRI010000024.1:0-29199 GCA_046734515.1 Candidatus Methylomirabilota bacterium | reverse complement strand
CGCTCGAGGTAATTCGCGAGCGTCCGAATGCTCGAGGCCGCCTCGGCCAGCTCGTCGAGCGCGGTGACGAGGCTGGCGCGCACGGGCGAGCCGTCGGCGAGCACGTCGTCCGCGCCGGCGAGGGTGCGATCGAGGCTTGCCGAGAGCTTGGCGACGCGCTCGTCGAGGCCGCGCGCGAGTGTCTGGAAGTCCTTGAGCGTGACCTCCACCGTCGGCTCCAGGCGAGCCACCGTGCCCTGGGCCTGAACAAGCGCGGCGTCGGCGCTCTTGCCCACCGTCTCGATCGTCCGCTCGGCCTGGGCCAGGGCGCTGCGGGCCGAGCGCGCGGTCGCCGTCACCTCGGCCGCCATCGGCGCCACCTGCTGGTCGACGTTGCGCGCGAGCTTCTCGATCGCGGTCAGCGTCTCCTCGGAGCGCTTCACGGCCGCCCGCGCCGCCTGCAGCGTCTCGGTGGTCTCCGGCGACCGCACCAGGGTGCGGATGCTGTCGAGCGTGTCCTTGGCGCTGGCCATGATCTCGGCGATCGGCAGATTCTGGAGCGTCTCGGCGAGCCGCTGGAAGTCGGACGGCACCGTGGGCATCTCGGTGTACTCGGGCGAGAGCCCGGTCAGATTCAGCGGCGTACCCGGATGGAACTCGAGCGTGATGCCCACCTGGCCCGTCACGAAGCTCTGCACCTCGAGCTGCGCGCGGAGCCCGCGGTCGAGGAGCAGCTTGAACCGGGGGAGGTCTTGCCGAAACATCACCTTGGCCCCGGACGTCTGCGTGAGCCGATCGGGATCGATCGTGAAGTACACCGGCGTGGTGATCTTCAACGTCGTCGGATCGACGACGACCCGCACGTCGGTCACCGCGCCGATCTTGACACCCTGGAACGTGACCGGCGCGCCGACGACGACGCCCTTCACGGAGCCGTCGAAGTACGCCACCATCGGTTTCATGTCCTTGAAGAAGCGCCCGCCGCCGAACACGACGAGAGCGACGACGGCCAGCGTCAGCGCCCCCACGACGAACGCGCCGATCAGTGCGGGATTCGCCCGTTTAGCCATGCGTGGTCTCCCCGTCCGACTCGCCGCGGGTGAGGAAGCGCCGCACCTTGGGGTCGGGTGAATGGTGCAGCAGGTCCCTGGGACTGCCGGTCGCGATCATGGTCTTGGTGTCGGCATCGAGAAAGACGGAGTTGCCGGCGATCGCGAAGATGCTGGCCAGCTCGTGGGTCACGATGACCACGGTGGCGCCCAGGCTGTCGCGCAGCTCGAGGATCAGATCGTCCAGCAGCTTGGAGCTGATCGGATCGAGCCCCGCCGAGGGCTCGTCGAAGAAGAGGATGTCGGGATCGAGCGCCATGGCCCGCGCGAGGCCGGCGCGCTTGCGCATGCCGCCGCTGATCTCCGAGGGATAGAACTCCTCGAAGCCGGCCAGCCCGACCAGCGCCAGCTTCAGCGAGACCAGCTCGGCGATCTCGGCCGGCTTGAGCCGCGTGTACTCGCCGAGCGGCAGCGCGACGTTCTCGGCCAGGGTCAGCGAGCTCCAGAGCGCGCCGCTCTGGTACAGGACACCGAAGCGCCGCATGAGCCGCTCGCGCACCGGCGGCTCGGCCGTCCAGAAGCTGTCGCCGTCGTAGAGCACGTCGCCGCGGGCGGGATGCACGAGGCCGATGAGATGCCGCAGCAGCGTGCTCTTGCCGCAGCCGCTGCCGCCCATGATCACGAAGATCTCGCCGGCCTTCACGGTGAAGCTGAGGTCGCGCTGGATCACGCGCTCGCCGTAGCGCATGTCGAGGTCGCGCACCGTGATGCGGGCCTCGGCGGCGCTCACGGCACGGTCCCGGCCAGGTCGACGAGCTTGCCGGCCCGCAGTACCCGGATCTTGAGCGCCTGCCCGGACTTCATGGTGCCGACCATCGAGCGGACCTTCGCGAGGTCGGCGGCGCTCGTGATGGCGATCCCCGCCACCTCCACGATGACGTCGCCGCGCACGACGATCTCCTGGCCGTTGATCAGCGCCGTGCGGTCGCCGCCGAGGATCCCGGCCTTCCACGCCGGCGAGCCCTTGGCCACGGTCTTGACCAGGTAGCCGGCCCCGGGCACGTTGAAGATCTCGGCGAGCTCGCCGGTCAGCAGCGTCCCCTCGAGCCCGGACCACACGGAATTGCCGTCGAGCAGCAGCTCGCGCGCGGTCTTCATCGTCACCACGAACCCGAGCCCCTCGCTGCCCCCGGACTTCGAGATGTTGTGGCTGACGATGCCGATGACCTCTCCGGCCATGTTGAACATCGGACCGCCGGAGTTGCCCGTGTTGATGGTGGCGGTCGTCTGGAAGAACTCGGCCAGCGGCATGGCGCGGTACACCGTGTTGGGCGCCCACCGGGCGCTGATCCAGCCGACACTGAGCGAGTAGGAGAGTCCGTACGGGGCGCCCACCACCACCACCTGGTCACCCACGCGGACCGTGTTCGAATCGCCGACGCGCGCGACCTTGGCGCCGGCCGGCACATGGTCGAGCTTGATCAGCGAGAGGTCGGCGGCCGGCTCCGACTCCACCACGCGGGCCGCGACCGTCTCGCCCCCGAGGAACTCGACCGTGATCTCGTCCATCGAGTGCACGACGTGGGCGGCGGTCATCACCTCGCCCTTGTCGGAGACCAGCACGCCCGAGCCCGTCTCGCTGAACGTCCCGATCCCGCGCGATCCCGTCACGTCACGGCCCTTGGCCCGCACGACCACCACCGACGGGTTGATCTTCCGGAAGAGCTCGCCGACGTCCTGACCACGCGCGCCGGGCGCGGCCCCGGCGACGAGCAGCATGGCCACCAGAATCCCGACGCGCGCGCGCATGGTCATGTCCCTGCAGGCCCCTACAAACCGATGAGATCGAAGATGACGGTGGTGAGGGCGTCGGAGACGATGATGAGCACGATGCCGGTCACCACGGCCGAGGTCGTGGCCGCCCCGACCGCCGCCGAGCTGCGGCCGCACTGGATGCCCCGCAGGCAGCCGGCGATCGCGATCAGGATCCCGAACGTCGAGGCCTTGAGCAGTCCGGCCGCGCAGTCGGCGAGGCTGACCGCCTCCGCGGTCCGTACGTAATACTCGATCACGCCCACGTCGAGCATCCCCACGCCGACCGCCATGCCGCCGAGCAGGCCGAGCAGGTCCGCGTACAGACAGAGCAGCGGCATCATGATCGCCAGCGCCAGCATGCGCGGCAGCACGAGGAACTCGATCGGCGAGATGCCGAGCGTGGTGAGCGCGTCGATCTCCTCGTTCACCTGCATGGTGCCGAGCTGGGCCGCGAACGCGGCGCCGCTGCGGCCGGCCATGATGACGGCCGCCATCATCGCGCCCATCTCCCGCGTCATGCCGATGCCGACGAGGTCGGCGACGTAGACCTGGGCGCCGAACTGACGGAGCTGGACGGCGCCGACGTAGGCGAGGATGACACCCACGAGAAAGCTGATGAGGCTCACGATGGGCAGCGCCTGCGCGCCCACCTCCTGCAGGATCAGCAGGAGATCCGAGCGCCGGTAGCGGGCCCGGCCCACCAGCAGCCGCGCGAAGGCGATGGACACCTCGCCCAGGAATGCCAGCATCGCGCCGGCGTCGCTGGCGGTCTGGAGGGCCCCCACGCCGATGCGCGTCAGGAGCGAGGGACGCCGGGCGGCACCCGCCGTGTCCTTTCGCTCCGGCACTGCGGTGGCGAGCGCGAGCAGGCGGCGGACGCCGTCGGGTAGGCCCGCGCGATCGACCGCGATGTTGTTCCGCTCGGCGAGCGCGCTGACGCGCAGGAGGAAGGTCAGGAGCGCGCTGTCCCACTCGTCGAGACCCGCGGCGTCGAACACCACGCGGCGCGGCGCCGGCGAGGCCGTCAGCCGGCGGTCGACCACCTCGACCGCCGGCCGGCCGGCGTCGGTCGTCCACGACCCCGACAGCCGGAGCAGGAGCGTGTCACTCGTCGACTCGTCCAGGACGAGCCCGGGGCTGGCGGCCGGTGCGAGCGTCGTCATCAACGTGAGGGCGTCTCCCAGGGCGGGATGGTAGGAGGCGGTGGCCGGGGCGGCTATCGGACGAAAGTCTCATGAGCACCGCCGCGGGAGGGTCACGGCTGCTCGACGTGCTCCCTGAGAATCCGCTCGATCTCGAGGATCGTCTCCGGATTGCCCTGCGTCGAGTGCGTGGAGCGCACGATCTTCTCCGAGACGACGCCGTCGATGTGCGCGCTCTCGTAGGCCACGACGCCATCGTTCAGGCCTTGCGGCCCGCCGACCCCATCGACGGCGACGATCGAATGGGCGGTCACGCCCTCTGCGATCGGGGAGGCCGACAGCACACGGATGAACTGATGGCCCGGGCGCATGTTGTCGACCGCGGTCGGGATCGTGGCGAGCGCCTCGCGCGAGATGAGGCCCTCGCGTGCGGCGTCCTGGGCGGTCTTGACCAGTCCGACGGGCAAGCTCACCAGGCGCCGCACCAGGCTGAGCACGAGCGAGCTGACGCGAAAGCTCCCCCGGTGCGGCGTGGCGACGAAGACGACGCGCGTGACGAACGGCAGCGGCTTGAAGAACACCGTCCGCTCGAGAAGGGCGCGCGTCTCCTCCGACATCTTCGCCTCGGCGAACGGCTTTTGACTGATGTTGTGCCAGAAGCGGTCGCCGCTGTCCGTGACCATCAGACGCGAGAGCAGGCCGCCCTGGCTGTGGCCGATCAGCACCATCCGCCGGAGCGCCGGGTCGCGTCCCTCGGGATCGAGGTCGGCGACGACCTGCTGCAGTGAGCGGCGCAGCTCGCTGGCCGAGAACAGGATCGGATTGCTCGTGTTGTACGTGAAGACCCAGAGCTGGACGCGCTCGCGCAGGACGGGGTCGTTCTGGACCTCGTTGACCAGGTCGGCCCACCGGGCCGGGCTCGACGCCGTCCCGTGCACGAGCACGACCGGCACGCGCCCCGGACGGTACGGGTACGCCATGAACAGCGACTCGGAGGAGAGCCGGAAGGTGGTCGAGAGAAAACCCTTCAGCTCCGAGTCCCAGATCGCCGCGCCCTCGAGCTGATAGGCCAGCGCCGCGCTGGGCTCGAGCTCGAGCGGCACCGTTCGGCCCTCGATGTTGATGGTGTCGGCACGGTCGGCCGCGTACAGCTCGATGCGTCCTGTCACCTGCCCGGTGGCCAGCCCCCGGTCGACATCGTCGAGCCGCACGACGGCGGTCACGGGGACCTTCGTGCGCGGGGGGATGTGCCGGCGCGCCCGGTCCGCCGCGGCGCCCGTGGCGACCGGCTCCAGCTCCGCGGCCAGCGGGGCGCCGATTCCAGCCTGGCGATACCGGTTGCGCAGCCCACGCACCTCGAAATCGCCGACGGCGATGAAGCGCGTCATGCGATAGCCGCTCCACAGCCGGTCGTCGGGATTCGCGGTGAGCTCCAGCCGCCCGAACGGAAGCTCGAGCGTGCGGCCCTCGAGGCTGACTTCCGTTGCGGGGGTCCGGGACACCGTGGTCGTGGAGTCCGCGGCCGGCTGCGGCGGCACCGTGGCCAGGCCGCGAACGAGCCCCAGGTTATAGAGGTCGGCGGCGAGGCGCGCGCGCGGGTTGAGCGCGACGGCGACCTCACCCCGCGCGCGCATCATGAAGGCATACGCGTAGACCGCCGCGGCGAGGTAGCAGTCCTGGCGGCCCGTCTGCTCCGCGTGGAGGAACGACGTCTCCGCGAGCGTGAACAGCTCGTCGGGCGTGAGGCCGGCCGCGGTGCCTCGCAGCTCGGTGATGACTGCATCCGGCGCGTCGTCGAACCGCACGTCCAGTCCACGGCGGCGGAGAGTCTGCTCGCTGAGCGGGCTCAGCCGGCCGGTCGACAGCACGCTGCGCGTGAGCGTGCGATAGACGCCCTGCGTGCTGCCGTGGACGACGCCCACCGGCGTCGCACAAGCCGTCGACAGCAACAGCACGCCGAGCAGCGCGACGCCGGTCAGTGTGTGAATCATCGAGGCGATGTGACACGACCCTCGCGGCCGGCGGTATCGGACCAAGGTCCGATGGCCTCCACCACCGGCGGCGCCGATCATCGCGGCAATCCATGCTGACCGTCCTACGCTGGCTCGCCGCCCTGGTCGTCCTCGGCCTGACGTTCTGGTGGGGACTGGGCGTCTGGGTAGCGGGCCCCGGCGCCGACACCCTCCGTCTCGTGTTCGCGGGGCTCTACGTCCTCTGCGGACTCGCCGCCGTGGTGGGCCTGATCAGCGGACGGCGCTGGAAGCCGGCGCTGGCGCTCTACGCCGTGGCCCTGCTGGCCGTGCTCGGCTGGTGGGCCTCGCTGCGTCCGTCGAACGAGCGCGCGTGGACGCCCGAGGTGGCCCGCCTGGCCCATGCCACGATCGACGGCGAGCGCGTGACCATCCACGACATTCGTAACTTCGACTACCGCTCGGAGACCGACTTCACGCCCGCGTACTACGACCGCACCTTCGACCTGCGCGCGCTCGACAGCCTGGACCTGCTGGCCGTGTACTGGATGGGCCCCGCCATCGCACACATGTTCGTGAGCTTCGGCTTCGGCGACGAGCACCTGGCCGTGTCGATCGAGGCGCGCAAGGTGCTCGGCGAAGGCTACTCCTCGCTCAAGGGCTTCTTCCGCCAGTACGAGCTGGTCTACGTCGTGGCCGACGAGCGCGACGTGATCCGCGTGCGGACGAACTACCGCAAAGATCCGCCCGAGGACGTCTATCTCTACCGGGTGCAAGGCCCTCGCGACAACATCCGGCGCATCTTCCTCGACTATCTGCGCGAGATCAACGCGCTCCACGAGCGCGCGCAGTTCTACAACACGGTGACCACGAACTGCACGACCAACATCCTGTGGCACACGCGCGTGAACGCCACCTCGGTGCCGATGTCGTGGAAGGTGCTGCTCAGCGGGTACACGGCGGAGTACGCGTACGAGAAGGGACGCCTGGATCAGGCGCTGCCGTTCCCGGAGCTGCAGCGGCGATCCCGCATCAACGCCCGCGCCCAGGCCGCCGATCAGGCGCCGGACTTCTCGCGTCGCATCCGCCAGGGCCTGCCGGGGATCGCGGCGCGCTGATCAGCGCGTCGCGGGCGCGGTCACCCAGGCGACCAGCAGCGTGTAGGCGACGGCCAGGACGACGGGGCCGATGAACAGCCCGACCAGGCCGAAGGCGAGCAGCCCGCCGATCACGCCGGCGATGATCAGCAGCAGCGGCAGGTCGGCGCCCTTCTTGATCAGGACCGGGCGCAGGACGTTGTCGAGGCTCATGGTGATGAGCGCCCACACGACCATCACGCTGCCCCAGAACGTGTCGCCCGCCGCGAAGAGCCAGATCACCGCGCCGATCAGCACGGGCGCCGGGCCGATCTGGGCCACGCCGAGCATGAGCATGACGCAGGTCAGCAGCACCGCGTGCGGGACGCCGGTCACCGCGAGGCCGATCCCCCCGATGAGGGCCTGGACCACCGCCGTGACCACGATGCCGAGCGCGACGGCGCGGATGGCGCCGGCCGACAGGAGCACCGCGTTGACGCCGTGGCCGCCGGCCAGCCGGCTCGCGAACGCCTGCACGCCGGCGCCCACCGCTTCCCCCTTCGCGTAGAAGATCGCCGCGACCGCGACCGTCAGGAGGAACTGCAGCAGGAGCGTCCCGACGCTGCCCGCCTGCGCGATCAGCCAGCGGGCGACCTCGCGGACGTGAGGCATGACGCGCGCGGCCAGCTCGTCGGACGGGGCACTGGCGATCTTGCTCCACTCCGCGCCCAGCTTCGTTCCCACGAACGGAACGGCGGTGAGCCATCCCGGCAGCGGCGGCAAGGGCCGGCTGATGAGCGAGCGCGCCCACACCACGACGTCGTCAGCCCGATCGACGATCGCGAGGGTCCCCATCGTCAGCGGCAGCGCCAGGCTGGCCAGCAGCACCAGCGTCATGACGAGCACGGCCAGGCTGCGGCGGCCCCAGAGCCGCGCCTGGACCATGCGCATCGTCGGCCAGGTGGCGACCACGATCATGGTGGCCCAGATCACGGCCGGCAGGAACGGCCGCACCACGAGGAAGCTGGCGGCGATCAAGCCGCCGATGCCGACGACGGCGAACATGATGCGGGCCAGATCCCAGGGCACCCGCGGCGGCACCGTCTCGAGCGCCGGCGGCGGCGCGATCTCGTCACCGAGCGCGATACGGCTCATGACATCACTTCTTTCTCATCACGCGCTCGGCGGCCAGCTGGCCCTGGCGCGCGTGGTCGATGGCCTCGCCCAGGATCCGCGCCAATTCCTGTGGCGCGTGGAAGCCCATCGAATTCTCGGCGGCGACGAAGTCGAGCCGCCACTGCGCCTTGCGATGCTGCAGGGCGGCGGCCTCGAGCTCGCGCTCGCCCGCGCCTTCCTTCTTGGCCGCCACGATGGTGTCGAGCATGTCGGTGGTGGCCTTGGCCGCGCGCTCCAGCAGCGCGTGGTGACGGTCCTGGATGTTGAGCACGCGCGCCTCGAGCTCCTTCTCCGCCACCGCGTGGCAGGTCTGGCAGGCGCGATTCAGGTTGAGCAGCGGGCTGCGGACCCAGTGGTCGCTGACCTTGAGCGCGCCGACGCGCTCGTACGGCATGTGGCAGTCCGCACACGCCACCCCGGCGCGGGCGTGCACCCCCTGCGACCACACCTCGAACTCGGGATGCTGAGCCTTCAGCATCTTGTTCCCGGTCTCGGCGTGGACCCAGTCGGTGAAGCCCTCGCGGTCGTAGTACGCCTCGATCTCCTCGGCCTTCAGCCCGTTCGCCCAGGGATAGGTGACGACCTTGCCGGGGCCCTTGAAGTAGTACTC
Organism: Candidatus Methylomirabilota bacterium; assembly: GCA_046734515.1. GTDB lineage: Bacteria > Methylomirabilota > Methylomirabilia > Rokubacteriales > CSP1-6 > AR5. Next base: position 20,382 of record JBKPRI010000024.1, on the reverse strand, counting down.
GACGTGACATTGCCCGCACACGAACGAGCGCATCTCCTGCCGGCTCGCGTCGCGATTGGGATCGTAGTCGGCGATCCCCTGCTTGGCCTTCAGCTCCTTGATGCCGGCGATGAAGCCCGGACGGGTCACACGAACGGCCATCGTCTTGGGGTCGTGGCAGTCCAGGCAGGCCACCGAGTGCTGCACGAGCGGCTGGCCCTGGTCATCCTTCATCTCGCGGGCCTCGCGGTACGGCAACCCGGAGACGTGCTCGAAGCCCTTCTGGACATCGCCCTTGCCGGCGAAGCGATAGAGCGCGAGGTTCGAGGCGTGGCACTGCAGGCAGGCGCCGGGCTGCTGCTTTTCGGTCACGCGCCGGGTGGCTTCCTGATCGAAGAGTGCGTAGTAGTGGCCCCGGCGGTCGCGATAGTCGATGGCGAACGCGTAGCCCGCGAAGATCCGCTTGAGCCAGGGGTCGCGATCGAGCTTCTGCGCGGCCAGACCGCCGTCGCTCGCCCCGAGCCCTCGCCCGCCGTACTTCGTCGTGGTGGGCAGCGAGGTCTTCATGTACGAGTCGTACTGGAACGGCCAGTTCTGGCCCCACACCTTGGGGTCCACTGTGCTCTCGGTCACCTCGACCACCCGCACGAAGGGCTGCCGGGCCTCCTGCTTGCGCTCGAAGATATTGGTGAGCAGGGCCAGCAGGAGCACGGTCACGCCGCCGGCGCCGAGCAGCGCCAGCACGACCAGCAGCCAGCTCCGCGAGCGTCCCATGGGTCTCTCCCTCGTGTCAGCCCCCGGCGTCGTGGCCGACGCCGGCGTGGCAGTGCATGCAATCCAGCGCGCCCGCCTTGCGGCCGGGCGCCTCGGCCACCGCGTGGACGAGGGCCTCGTGGCACCGCAGACAGTTGTCGCGCACGATGTCGCGGTCGCGCGGCGTGATCTCGATCGGCTCCTTGAAGTTCTGCAGCGTGAAGGCGGCCGAGTGGCGGACACCGTGCTCGCTCTTGGCCACCCACTTGGCCAGCCCGGCGTGCGGCAGGTGGCACTCGACGCAGGTCGCGGTGTGGCGGTGGCCGCTCTTGAGCCAGCCCTCGTACTGCGTGTTCATGACGTGGCAGTTCACGCATGCGCGCGGGTCGGTCGAGAGGTACGAGAACCCCTTCGCGTACACGAAGGTGAAGGCGCCGACACCGAGCGGGATGCCCACCACGCAGGCCAGGACGACCGCGAGAGTCCCCCGCTTCACGTCGTCAGGGGTGCTTGGCCTGCGGCACGGCCGACGGCGGCACGATGACGGGCTGCGTTTCGCGCCGGCGCGAGAAGCCGAGCTTCTCCACGAACGCGAAGTTGCCCGGGATGATGAACACGCCGAGGAACGTGGCCACGAGCATGCCCCAGAACACCGCGGTGCCCATCACGTTCTGGGCGCCCGAGCCGGCGCCGCTGGCGCGCATGAGCGGCACCACGCCCAGGATGAACGCGAAGGCCGTCATCAGGATGGGCCGGAAGCGTAGGCGCGCGGACTCCAGTGCCGCCTCGTCGATCGACATGCCTTCCTCGTGCTTGGCCTTGGCGAACTCCACGATGAGGATCGCGTTCTTGGCGGCCAGGCCGATCAGCATGATGAGGCCGATCTGCACGTACACGTTGTTGTCGTACCCCATCAGCCACACGCCGAAGAAGGCGCCGAGGGCGACCAGCGGAGAGCCGAGCAGCACGGCCCACGGCAGCCGCCAGCTCTCGTACATCGCGGCCAGCAGCAGGAACACGAACACGATGGCCAGGATCAGCGTCGGCATCGGCGAGGGCGCCGTCTTTTCCTGATAGGACAATGCCGAGTACGAGAAGCCCATCTCCTTCGGCATCGTCTCGGCGAAGACGGCCTCCAGCGCGGCGATGGCCTGGCCCGAGGTGTAGCCACGGTTCGGCGCGCCGCTGAGCTCCACCGAGCGGAAGAGGTTGAAGCGGGTCGTGATCTCCGTGCTCGGCACCGACGTCACGGTGACCAGCGTGGAGAGCGGGATCATGGTCCCGGTCGTCTGGCTGCGCACGTAGATGTCGCCGATGTCCTCGGGCTTGCGCCGGTAATCCGAGTCGGCCTGGACGTAGACGCGGTAGAGACGCCCGAACCGGTTGAAGTCGTTCACGTAGGCGCTGCCCAGCGCGGCCGACATGGCCTGGAAGACGTCGTTGATCGGCACGCCGAGCTTGCGCGACTTGTCGCGGTCGAGGTCGACCTTCACCTGGGGATAGTTCGGGTCGAACGAGGTGAAGACGTTGCCCAGCTCGGGCCGCTGACGGGCCGCGTTGATGAACTTGCGCGCCTCGGCGCCGAGCTGCTCCACCGTCAGGGTGCCGCTGCGATCCTGCAGCAGCATCTTGAAGCCGGCCGAGGCGCCGAAGCCGGCGATGGTCGGGATGTTGAACCCGAAGACGATGGCCTCGGGAATCGTCGTGAACTCGCGCTGCAGGGAGGCGAGGATGCCCTGCACCTTCTCGGCCGCGTCGTGGCGCTCCTCCCACGGCTTGAGGCGGACGAGCACGGTGCCGAAGTTCGGCTGGTACGTGTTCGTGACGAGGCCGAAGCCGCCGATGGTCGCGAACGAGTCCACGCCCTTGGCCTTGGCCACGATGGCCTCGACGCGGCTCAGCACCACGCCGGTGCGCTCCAGCGAGGCGCCGGGCGGCAGCTGCACGTTCACGCCGAGCAGCCCCTGGTCCTCCTCGGGAATGAACCCGGCCGGGAGCTGGCGGCCGATGAGGCCGGCGCCCAGGATGACCACGCCGACCAGCGCGATGGTCAGGATGGCCTTGCGCACCAGCATGCGCGCGATGCCGACGTAGCGGCCGGTGACCCAGTCGAAGCCGCGGTTGAAGCCGCGGAAGAATTTTCCGAGCGGACCGCGCATCGGCTTGGCCGGCTTGAGCATCATGGCCGAGAGCGCCGGCGACAGGGACAGCGCGCTGAAGGCCGACAGCAGGACGGAGATGGCGATGGTCAGCGCGAACTGCTGGTACATGCGGCCGGTGAGGCCCGGCACGAAGGCGACCGGGACGAACACGGCCGAGAGAATGAGCGCGATCCCGATGACCGGCGCCGAGACTTCCTTCATCGCCTGCCGGGTCGCCGCCACCGGCTCGAGCCCGTGCTCGATGTGGTGCATGACCGCCTCGACCACCACGATGGCGTCGTCGACGACGATGCCGATGGCGAGCACCAGGCCGAACATCGACAGCGTGTTGACGGAGAAGCCCAGCAGCGGGAAGAAGATGAACGTGCCGATGAGCGAGACCGGCACCGTCAGCAGCGGCACGAAGGTGGCCCGGACGTTCTGCAGGAAGATGAACACCACGAGCGTCACCAGGATGATCGCCTCGACGAACGTCTTGACGATCTCGTGAATGGACGCCTGGACCGACGGCGTGGTGTCGTAGACGATCTTGTAATCCATGTCGGGCGGGAAGAGGCCCTTGGCCTGCTTCATGGCCTCGTAGATCGCCTCGGCCGCCTTGAGCTGGTTGGCCCCCGGGAGGAGATAGACCGCCATGGCGCCGGCCGGCTTGCTGTCGAGCCGGCCGAAGGCGTTGTAGTCCTGCGAGCCGAGCTCGGCGCGGCCGACGTCCCGCACGCGCACCTGGGCGCCGGTGTCCGCGCCCCGGATGATGATGTTCTCGAACTCCTCGGGGGTGACGAGCCGCCCCGGGGCCGCCACCGTGAAGGTGAACTGCTGATCCTTGGGCGACGGCGCCGCGCCGATCCGCCCGGCCGGCGCCTGGAGGTTCTGCTCCCGGATGGAATTGATGACGTCGGACGGCGTCAATCCCAGCTTGGCCATCTTGTCCGGACGCAGCCAGATCCGCATACCGTAATCGGTGCCGCCGAAGAGATCGACCTGCGCAATGCCGGGAATGCGGAGGATCTGGTCACGCAGGTTGATGCCGCAGTAGTTGATCAGGTAGTTGGCGTCGTAGGTGCCCTTCGGTGAATAGAGCGAGATGACCATCAGGATGCTGGGGCTCTGCTTCTTGACGGTCACGCCCTGCGCGGTCACCTCGGCCGGCAGCCGCGCCTCGGCGGCATTGACGCGGTTCTGGGTGAGCACGTTGGCCTTGTCCTGATCGACACCGACCGCGAAGTTGACGTCGAGCAGCATGCGGCCGTCGCTCGTGTTCGACGACTGCATGTAGATCATCGACTCGACGCCGTTGACTTCCTGCTCGATCGGCGTCGCCACCGACTGCTCCACCGCCAGCGCGGAGGCGCCCGGGTACGTCGCGGTGATGCGGATGGTGGGCGGCGCCAGGAATGGGTACTGCTCGATGCTGAGACCCGTGAGCGAGAAGAGCCCGAGCAGCACCGTCAGGATGGCGATGACGATGGCGACGATCGGCCGGCGGATGAAAAACTCCGACACGGCTAGGCTCCGGGCTTGGGCGCCGGCTTCGACACGGCCTTGACCTGCATGCCGGGCCGCACCTTCTGGGTCCCTTCCACGATCACGCGCTCACCGGGCTTGAGCCCGGACTTCACGAGGTAGAAGTCGCCGATCCGGTCCTCGACCACGACCGTGCGCATGGCCACCTTGTCGCCGGTCTCGACCACGAGCGCGATCTTGGCCCCCTGCTGCTCCTGCAGTGCCAGCTGCGGGACCAGCACGGCGTCGGCGCGCTGCTCCACGACCCCGCGCACGCGAGCGAACTGGCCGGGCCGGATCACCTTGTCGGGGTTGGGAAACTCCGCCCGCACGGCGATGGTGCCGGTCTTGTTGTCCACGGCACGATCCACGAACACGATGTGGCCCTTCTGCGGGAGGGGCCGGTCATTGCCGAGGGCGAGGTCGAGCGGCTGCCGGTCCCCGCGCGGCCTCCCCTGCGGATCGAGGCGAACTCGGTTCGCGAGCCGGAGATAGTCGGCCTCCGAGATCGAGAAGTCGACGTAGATCGGGTCCACGGACGACACGGTAGCGAGCAGCGTCGGCTCGCTCTTCCCCACCAGGTTGCCCCGGTCCACCATGACCTTGCCGATGATTCCGGTGATCGGCGAACGCACCGAGGTGTAACTGAGGTTGAGGTCGGCCTGGATCACCGCCGCCTTGCCCGACTCGACGGCGGCCTGGGCGAGCTGGATCTGCGTGCGCTGCGAGAGCTCGGCGTCCTTCAGCTGCGCCGCGGCGGCATCGACGGCGGCGACGGCGACCTTCTCGGACGACAGCGACGTGTCGAGATCCTGCTGGGGGATCGCGCGCGCCTCGACCAGCGGCCGGTAGCGCGCCACGTCGGCCCGGGCCTTCTCGAGGTCCGCCTGACGCTGGGCGAGATTGGCGCGTGCCCGATCGATCACCGAGATGTCCCTGGCCCGCGTCAGGTCGGCCTGCGCCTTGGCGAGCTGGGCCTTCGCCGTCTCGAGGGCGGCCTGGTACTCCGCCTCCTGGATGACGAAGAGGACCTGGCCCTGCTTGGCCTCGCTGCCTTCCTTGAAGAGCACCTGCTCCAGCATCCCGGGGATGCGCGCGCGCACTTCCACGGTCGGCACCGCCTCGGTGCGGGCCGTGAACTCGCGCTCGATCGACACCGACTGTTGATCGACCGACACCACCACGACCTCGGTCGGCGGCGGCGCCTTCGCGGCCGTGCTCTGATTGCATCCCAGGAGCGCGCCGAGCGCTGCGATGCCGAGCAGCGCGGATTCGAATGGGCGAGCGATCATGACCATCACCTCTTCCCCCGTTCTTCGGGCTGGACTTCCGTGGACGCCTGTCGCTCGTCCTGCCACCCGCCGCCCAGGGCCCGGTAGAGTCGGACGACGGCCAGCAGCTCATCGCGATTCGAGCGCACGAGGCCCAGCTCGGCATCGAAGAGCTGCCGCTCGCTGTCGAGCACCTCGAGGTAACTGCTGACACCGCCCCGGTAGCGGATGTTGGCCAGCCGGCTGGTATCGGCCGCCGAGGCGACCAGGGCCTGCTGCTGGATGCGGAACGCGCGCCGCTGGCGCTGCTCGACCAGCGCGTCGGCGACGTCGCGGAAGGCCTGCTGGATCGTCTGCTGATACTGGGCCAGCGCCTGCAGCGTCCGCGCCTCGGCGGAGTCCACGCCGGCCTGCGTGCGCCCGGTGTTGAAGATCGGCAGCGTCACCTGCGGGCCGATGCTGAACAGGCCCTGCGGGCCGACCCACCGGCCGTCGATCAGCAGACCGCCGCCGGCCGCAGCGCCGGTGAGGAAGACGCGCGGATAGAAGTCGGCCTTGGCGACGCCGATGCGCGCGGTGGCCGCGGCCAGCGCCGCCTCGGCCGCGCGGATGTCGGGGCGGCGCTCGAACAGCGACGACGGCACCCCCGCCGGCACGACCGGCATGGTGATCTGCTGGAGCAGCGGCCGGCCCCGGGGCACCGCGTCCGGGTTGCGTCCGAGCAGCACGCTGATCGCGTTCTCGGTCTGCTCGATCTGGCGCTGCGTCTCGACGACGGCCTCGGCGGCCTGCGACACCAGGATCTCGGCCTGGCGGACATCGATGAGCCCGGCGACGCCGCCCCGCTCGCGGAGCGTGACCAGCCGCAGCGAGTCCTGGCGCGCGGCCAGCGTCCGCTGCGACACCTCGAGCTCGCCGTCGAGCGAGCGCAGCTGGAAATAGCTGGCCGCCACGTCGGTGACGAGCGTGCTCGTCACGAACTGTCGCGACGCCACGGAGCCGAGCAGCTCCGCGCGGGCGGCCTCGGTCGCCCGGCGCAGGCGGCCCCAGAAGTCCAGCTCGAAGGCGAGATTGAAGCCGGCGTTCGGGCCGAACTGATCCTGCGGCTGGAAGATGTCCCGCTGACCCTCGATGCGCTGATACACGGCGCTGCCCGAATGGTTGACCTCGGGGAACTGGAACGAGCGCGAGATCGTCAGCTGGGCGCGGGCCTCGAGAATCCGGGCCGCCGCCACGCGCAGGTCGTAGTTCTCCTGCAGCGCGATGCGAATGAGCTGCTGCAGCGTCTCGTCCTCGAAGACGCGCCACCAGCCAAGGTCGGCCACGGACGGCGCCGGCTCCCCGACCGGCTGGCCGCGGAATGCCGGCGGCGTCGGATACTCCGGCCGCCGGTAGTCGGGACCCACCGTGCAGGCCTGGAGCGCGAGCGCCGAGGCCAGCAGGCACGCGATGCCGATGGAGTGACGCGTCCGCTCTCCCATGGTTGGACGCGACGACCTTGCCAGCCGCGTGACACACCGGCTATGGGACCTTGGTCCGACGACGCGGGCCGCGTCCATGCGCGGCGTGAGACCAAGGTCCGATGGGCGAGAGTCCCACGCGGTCGGTACAGTCGCTGCCGGCGCCGCGAACAGAGCGCCGCGGAGGGAGCTGGCCATGCCAGCGACGACGGCGTCCACCATCACGCAGGGCATCAGTGCGCCGCTGGGCGCGAGCGTCACGCCGGACGGGGTCAACTTCAGTGTCTTTTCCCGGCACGCGACGGCGATCGAGATCCTGCTGTTCGACGGCGTCGACGACACCCGGCCGACCCGTACCGTTCGCCTGGATGCCGCGCAACACCGCACCTACCACTACTGGCACGCGTTCGTGCCCGGCGTGCGACCCGGCCAGCTCTACGGCTACCGCGTGGAGGGCCCTTACGACCTGGACCGTGGCCTGCGCTGCGATCCGGACAAGCTGCTGCTGGACCCGTACGGTCGCGGCGTCGCCGTGCCCGAGCGCTACCGCCGCGAGCCCGCGTGCCGGTACGGCGACGACACCATCGCCACGGCCATGAAGAGCGTGGTGATCGACCCGCGGGCGTACGACTGGGAGGGGGACGCGCCGCTGCGCCGCCCGGCCGCGCGGACGATCGTGTACGAGATGCACGTCGGGGGCTTCACGAAGCATCCGAGCTCGGGTGTGCCCGAGAAGACGCGCGGGACGTACGCCGGCCTCATCGAGAAGATCCCGTACCTGAAAGACCTCGGCGTCACCGCGCTCGAGCTGCTGCCGATCTTTCAGTTCGACCCCTGGGCCGTGCCGAAGGGGCTCGTCAATTACTGGGGCTATCAGCCGGTGTCGTTCTTCTCACCGCACCAGGCGTACAGCGCGCGGCAGGATCCGCTGGGTCCGGTCGACGAGTTCCGCGACATGGTCAAGGCGCTGCACCGGGCGGGCCTCGAGGTGATCCTGGACGTGGTCTTCAACCACACGGCCGAAGGCGGCCATGACGGACCGAGCCTCTCCTTCCGCGGGCTGGACAACCACGCCTACTACATCCTCGAGCAGGGCGGCGCCCGGTACGCCGACTACAGCGGCTGCGGCAACACGCTGAACGCCAACCATCCGATCGTCCGCCGGATGATCGTCGACAGCCTCCGCTACTGGGTGGAAGAGATGCACGTCGACGGCTTCCGCTTCGACCTGGCCTCCATCCTGGCGCGCGGCCCGTCCGGCGAGGTGCTGCCGAGCCCGCCCGTGCTGTGGGACATCGAGTCCGAGCCGGCGCTGGCCGGCATCAAGTTCATGGCGGAGGCGTGGGACGCCGCCGGCCTCTACCAGGTGGGCAGCTTCGTCGGAGACGCGTGGAAGGAGTGGAACGGGCGCTTCCGCGACGACGTCCGGGCCTTCTTCCGCGGCGACGACGGCACGGTGGGCCGCTTCGCCGACCGGTTCGTCGGCAGCCCCGAGGTGTACGCCCACAAGCAGCGCGAGCCCGAGCAGTCGGTCAACTTCGTCACCTGCCACGACGGCTTCACGCTGAACGACCTGGTCAGCTACAACGGCAAGCACAACGAGGCCAACCTCGAGAACAACCGCGACGGCGGCAACGACAACCTCAGCTGGAACTGCGGCGTCGAGGGCCCCACCGAGGATCGCCTGGTCGAGCGCCTGCGCAACCGTCAGGTGAAGAACTTCCTGACCACGACGCTGCTGGCCGTGGGGTTACCCATGATCCTGATGGGCGACGAGGTGCGGCGCACGCAGCACGGCAACAACAACCTGTACTGCCACGACGACGCGCGCGCCTGGTTCGACTGGACGCTGCTCGAGCGTCACCGGGACGTGCACCGCTTCGTGAGCCTGCTGAGCGCACGCCGCGCGCAGCGCACCCTCAGTCACGAGGCGGCCCGCCTGAGCCTCGCGCAGCTGATCGCGCAGGCGACCAAGGCCTGGCACGGCGTGAGGCTGAACCAGCCGGACTGGAGCGCGTCGTCGCACAGCCTGGCGTTCACGGCGGAGATCAAGGCCGATCACCTGCTGGTGCACTTCATCTTCAACGCCTACTGGCAGCCGTTGACGTTCGAGCTGCCCCCGGTGGCGGGCGGCCCTCCGTCACCGTGGCGCCGCTGGATCGACACCGCGCTCGACTCGCCGGAAGACATCGTGCCGTGGCAAGAGGCGCCGTCGGTCAGGGACCACCGCTACCGCGCCGACGCTCGCTCCGTCGTCGTGCTCTTCGTGCCGCTGGCCTGAGGCGGCTCGGGTGAGCCGAGGGATCGCGGTGCTCGTGCTGGTGGCCCTGGCGGCCGGCTGCACGCTGGGACCGAGCACGATCACCCGCGACCGCTTCGATTACAGCGCCGCCGTCGCCGACTCGTGGAAGAGCCAGATGCTGCTCAATCTGGTCCGCCTGCGGTACGGCGACACCGGCGTATTCCTGGACGTCGGGCAGATCGTCTCCGGCTACACGGTGGAGACCTCGGTGGCGGCCGCGGCGACCTGGAACATCTTCGGCTTTTCCATCCCGCACCCCAACGTCCCGAACAACGGCGTCTCCGCCGGGGTCACCGGCCGGTTCATCGATCGGCCCACCATCACCTACACGCCGATCATGGGCGAGCGCTTCGCCCGCTCGATGATGACCCCGGTGCCGCCGGCCGCGGTGTTCAACCTGATCCAGGCCGGGTACCCGGTGGACCTGGTGCTGCGCCTCATGGTCAGCACCGTGAACGGCCTCGACAACCGGAGCGGCGGCGACATGAAACTGCGAGCCGCCGAGCCCGAGTTTCTCGAGCTCATCGAGCGGATGCGCCGGGTCCAGCAATCGGGGGCCATCGGCTTGCGCGTGCGCCGCGAGAGCCAGGAGATGGCCACGGTGCTGTCCTTCCGCCAGAAGGTGGAGCCGGCCGTGGCCGCGGACGCGCTGGCCGTGCGCACGCTGCTTGGCCTCGACCCCACCGCCACCGAGTTCCGCGTCGTGTACGGGGCGATCGCCGCCAATGATCGGGAGATCGCCATGCTGACCCGGTCGGCGCTGGAGATCCTCATCAATCTCGCCGCGTACATCGAGGTGCCGGACGCGCACGTCGCGGAGCACCGCGTGGGCGGCAACGCCGATCCGGAGCAGGGCCCGAGCGGGCCGCTGCGCCCCCTGCTCCGCGTGAAGAGCTCCCGGGAGCGGCCGGCCGACACCTTCGTCGCCGTCCCCTACCGTGATCACTGGTACTGGATCGACGATCGCGACATCCCCTCCAAGCGGATGTTCAGCTTCATCATGTTCATCTTCACGCTCGTGGAGCCCGGCACCCGAGAGGCGCCGCCGGTGCTCACCATTCCCACGGGCTGACGCGGCACCCAGGAGAGGCTCCGATGAACGCAGAGCAACAGCGCCTCGAGGAGGCCCGCGCCAAGGGCATCCCGTGGTCGAAGTGGGGTCCCTATCTCTCCGAGCGGCAATGGGGCACCGTGCGCGAGGACTACAGCGAGTCGGGCGACGCCTGGAACTCCTTCCCGCACGACCACGCGCGCTCGCGCGCTTATCGCTGGGGCGAGGACGGCCTCGCCGGCATTTCCGACGATCAGCAACGGCTCTGCTTCGGACTGGCGCTGTGGAACGGCCACGACCCGATCATCAAGGAGCGGCTGTTCGGTCTCACGAACAGCGAGGGCAATCACGGCGAGGACGTGAAGGAATACTACTTCTACCTCGACTCGACGCCGACGCACTCCTACATGAAGTACCTCTACAAGTATCCGCAGACGGGGTACCCGTACGACACGATCGTGCTCACCAATCGCCACCGCAGCCGGACCGAGCTCGAGTACGAGCTGCTCGACACGGGCGTGTTCGACGACGATCGCTATTTCGACGTCTTCGTGGAGTATGCCAAGGCCGCGCCCGAGGACATCCTGATCGAGATCACCGTCGCCAACCGCGGTCCGGCCGCGGCGACGCTCCACCTGCTGCCCACGCTCTGGTTCCGGAACGTGTGGATGACCGGCTCGGAGGCCCGGCCCCAGCTGCGCCAGGCGACGAGCGCTGATGACGGCGGCGTCATCGGGGCGAGCGATCCGACGCTCGGGGAGCGGTTCCTCCACGTCGAGGGCAAGGCCGAGCTGCTCTTCACCGAGAACGAGACGAACACGCTCCGGCTCGTCGGCGTTCCCAACGCCACGGCCTCCGTGAAGGACGGGATCAACGACTACGTGGTCCACGGCCGGAAGGCCGCCGTGAATCCCGCGCACACGGGCACCAAGGCCTCCGCGCTCTACGCGCTCCGCGTGGAGGCCGGCGGGTCCCAGACCGTGCGCCTGCGGCTGACGAGCGCGCTCTCGACCGCAACGACGGCGGCGTTCGGGGACTTCGCGACGATCATGCGGACACGCCGCCGGGAGGCCGACGAGTTCTACGCCGAGGTCATTCCGAAGAACCTGAGCGCCGACGCCGCCAACGTGATGCGGCAGGCGCTGGCCGGCATGTTGTGGTCCAAGCAGTTCTACAACTACGACGTCGATCGGTGGCTGTCCGAGCACGGCGCCGATCCGTTCAATCCCCGGCGCCGTGCCTCCCGCAACGAGCACTGGCACCACATGCACAACGCCGACGTCGTCTCGATGCCGGACAAGTGGGAGTATCCGTGGTACGCCGCCTGGGACCTTGCGTTCCACGTCATCGCGCTGACGCTGGTCGATCAGGACTTCGGCCAGCAGCAGCTCGACCTGATGCTGCGCGAGGACTACCTGCATCCGAACGGCCAGCTCCCCGCGTACGAGTGGAACTTCGGCGACGTCAATCCGCCGGTGCACGCGTGGGCCACGATCTTCACCTATCGCCTCCAGCAGCAGCGCGGGCATGGCGACGTGGAATGGCTCGAGCGCGCCTTCCAGAAGCTGCTGCTGAACTTCACCTGGTGGGTCAACCGCAAGGACCGCACCGGCAACAACGTCTTCGAGGGCGGCTTCCTGGGCCTCGACAACATCGGCGTCTTCGACCGGAGCTCACCCCTGCCGACCGGAGGCTACCTGGCCCAGGCCGACGGCACCGCCTGGATGGCGCTGTTCAGCCAGAACATGCTGGAGATCGCCACGACGCTGGTGATGGAGCGGCGGGCCTACGTGCCGATGTGCATCAAGTTCATCGAGCACTTCCTCTGGATCGCCGCCTCCATGGTCCACACCGGCGGCGACGTCGGCATGTGGGACGAGCAGGACGGCTTCTTCTACGACGTGCTCAAGCTGCCGGACGGGCGGGCCCAGCGCTTGAAGGTGCGCTCGATGGTGGGCCTGCTGCCGCTGTGCGCGGTGACCGTCTTCGAGGGCGGGGTGGCCCAGAAGCACCCGGCCATCAAGCAGCACTTCGACCGGTTCCTGGGCGCGCGCCCCGAGCTGACCGAGCACATCCACGATCCGCGCAAGGTCGGGAAGGGCGAGCGGCGCCTGGCCTCGATCCTGAACGAGGCACGGCTGCGACGGGTGCTCGCCATCATGCTCGACGAGGGGGAGTTCCTGGGCCCGCACGGCATCCGCTCGATCTCGCGCCGGCACGCCGAGCAGCCGTTCGTCCTGAGCGTGGCGGGGCAGGAGTATCGCGTGAGCTATCTGCCCGGCGAGTCCGACAGCGGCATGTTCGGCGGCAACTCGAACTGGCGCGGCCCCGTGTGGATGCCCGTCAACGCGCTCATCGTCCGCGCGCTCCTGAACTACTACCTCTATTACGGCGACGATTTCGTCATCGAGTGTCCCACCGGCTCCGGCCGGATGATGACGCTCTACCAGGTCGCGGAGGACCTCACCCGGCGGCTGAGCGGCATCTTCGAGCGCGGCGCCGACGGCCGGCGCCCGGTCTACGGCGCCACACGGAAGTTTCAGGAAGATCCGCACTGGCGCGACCTCATCCTCTTCTTCGAATACTTCCACGGCGACAACGGCGCCGGCCTCGGCGCCAGCCACCAGACCGGGTGGACGGGCGTCATCGCGCGGCTCATGCAGATCTTCGCGGACTTCACGCCGGCGCGCGCCCTCGAGCTCGGCCGGCGCGGCGCGATGACGGAGACCTCCCGGTGAGACCAAGGTCCAATTGGCGTTGTACGGCGGCGCTGATGAAGTGCGCGTGCCTGGAGGCCGACCATGAATAACGTCGTCAAGGTCCTCGCGTGGCTGCCAATGTTGGTGGTCGCGCTGGGTCTGGTGGCCCTGCCGCTGCCGGTGCTGGCGCAGGGCTCACCGCCGCCGCTCAAGCCCGAGGAGCTCGATCAGCTGGTGGCGCCGATCGCGCTCCACCCCGACAAGCTGCTCGCCCAGGTCCTCATGGCCTCCACGTACCCCCTCGAGGTCGTGCAGGCCGCCCGCTGGGTCAAGGACAACGCCAAGCTCCAGGGCGATCAGCTCAACGAGGCGCTCAAGGAACAGACCTGGGACGACAGCGTCAAGTCGCTCGTCTTCTTCCCGCAGGTGCTGGCCATGCTGAGCGAGAAGCTGGACTGGCTGCAGAAGCTCGGTGACGCGTTCCTGTCGCAGCAGCAGGACCTCATGGCCTCCATCCAGCGACTGCGCGCGCGCGCGCAGTCGACGGGCCAGCTCAAGAGCACGCCGGAGCAGAACGTCGTCGTCGAGCCCGCCGCGCCGGCGCCGCCCGCACAGGCGGCGCCGACAGGTACCTCGACGACCGCGGTGCAGGCCCCCGCGCCGCCGACCACGACCGTGGTCCAGGGGGCCCCCTCGACGACGGTGGTCCAGGCGCCGCCGACGGTGATCCGGATCGAGCAGGCGAATCCGCAGGTGGTCTACGTGCCGAGCTACGACCCGAACGTCGTGTACGGCGCGTTTCCCCCGGCCTACCCGCCCTACTATCCCTATCCACCCGGGTACTTCGCGGCGAGCGCCTTCATGTTCGCCGGGGGCATGGCGGTGGGCGCGGCGCTGTGGGGCGACTGCGACTGGAATTCGGGCGGCGGCGACGTCAACATCAACAACAGCAATTCGAACAACTTCTCGAACAACGTCAACAAGCCCGACCGCGGTGACGGTGGTCGCGGCGACGGCGGGCGCGGCCAGGGCGGCCGCGGTGACGGTGGCCGCGGCGACGGCGGGCGCGGCCAGGGCGGCAAGGGCAAGTGGCAGCACAACCCCGAGCACCGCAAGGGCGTGCAATACCGCGACACCGCCACGCAGCAGCGCTTCAACAAGGCCGGTCCCGGCAACGCCCAGGCGCGCGAATCCTTCCGCGGGCGCCAGGCGCAAGGCGGCGGCTTCGGTCAGCAGGGTGGCGGCTTCGGTCAGGCGAGCGCACGGCAAGGCCAGGGCGGGCTCGGTCAAGGCGGCGGGCAGGGCGCGCGGGCAAGCCAGGGCGCGGTCGGTCAAGGCGGGGGGCGCGAGAGGAGCCAGGCCGGCGCCTTCGATGGAGCCGGAGCCGGTAAGGGTCGGGACACGAGCTCGTTCAGCAGCCGCGGCAATGCCAGTCGTGAAAGCTTCAGTCGCTCGTCCGGTGGTGGCGGTGCCCGTAGCGGCGGCGGCGGTGGTGCGAGCCGTGGTGGCGGTGGCGGCGGCGGTGGAAGCCGCGGTGGCGGTGGCGGTGGTGGCGGCCGCGGAGGCGGAGGAGGCCGGCGATGATGACGCCAGTTCGATCGCTCGCAGTCATGGTCGCGGCGCTGCCCCTGCTCTGCGGGACGCCGGCGAGGGCCCAGACGCCGCCCCCCGCAAAGCCCGAAGCGGCGCCGGCAGTGACGACGCCGGCGGCCGCAGCGCCGGCGCCGCAGCCGGCATCGGTTCCGGCCAAGCGCTTTGCCTCCGCCGAGGAGGCGTCGAAGGCGCTGGTCACCGCCGTGCGCGCCGGTGACGTCAAATCGATGGTCGGTGTCCTCGGTAGCGAGGGCCGCAGCCTGATCTCGTCGGGCGATGCCGTGTCCGACCGGCAGCTCCGCGAGAAGTTCCTGCAGGCGTACGACGCCGGAAGCCGGCTCATTCCCTACGGCACGTACACCGTGCTCGAGGTCGGCGCCGACAACTGGCCGTTCCCGATCCCGATCGTCAAGGACGGCGAGCGCTGGCGCTTCGACGTGCGCCAGGGCCGCGAGGAGATCATCGCGCGGCGCGTCGGCCGCAACGAGCTGTACACGATGCAGACCTGTCTGGCATACGTCGACGCTCAGCGCGAGTACTACTCCGAGGACCGCAATGGGGCGGGCATCCTCGAGTACGCGCAGAAATTCGCCAGCACGCCGGGCAAGCGTGATGGGCTCTACTGGGACACGAAGCCCGGAGACCCGCTGAGCCCGCTGGGAGCCCTGGTCGCGCGCGCGCGCGCCGAAGGCTACCGTCGCGGCGAATCCGGCGGGCCGATCCCGCTGCACGGCTACATCTATCGGATCCTGACCTCCCAGGGTCCGGCCGCGCCCGACGGCGCCTACGACTACGTCGTGAAAGGGCACATGATCGCCGGGTTCGCGCTCGTCGCCTTCCCGGCGCAGTACGGCTCCTCCGGCGTGATGACCTTCATGGTCAACCACGACGGCATCGTGTACGAGAAGGATCTGGGCCCGAACACGCCCGCGCTGGCACGCGCGATGAAGAAATTCGATCCCGACACCACCTGGCGGAAGTCGGACGTTACCGAAGTGGCGGCGGCCGCCGACTGATGACGCAGCCCGCGGTCGCAACCCTGCGCGCCGGGGAGGGGGCCCCGGACGCGCCGGACGACCCATATGATTTCTCCCTGGTCCTCGGCGGGCCGCTGTATCAGATCATCCGGCGCGCCCATCTATCCGGCAGTGCGCTCGAGCTCCTCCGCCGCCGCATCCTGACCCTCTCCCTCCTCGCCTGGCTGCCGCTGGGGATCCTCTCCCTGCTGGGCGGCCGGGCGTGGGGGCCCTCTGTCACCGTGCCGTTCCTGATGGACCTCGACGTGCACGTACGCTTCCTGCTGACGCTGCCCCTGCTGATCGTGGCCGAGCTGGTCGTTCATCAGCGAATGCGTCCCGTGGCCCACCAGTTCCTCGAGCGGCACCTGATCGCGCCGGCCTCGCGGGCCGGCTTCGACGCGGCGCTGGCCTCGGCGCAGCGCCTGCGCAACTCCGTGGTGGCGGAGGTGGTGCTCCTCGGCCTCGTCTTCGCGGTCGGCCTCTTCGTGTGGCCGCACTACGGCGCCCTCGACGTCGCCACGTGGTACGCGACCCCGACGGAGACCGGGCGCCGGTTCACCCCCGCCGGCTGGTGGTTCATCTACGTGAGCCTGCCGATGTTCCAGTTCGTGCTGTTCCGCTGGTACTTCCGGATCGCCGTCTGGATCCGCTTCCTCTGGCAGACGGCCCGCTGCCGGCTGAGCCTGGTGCCCACCCACCCGGACGGCGTGGGCGGCCTGGGTTTCCTGTCGGGCACCGTGGTGGCCTTCGCGCCCCTGCTCGCGGCGCACGGCACGCTGCTCGCCGCCATGATGGCCAACCGGATCTTCTTCCAGGGAGCCACGCTGACGGCCTTCAAGGCGGAGATCATCCTGGTCGTGGCGTTCCTGCTGTTCGTCGTGCTCGGGCCGCTCCTGCTCTTCGTGCCGCACCTGGCCGAGGCGCGACGCGTCGGCCTGCGCGAGTACGGCACCTTCGCCGAGCGGTACGTGCGGGAGTTCGACGAGAAGTGGCTGCGCGGGGGCGCCCCGCCCGGCGAGGCCCTGGTCGGCAGCGCCGACCTGCAGTCGCTGGCTGATCTCGCCGGCAGCTACGAGGTCGTGCGTGGCATGCGCACGATTCCCTTCACGAGGGACACCATCATCCAGCTCGCCGTGATCACGCTGCTGCCGATCGCGCCCCTGCTGCTCACGCTCGTCTCGTTCGAAGAGATCCTGAAGGGCCTGCTGCAGATCATCCTCTGAGACGATGGCCCAGCTTCCGGTGGAGATGATCCTCGTGCGCCAGCTGGCGGGCTATCTGTTCGTGCCCGTCCTGGTCGTCGACACGACGGGCACGGTGGTCTTCTACAACGAGCCCGCCGAGCGCATCCTCGGCGTGCGCTTCGAGGAGACCGGGCGCATCGATCCCGACGAGGCCGACCGTCTGGTGGAGCTGAGCGACGATCCGGCGGTCGGCCCCGATGGCGCCGGCCGGCCGCTGCTCGCCGCGCTGCAGAAGGGGCGCCCAGTCCATGTCCGCCGCTGGCTGCTGCGACGGGCCGATCGCGTGCGGCTGCAGGTCGAGGTCACCGCGTTTCCCGTAATCGACCAGGAGCAGCGCGTGCTCGGCGCGGTGGCGATGTTCTGGGAGCGCCAGGGGCCGTGAACGTCACGCCCTTCGGCGTGCGCGGCTCGATCGCGGCGCCGGGGCCGGCCACCGCGCGGTACGGGGGCAACACCGCGTGCGTGCGGGTGACGGGCTCCGACGGCACCGTGATCGTGCTCGACGCCGGCACCGGCATCCGGTCGCTCGCGCAGGGGCTGCCACCGGGGCTTCGCCGCGTGGACGTCCTGCTGAGCCATCTCCACATGGATCACATCGTGGGACTGGGGTTCTTCGGCCCGCTCTACATCCCCAACATGGAGGTCCACATCTGGGGGCCGGCCAGCGCCACGCTCACGCTGGAGGCGCGCCTGCGGCGGTATCTCGCGCCTCCCCTGTTTCCGGTGCTGCTGCGCGACGTCCCCTGCCGGCTCGAGCTGCACCACGTCAACCGCGAGGCCTTCTCCATCGGCCCGTTCCGCGTCCGGGCGGCGCGAGTCTGCCACCCGGGTCCAACCGTGGGCTATCGGCTCGAGACCGACGAGGGCTCGCTGGCCTATCTCCCCGATCACGAGCCGGCCCTCGGCGCGCGCCGCTTCCCGCTCGACGGCGACTGGACGTCGGGCTTCGAGCTGGCGCAGGGGGCCGATCTCCTCCTGCACGACGCGCAGTACACGCGCGAGGAATATCCGCGCTACGTCGGATGGGGGCACAGCACCCTGCACCACGCGCTCGACTTCGCGCGGGTGGTGGGCGCCAAGCACCTGGTGCCCTTCCACCACGATCCGTCCCGGGACGACGCCGCGCTCGAGGCCACACTGGCCGCCGCCATTACCGACGTCGATCCGGATTTCCCGGTGACGCCCGCGGCCGAGGGACGCGGATTCGACGTCGGGTGACCCCGATTCACGACACGATCATCGCCCGCCGGCGGTAGGACGAGCGCGAGCGCGCCACCGAGGAAGCTCCGGCGCGCGAGGGCCATCACGCCGCGCGGCCGGTGGCGACGGTCAGCTCGTACAGCCAGGCGAACGTCTCCGGCGCCAGCGTGTCGCGCGTGCAGCGCCAGCGCCAGTTGCCATCGGCGGCGCCGGGCACGTTCATGCGCGCCTCGTCGCCGAGGGCGAGCACGTCCTGGAACGGCGCGATGGCCAGCGCCGCCGGGGACGACCACGCCAGGGACAGCATCGCCGTCACGGCCTCACGGCTGCCGCCGCCGATCCGCCGCACGCAGCTCCACAGGCGCCGCTGCGATGGCTCGGGAAGTGTGTCGTACCACCCGCGGGTCGTCGAGTTGTCGTGAGTGCCGGTGTAGACGACGGCGTTCGCCGGATAGGTGTACGGCAGGTGCGGAGAGCACCAGTCGCCGTCGAACGCGAACTGCAGCACCCGCGTTCCCGGCAGCGCGAAGTCGTCCCGCAGCTGGACGACGTCGGGCGTGATCACGCCGAGGTCCTCGACGATGAACGGCATGCGGCCGAGCTCACGCGCGACCATGCCGAAGAAATCCGCGCCGGGGCCGGTGACCCACTGCCCGCCGCGCGCGGTGGCGGCGCCGGCGGGGATGTGCCACGCCGCCGCGAAGGCACGAAAGTGGTCGAGGCGGACGACGTCGACGTGCGCGAGCACCGCCCGGATGCGCTCGATCCACCAGCGGTAGCCCGTGGCCCGCAGCGCGTCCCAGTCGTAGACCGGGTTGCCCCACAGCTGGCCATCGGCGGAGAACGCATCGGGCGGCACCCCCGCGAGCGCGCGCGGGCGGCGCTCGGGATCGAGCAGGAAGATCTCGGGGCGCGCCCACACGTCGCTCGAGTCGGGCGACACGAAGAACGGCAGATCGCCGATGAGGCGAACGCCGCGCTCGGAGGCATGGGCCTTCAGCGCGGCGGCCTGACGGGAGAGAAGAAACTGCGCGAAGCGGACCTGGTCCATCTCGGCCGCGGCGTCACGGGCCGCGGCGGCGAGGGCGGCCGGACGGCGCTCGACGAATTCGCGGGGCCAGGTCAGGTAATACGCGCCGCCGAAGCGCTCCTTCAGCGCGCGAAACAGTGCGTAATCCTCGAGCCAGGCGGCCTGTCGATGACAGAACTCCTCGAACGGCCCTTTCAGATCGGTGCGCACCCCCGCCCTGAACGCTCGCCACGCCGTCTCGAGGAGGCGGCGCTTGGACGGGATCACTGACTCGTAGTGAACGCTCAGCGCCGGGAAGTACTGCTCGTCGCAGTCTCGTGCCCGGATGAGGCCGTCCTCGACGAGGCCGTCGGGGCTGAGCAGGAGTCCGTTGCCCGCGAACGAGGACAGCGCCTGGTAGGGCGAGTCGCCCCAGCCCGTCGGCCCCACCGGCAGGCCCTGCCACCACCCGAGCCCGGCGTCGCGGAGGCGGTCGATCCAGGTGAAGGCGGATGGTCCGAGATCGCCGATGCCGTGGCGCGAGGGCAGCGACGTGACGTGCAGCAGCACCCCGGCGGCTCGATATCCCGGCGAGAACGGGCCCGGACACTGAGCGGTCATGCCGGCGCTGGACAGCGTGCGATCAGGCCTGCAGCGCGCGGCCCGACTGCGGAGGAGTGGCAGCCCGCATCTCGTATCCGCGCACGAGGTAGTAGAGCGCGCGATCGAAGAATTCCCCGATCATCGCCTCCAGCGTCTGCAGCTCGGCCAGACCGTGCTCGAGCGCGTACTGCCGGAGATGGCCCTTGGCGACGAGCACGCCGTATACGATCTCGCTGATCGGGATGCGCTGATCGAAGCGCGTGCGACCCCAGTCCTCGTGGGCGGCGCGGACGGCGTCGTCGTCGTGGTCGGCCAGCCAGCGCGCGAGGTTACGGTAGAGCGCCGTGACCCGCGCGGCCGCCTGCTCGCGCGGCACCCCGCGAAAGGCCGGCGTGCGGGGATTCATGAGCAGGTCCTTGAAGGCCGCCTGGGTGAGGCCTTCCACGTGCTTGTCGATGAGCTCGATCAACCCGTTCGTTGGCATGGCGCTCGCTCCTCGCGATCGGCGGTCCCCAGCATCGCCTGCGCGTCCCG
>JBKPRI010000023.1:0-7679 GCA_046734515.1 Candidatus Methylomirabilota bacterium | reverse complement strand
TCGGTACCCTGACCGACGTCACGGGCGCCCCGCGCCAGCGCCGCGATCGGCCGCGTGAGCCGCTGCGCGAACGCGACCGCCAGCGCCACCCCGAGCGCCAGCAGCAGCGCCCCGGCGCCGGCGATGCGCCAGAGCGAGCGCTGGAGCGGCCCGTCGATCGCGTCGGCCGGCGCGCCGAGCGCCACCGTCAGCCCGGTCAGCGCCGAGCGGCTGAACGCCGAATAGGTGTGCAGGCCCTCCTTGGTGAGCCCGCGATACCACCCCTCGGTGCCGCGCGCGCTGGCCTCCAGCAGCCGCTCGGAGGCGGGCTGACCGAGAAACTGCGGCTCGTTCAGCGTGCGCGCGATGATGACGCGCCGGCGGTCGAGCACCGTGCCCACCCAGTCGGGGGGCAGCCGCTGCTCGCGCAGGACGTCGCGCAGCTCGGACGTCTCCACGAGCCCGGTGAGGACGTAGCGGACGGCGCCGCCGCGGACCACCGGCACGCGGATGGCCAGCAGGCGACTGCGACTGCCCTCCGCGGCGAACGAGTCGCTGATGAATGGCCGGCGCGTCCCGAGCATGCTCTTGAGCTCGGCGGTATCGACGGCGATCGGCGGCAGCCGTGTGCCGAGCGGATAGCGCAGGTCGAGCAGCGCCGCGCCCGACGGCTCGGCCAGCACGAGCGTCGTCCACTCCGTCTGGGTCGTGCGCAGCGCGCCGGCCTGGGCGTAGAAACCCTTGAGGTCGCCGATGTCGAGATCGGTCGAGGTGGCCAGCGACTCCAGCGAGGACACCATGGCGGTCACCTCGCGCTCGACGGCCAGCGACAGCGCGCGGGCGGTCTCGGTCAGGGCGCGCTCGGCCCGGGCGCGGTCCTCCCGGTGCACCTCCAGGGCGATCCACGCGGTGAAGCCCACCAGCGGCAGGATCGTGAGCGCCGCCAGGATGATGAGATAGCGCCGCAGCGCCATCAGGGGCTCAGCGCCATCCGCATCCGCTCGAGCCCCTCGATCAGCAGCGACCGCGGGCAGCCGAAGTTGAGGCGCACGAATCCGTCGCCGCCGGGGCCGAACAGCCGCCCGTCGTTGAGCGCGACGCGGGCGCGCTCGAGGAAGAACGTGTACGGATCGCCGCCCGGAATGCGCGCGCCGCGGCAGTCGAGCCACGCCAGGTAGGTGGCCTCGGCGGGCGCGACCGTCACGCCCGGCAGCTTCGTCCGCACGTAGTCGCCGACGAAGTCACGGTTAGCGGCCAGGTAGCGGAGCAGCGCCTCCAGCCACTCGTCGCCCTCGCGGTACGCCGCCACCGCGGCGGTGTGGCCGAGGATGTTGGGCTTCGACATCAGGTCGCCCATCGTGGAGGTGAGGCGCTCGCGCAGCGCGCGGTTCGGCACGATCGCCACCGCGCACTTGAGGCCCGGCAGATTGAACGTCTTGCTGGGCGCCATGAAGGTGATCGTCCGCGCCTCGATCTCCGGCGACAGCGAGGCCATGGGCACGTGCGTGCGGCCGTCGAGGAGCAGATCGCAGTGGATCTCGTCGGCGACGATCCACAGCTCGCGCGCGAGGCAGGCCGCGGCCATGCCCTCGAGCTCGGTGCGGGTGTAGACGCGGCCGATCGGGTTGTGTGGGTTGCAGAGCACAAAGGCCTTCGTGCCCGGCGTGATGGCCGCCTTGAAGGCGTCGAGGTCGACAACGTAGCGGCCGCCGGCGTCTCGGTCCAAGACGTGTCGCTGCTGCACGCGGCCGAGGTTGCTGGTGGCGCGCAGGATCGGCGGATATGCCGGCGTCTGCAGCAGGATGTCCTCGCCCGGGGCGGCCAGCGTGCTGCACGCGAAGTTGTTGGCGACGTTCACGCCGGGAATCAGCACGACGGCCTCCGGGCTCACGCGCCAGCCGTACCGCTTGGCCACGCGCTCGGCGACCACCGCCGGCAGCTCGGGAGTCTCCGTGAGGTAGCCGAAGAAGCCGTGTGCCACGCGCGCCTGCAGCGCGGCCACGACGGCGGGCGGCGAGGGGAAGTCCATGTCCGCCACCCACAGCGGCAGCACGTCGGGGCCGAACTTGCGCCACTTGTTGCTGTCGGTGGAGCGCCGGTCGATGACGCGGTCGAAGTCGAAAGCGGCGGTCATGGGAGCGAAACCCTCCTGGAGTTAGCTCAAACTAGCCGTGCTCTCCGGGGCCCGTCAAGCGTAGTAGTATTTGGCGCCGGGAGGCGGTTTTCGATGGAGCAGCGGACGCTTGGACGTACGGGCTTGAAGGTTGGAGTGCTGGGCTTCGGCTGCGGCGACGTGGGAGGCCTCATCGTGCGCGGCACCCCGGCCGAGCGGGAGCGGGCGGTCTCGCGGGCGCTGGAAGCGGGCACGAACTACTTCGACACCGCGGCCTCCTACGGCAACGGCGAGTCGGAGAAGAACCTCGGTGTGACGCTGCGCTCGCTGCGCGTGCGGCCCTACATCGGCACCAAGGTCCGCGTCCCTCCCGAGGATCCCGATACGGCGGGCGCCATCGCGCGCGGCGTGGAGGCGAGCCTGCAACGCCTGGGCATGGACGCCGTCGATCTCGTGCAGCTCCACAATCCCATCCGCGACGAGGGCTCGCGCGAGAGCGGGCTGACACTGCGGCGGGTGCTGGACGAGGCGCTGCCGGCGCTGCAGGCCCTGCGGCAGCAGGGCAAGACGCGCTTCATCGGCATCACCGCGCTCGGCGACACGCCGGCCCTGCAGACGGTCGTCGAGTCCGGTCTGATCGATACCGCGCAGGTCTGCGTCAATCTCCTGAATCCGACGGCCAGCGTGACGCCGCCGGCGGGGTTCCCGGCGCACGATTTCGGCCGCCTGCTGGACCGCACGCGCCGGGCGAGCGTGGGAACGATCGCCATCCGGGTGCTGGCCGCCGGCGCGCTCAGCGGGACGGAGAGCCGGCATCCCATCGCCATGCCGAAGGTCGCGCCGATCGCCTCCGGCGCCGACTACGCCCAGGACGTCGCCCGCGCGCAGCGGCTGCGCCCGCTCGTGGACAAGGGCCACGCGGCCAGCCTCATGGAGGCGTCGATCCGCTTCGCGCTCAGCCACCCGGGCCTGTCCACGGTGCTCGTGGGCTATTCGGAGTTCCCGCACCTCGAGGCGGCCATCGCCGCCATCGAGCGCGGCCCGCTGCCCCCGGCCGCCCTCGAGCAGCTCCAGGGGCTCTGGGCCGATCTGGCTAGCCGGAGGACATGAGGACACATGCGTAAAGCGCTCGCGCTGGTCCTGCTCACGCTCGTCACCCTGGCCTTCGTCGTGGCGCCCTCGCCGAGCGCCGCCCAGAAGGGTCCGATCAAGATCGGCATGATCGTGTCGCTCAGCGGCCCACTGGCCGCCAACGGCAAGGACATGGTCAATGGCTACGAGATGTTCTTCGAGCAGGTGGGCTACAAGCTCGCCGGGCGCGAGATCAAGTTCCTGATCGAGGACGACGAGGGCAAGCCGGCCGTCGGGCTCACCAAGCTGCGCGGGCTCGTCGAAGGGCAGGGCGTGCACCTGGTCACGGGGCCCGTGAGCGCCGGCATCGGTTACGCGGTGGCGCCGTACATCGACGGCAAGAAGGTCCCGGCGCTGTTCCCCATCGTGGCGGCCGACGATCTCACCCAGCGCAAGCGCAGCCCGTACATCGTGCGCGTGGGGTGGGCCAGCTCCCAGCCCTCGCACCCGTTCGGTAAGTGGGTCTACGACAACTTGAAATACAAGAAGATAGCGATCATCGGCTACGACTTCGCTTTCGGTTGGGAAGTGGTGGCCGGCTTCCAGCGTACGTACGAGGAAGCGGGCGGGCAGGTCGTGCAGAAGCTCTGGCCGCCGCTCGGCACGGCGGACTTCGCGCCCTACTTGAGCCAGCTCAAGCGCGACGCCGACGCCGTCTTCGCACAGTTCTCCGGAGCCGACGCCCTGCGCTTCGCCAAGCAGTACGACGAGGCCGGCCTCAGGGCCCGGCTCCCGCTGATCGGCGGCGGCACGTTCACCGACGAGCACGTGCTCCGGACGATGGGCGACGAGGTGCTGGGCGTGATCACGCCGCTGCACTACTCGGCCGCGCTGGAGAACGCCGCCAACAAGAAGTTCGCTCAGGCGTACGAGGCCAAGTTCAAGCAGATCCCCTCCTACTACTCCGAGGGCACGTATGTCGCCGGCCTCGTCCTGCGGGCGGCGCTGGAGGCCAGCGGTGGCGACATCGAGAACGTGGACAAGTTCCTCGGCGCGCTCCGCAAGGTCAGCCTGACCGACATTCCGCGCGGGCCCATGCGCTTCGACGACTACGGCAACCCCGTCATGAACGTCTACGTTCGCAAGGTGGAGAGGGTGGGCGGCCGCCTGCAGAACACCGTCATCCACACCTTCCCCAGCGTCTCGCAGTTCTGGAACTGGAACCCCGAGGAGTACCTCAGGCAGCCCCCGTACGCGCGGGACTATCCACCCTGCAAGCATTGCTAGCGGGATGACCACGGTCGGGATCGTCGGCGTCGGGCTGCTCGGCGACGCCGTGGCCTCGCGGCTGCGGGCCGCCGGGCACGCCGTGGTGGGCTACGACGTGATGCCGGCCGCGATGGAGCGCCTCGTCGCGATGGGCGGCACGCCGGCCAGGTCGGCCCGCGACGTCGCCCGCGCGGCCGAAGTCGTGTGCACGATCCTGCCCTCGCTGGCCACGGTCGAGGAGGCGATCCTCGGCCCGAACGGCATCGCCGCCGCCGGCAAGGCCGCGCAGCCGGTCGTGCAGATGAGCACCATCTCGCCCTCGCTCACCGAGCGTCTCGCGCGCGAGACCGCGGCGCGCGGGCTCGTCTTCCTCGACTGTCCCATCAGCGGCACCAGCGGCATGGTGGCCAAGGGCGAAGGCGTGATCTTCGTGGGCGGCGAGGCCGCGCAGTACGCGCGCTGGAAGCCGCTGCTGGAGTCCATCCTGCCGAAGGCCGTCCACGTCGGGCAGCCGGGCCAGGCGATGGTGCTCAAGCTCGTGGCCAACCTGCTGGTGGCGCTCAACAGCGTGGCGGCCGCGGAGGCGCTCAACCTCGCCCGCGCGAGCGGGCTCGACCCGCAGATCGTCGTGGACGTGCTCTCCACCGGTGCCGCCACCTCGCGCATGCTGGAAGTCCGCGGGCCGCTGATGGTCCGCGGCCAGTTCCCCGCCCAGATGAAGCTCGACCTCTTCATGAAGGACCTGCACCTGATCCAGGACGCGGCGAAGACCGCCGGCGCGCCGCTGCCGCTGACCGACATCGCCGAGCGGCTCTACGCCGCCGCCCAGTCGTCCGGCCATGGCGCCGACGACCTGGCGGTCGTGATCACCGAGCTGGCGCGCGAGACCGCCTGAGTCGTCCGTGCCTCACGTCGTGCTCGCGACGCCGAGATAGCGCGACTTCACGTCCTCGTCGGCCAGGAGCGCGGGCGGACGCCCGGAGTAGACGATCTCTCCGCGGTTGAGCACGTGCACGCGATCGGCGACGGAGGCGGCCATCGGGAGGTTCTGCTCGACGAGCAGGATCGACAGCCCCGCGCGCTTGAGCTCGGCGATGACGCGGCCCACCTCGCGCACGAGCAGGGGCGCCAGCCCCTCGGTGGGCTCGTCCATCAGCAGCAGGGTGGGATTGCTCATGAGCGCGCGCCCGATGGCGAGCATCTGCTGCTCGCCGCCGGAGAGCTTGTTGGCGCGGTTCTGCGCCCGCTCGGCGAGGCGCGGAAACAGGCCGTAGACCTCGGCCAGGTTCCAGCGGCCGCTGCCGGCGCGCGCCACCTCCAGGTTCTCGCGCACGCTCAGCGAGGCGAAGACGCGCCGGCCCTGCGGCACCAGCGCCATGCCGCGCTCGACGCGGCGAAAGGGCGCCCATCCCGTGACGTCGGCGCCCTTGAAGCGCACGCGGCCGCGGCGCGGCGCCGAGAACCCGACGACGGAGCGGATGAGCGTCGTCTTGCCCATGCCGTTGCGCCCGAGGATCGCCACCACCTCGCCGGGCGCGACGTCCAGCGACACGCCGTGGAGCACGTGGCTCTCGCCGTAATAGGTATGGATGTCGCTGACGGCGAGGACCGCGTCAGGCACCGAGGTAGATCTCCCGCACGGTGGGATCGCGCTTCACGGCCTCGCGCGTGCCGTCGGCGATGACCTTGCCGTAGTGGAGCACGGTGACGTGCTGGGCGACTTCCAGCGCGATGTCCATGTCATGCTCGATGATCAGCAGCGTGATGGCCGGATCGAGGCGCTGAAGCAGCCCCGTCATCAGGCGCGCCTCGGCGTGCGAGAGGCCGGCGGCCGGCTCGTCGAGCAGCAGCACGCGGGGCTGGCCGGCCAGGGCGAGCGCGATCTCGAGCTGGCGCTGCTCGCCGTGCGAGAGATGGCGCACGGTGGTGGCCGCGCGGTCCTCGAGGCCGACGGCGGCCAGCGCCCGGCGTGCGCCCGTCTCCAGCTCGGTGAAGCGGCCGAGCGGTCGCAGCATCGAGAACTTCGCCGGGGTGAGGGCCTGGGCGGCCAGGCGCACGTTGTCGAGCACGGTCAGGCTCGGGAACAGGTTGGTGATCTGGAACGTCCGGGTCAGCCCGAGCGCGGCGCGCCGGTGCTGGGCCAGGCGCGTCACGTCGTCGCCGAAGAGCGTGATGCGACCGGCGCTGATGGGCAGCACGCCGGCGATGAGATTGAACAGCGTGGTCTTGCCGGCGCCGTTGGGCCCGATCAGCGCCCGGCGCTCACCCGAGCGCACGGCGAGCTCCACGCCGTCGACGGCGCGGAGCCCTCCGAACCACTTGGTGACGCCCTCCAGCCTCAGCGCGAGCGGCTCGGCCATGCGCTCACTGGCAGTGCTTGCACGCCGGATAGTCGCGCGCGTAGAGGGGCTGCTTCAGGTAGTCCTCGGCCTTGTACTTCCAGAACTGGCTCACGCCGGGATAGCTGGCGATGACCGTGTTCTGCAGCTTGCCCCCCACGCGCTCGACCTTGCGGATGTAGATCGTCTGCACGGGGTTGCCGTAGGCATCCACCGAGAGCGGGCCGCGCGCGGTGTCCTTGATGTCCACCTTGCGGAGCGCGGCGAGCAGCGCCGGCCGGTCCTCGACCTTGCCGCCCACGGCCTTGATGGCTTCCGTGATCCACCGCATGTTCGTGTACGTCGCCTCGGAGTAGTACGAGGAGATCTTGCCCGCCTTCGCCTCGAAGGCCGCGGCGAACTTCTTGTTGGCCGGGGTGTCGATGGCCTGCGAATAGTGCAGCGCGGTGATGGTGCCGAGCGCCTCGTCGCCCATCTGCGGCAGCACGGACTCGTCGGTGGTGGTGCCGCCGCCCAGCAGCGGCAGCTTGCCCTGCAGGCCGGCCTCCTGGTACTGCTTCATGAACTGCAGCGCGAGGCGGCCGACGCAGAGCGCCAGCACCGCGTCGGCGTCCCGCCGGATCTGCGACAGGAACGGCGCGAAGTCGTTGGTGTTCAGCGGCGTCCAGATTTTCTGCACGATCTGCCCGCCGCCCTCCTCGAACACGCGCTGGAAGCCGCCGACGGTCTCGTACCCGAAGGCGTAGTCCATCCCGATCGTGACGATCTTCCTGTGCTTGGTATTCCTCAGCGTCCAGTCCGCGAACGGGTGCATCGGCTGGCTGGTGGCCCAGCCCGTGCGCACGATCCACTTGGCCGGCCTGCGCTGCGTGATGTCGTCGGCCGCGATCACCGGGTAGGTGGCGGGG
>JBKPRI010000022.1:0-19506 GCA_046734515.1 Candidatus Methylomirabilota bacterium | reverse complement strand
CGCTCAAGATGGGCGACCGGCAGATCTACGTCTACGATGCGGCCAGCCAGAAGGTCTCCGAGGAGCCGCTGACCGAGATCCTGAAATACCTGCCCGGCAAGGTCGCCCAGTGCCGGATCTTCGCGACCACGCACGAGCACGATGCCGTCCTGGCCGCCGCCCTCGAGCGCGCGCTCGGCGAGGCGCCGCCCTCGATCGTCACCAACGTGTGAACGCCGCCGACTTCTTCCTCGTCCACCACGCGCGCGTCCACGCCGCCGGCGTGGGGGACCCGGCCTCGATGTGGGAGCGCGTGTTCGGCGGCCTCGACGACGCGCAGATGCGGACGCGGCCGGCCGGCATGAACTCGCTGGCGTGGCTGCTGTGGCACACCGCGCGCGTGGAGGACGTGAGCGTGAACCTCGTGGTGACCAGCGGCCACCAGGTCTTCGACGAGGCGTGGAGCAAGCGGCTGGGCATCGGCCGCGTCGACATCGGCACCGGGATGACCGACGCCGAGGTGACCGAGCTGTCGCGGCGCCTGGACCTGGCCGCCGCCAAGGCCTATCGCAACGCCGTCGGCAAACGGACGCGCGAGGTCGCGACGAAGCTGCGCGTGGGCGCCTGGGACGAGGTGATCTCCCAGCTCGACGTCAATCGCGCCGTCGCCGCCGGCGCGTTCGGCCCCCATGCCGCCTGGGTGGAGAAATTGTGGCAGGGCGTCACCAAGGCCAATCGCCTCGGCGCCACGGCCATCACCCACAACGCCATGCACCTGGGCGAGGCGGCGGCGATCCGCGGCCTGCTCGGCGCGCCGGTGGGCATGTGAGCGCGCCGCTGACCCCGGCCGAGATCGCGCCCCTGCTGTCCGCGGCGATGACCACGCTCCGCGCCGAGCTCGGCGCGCTGCCCGAGCGCGTGCTCATCGCGCATCCGGCGCCGGGACAGTGGTGCGCGAAGGAGATCGTCGGACACCTGATCGAGGCCGAGCGCCGCGGCTTCGCCGGCCGCATCCGGACGATGCTCGCCGAGCCGCATCCGACGCTGGAGGGCTGGGACCCGGACGAGGTGGCGCGGGCCCGCAAGGATTGCGCGCGGCCGATCGCGGAGCTGCTGGCCGAGCTCGCCGAGATCCGCCCCCAGAGCGCCGCGCTCGTGCGCGGTCTCCACGACGCCGACGTGGCCCGCGCCGCGCTTCATCCCAAGGTCGGGCGTATCTCCATCAACGACATCCTGCAGGAGTGGGTCCACCACGACCGCAATCACATCAAGCAGGCACTCGCCGCCGTGCAGGCCTACGTCTGGCCCGCCATGGGCAACACGCAGAAGTTCTCCGGCGCCTAGTCATGTCGTGGCGGTTCATCGCGTGCACCGCGCTGTTCATCACGTGCCTGCTCACGGCCAACGTCACCGCCGCCAAGCTGATCTCCGTCGGGGGCCTCACGCTCAGCGCCGGCATCGTGATCTTTCCCGTCTCCTACATCCTGGGCGACGTGCTCACCGAGGTCTGGGGCTACGGGGCGGCGCGCCGGGTGATCTGGCTGGCCTTCGGTTGTAACGTGCTGATGGTGGCCGCGATCTGGGCGGGCGGCGCGCTGCCGGCGGCGCCGTTCTGGAAGGGCCAGCCCGCCTACGAGGAGATCCTCGGGCAGGCGCCGCGCATCCTGGTCGCCTCGCTCGCCGCGTATCTCCTCGGCGAGTTCGCCAACGCCTACGTGCTGGCGCGGCTCAAGATCGCGACGGCGGGCCGCTGGCTGTGGGTGCGCACGATCGGCTCGACGGTGGTGGGCGAGGGCCTCGACAGCCTCGTCTTCGTGGCGCTGGCCTTCGCCGGCAGCGTCGGCGCCGGCGCGCTGGTCCAGATCTTCGTCAACCAGTGGCTCGTCAAGGTGGTCTACGAAGCGCTGGCCACGCCGCTCACGTATGCGGCGGTGGGCTGGCTCAAGTCGCAGGAGCGGCTCGACACCTTCGACCTCCACACCGACTTCAATCCGCTGAGGCTGTCGTAGGACCAGGAGAGCGACGATGGAAAAATTCCGGGGCGTCGATTACTACGGCATCGAGGGGCTGCTGTCCGACGAGGAGCGCGCCATCCGCGACGCCGTTCGCGACTGGGTCGAGTCCGAGTTCCTGCCGGTCGTCGCCGAGCATCACCGGGCCGGGACGTTTCCGGTGACGCTCATCCCCAAGCTCGGCGAGCTCGGCGTGTTCGGCGCCACGCTGAAGGGCTACGGCTGCGCCGGGCTCAACAACGTCGCCTACGGGCTCATCATGCAGGAGCTCGAGCGGGGCGATTCCGGCCTGCGCTCCGCCGCGTCCGTGCAGAGCGGGCTGGTGATGTACCCGATCTACGCCTACGGCTCGGAGGCGCAGAAGGACCGCTGGCTGCCGAAGCTCGCCACCGGCGAGAAGGTCGGCTGCTTCGGCCTCACCGAGCCCGACCACGGCTCCGACCCCGGCTCCATGAAGACGCGTGCGCGTAAGACCGCCGACGGCTACGTGCTGAACGGCACCAAGCTGTGGATCACCAACGGCTCCATCGCGGACGTGGCGGTGGTGTGGGCGAAGGAGGACGACGGGGAGATCTACGGCTACCTGGTCGAGAAGGGCACGGCGGGCTTCTCGACGCTCGACATCCACGGCAAGTTCTCGATGCGGGCCTCGATCACCTCCGAGCTGGCCTTCCAGGATTGCCGGATCCCGGCCGAGAACAAGCTGCCCAAGGTGAAGGGGCTGCGCGGTCCCCTCGGCTGCCTGAACCAGGCGCGCTACGGGATCGCGTGGGGCGCGGTGGGCGGGGCCATGGCGTGTTACGACTGGGCGCTCCAGTACGCCCAGCAGCGCATCCAGTTCGGCAAGCCGATCGCCTCCTTCCAGCTCGTGCAGCAGAAGCTCGTCTGGATGATCACGGAGATCACGAAGGCGCAGCTGCTGGTCCTGCAGCTCGGCCGCCTGAAGGACGCCGGCACGCTGCGCCCGCAGCAGGTCTCCATGGCCAAGATGAACAACGTCCAGATTGCGCTGGACACGGCGCGCCAGGCCCGCGACATCCTCGGGGCGGCAGGCATCGTGGACGAGCACCCGATCATCCGCCACATGCTGAACCTCGAGACGGTCAACACGTACGAGGGGACCCACGACATCCACGCCCTGATCATCGGCCGCGACATCACCGGCCTGGACGCGTTCGGCATCGGCAGCTGAGGGCGGCGGGCTACTCGATGGGAGCCTCGCCGCTGCGGACGGCGATCTCCCGGACGACGGCGTTGATCTTGGCGACGGCCGAGCCGATGCGCTGGGCCGCCTCGCTCGTCGCGGCGTTGTGCTCCTTCATCTCGAGGAGCTGGGCGCTGGCCAGGATGACGGCCAGCGGATTGTTGATGCGGTCGCCCAGGTACTCGCCGAGCTCGCGGAGCAGGGCCAGCTCGGCCGCCTGCACGGTACGCTGCGTATCGGCGCCGGCGCGGCGCTCGGCGTCCAGCCGCGCCACCACGTCGTCGAGCGCCTTGGCGCTCTCGGCCACCAGCTCGCGGATGCCCTCGGCGCCGCCGTCGGCCAGCGAAGCCAGCACCACCTGGTGATAGCGGCGGGCGAACTCCACGTCGGAGAGCAGGCGGCCGAGCGTCTCGTCGTACTGTTCGCGCACGTGGGCGTCCACCAGCTTCTCCAGCTCGCCCGCCACCTGCGCGGGCGCGATGTCCTTGGCGTCGAGGTAGGCGGTGGCCCCGAGGTCGCGGCCGAAGTCCTGCGCGGGGTCGCCGATGAAGATGCTGCTGTAGAAGATGAACGGCAGCCGCCGCCAGCGCGGGTCCTGGCGGATCGCGCGGCAGAGTTGGAAGCCGTCCATCTTGGGCATCCGCACGTCGGAGACGACGGCGTCGATGGCGCTCCGCTCGAGCGCCTCGAGCGCGGCCACGCCGTCGGGCGCCGTCACCACCTCGTGCCCGGCGCGGCCGAACAACGCGGTGAGCAGCCGGCGATGCGGTGACGAATCGTCGACGATGAGGATGCGCATGGCCCGACCATCATCGCCGATAACCCTGCCCCCGCCAAAGCATCACGCGTCTGGTAGGCTGAGCCTCGCTCTGGGTTATCGCTGATGCGTTCGCACCGTCCGCCCTTCACGCTGGCGCTGGTCGGGCTCGTCGTGCTCCTCACCGGTCTCACCGGCGGAGTCATCGGCGGCCTGGCCTGGCACGAGCAGCGCGAGCGCTCGCGCCTGCTGGTCGACGCGGCCATGGCGCAGGGCGCCCGGCTCACCGCGGCCCACGCCGGCCGCGTGCTCGAGGACGCCGAAGGCACGGCGCGCCTGGGTCCGCAGCTGGTCGAGCAGGGCCAGCTGGATCCCGCCGACGATCGTGCGCTCGAGCGCTACACGCTGGCCGTGCTTCGCGCGCACCCGACCCTGTCGTGGGTGAGCTACGGCGACCGCAGCGACCGCTTCGTCGGCGCCTGGCGCGACACGAAGGGCACGGTGTACCTCAACCGCAGTCGCCCGGTCGGCGGCCGCATCCGGCTGGAAGAAGACCGCGTGCTGCCCGACGGGCGGCGTGAGGTGGTGCGGCGCTCCGACGATCACGGCTACCGCCCGACCACGCGTCCGTATTTCCGCGCGGCCGCTGCGGCGCGCGGGCTGGTGTGGACCGAGCCGTACGAGTTCTACGCCGGCGGCGGCATGGGCATCACGTGCGCGGCGCCGCTGCTCGAGGGCGGCGCCGTACGCGGCGTGTTCACCGTCGATTTCTCCCTCGACCGGCTGTCCGGCGCGCTCGAGGAGCTCGAGGTCTCGCCGCGGGGACGCGTGTTCATCGCCACGCGCCAGGGTGCGCTGCTCGTGGGCCGGCGCGGCTCCGGGGCCACCCGCGCCGAGGTGATCGACGCCGAGCTGGCCGCCGCCACCGCGCGGGCGGCGCCCCCGTCGGAGACCGCGTTCACCTTCGAGCATCAGGGCGCGCGCTATCTCGGCCGGGCCATGCCGCTGCACGTCGGCGACCTCCGCTGGCTGGTCGACGTGGTCGTCCCGGAGGGCGATTTCACCGACCGCATCGACGCCCAGGCCCGCGTGTTCGTCCTGCTCGGCGTGACCGCGCTGCTCATCGCGCTGGGCGGCGGCGTGCTGCTCGCCCGCTGGATCGCGCGGCCCCTGCGCGAGCTGGCCCAGCTCGCGCGGCGCATCCGGCAGGGCGAGCTCGACGTCACCGCCACGCCGCGCAGCCGCGACGAGATCGGGGTGCTGACGCGCGCCATGGGCGACATGGTCAAGGCGCTGCGCGACCGCGACTTCATCCGGGCGACGTTCGGCCGCTACGTCAGCCCCGAGCTGGCCGAGCGGGCGCTGCGCGACCGCCGCACGCTGCAGCTCGGGGGCGAGCTGCGCGAGGTGACCATGCTGATGTCGGACCTGCGCGGCTTCTCCGAGCTGTCCGAGAGCCTGGGACCGACGGCCATGATCGGTCTGCTCAACCGGTACTTCGCCGCGATGACGCCGGTGATCGTGCAGCACGGGGGCGTCATCGACGAGATCATCGGCGATGCCATCTTCGTGCTCTTCGGCGCGCCGTTCGCCCGCCCCGACGACGCCGAGCGCGCCGTGCGCTGCGCGTGGGCCATGCAGGAGGCGCTGGCCGTGTTCAACGCCGACAGCCAGCGCCGCGGGCTTCCCGAGCTGGCCATGGGGATCGGACTGCACATCGGCACCGTGGTGGCCGGCACCATCGGCAGCCCGGAGCGCGTGAAGTACGGCGTGGTGGGTCCCGCCGTCAACTTGCTCGCGCGCATCCAGGCGCTGACCGTCGCCGGCGAGATCTTGCTGTCGGACGCGCTGCTCCGCCGCGTGGGCGCCGTCGCCACGGCCGGAGACGGCCGCGCCGAGCGCGTGAAGGGCGCCAGCGAGCCGGTCACCGTCCACCGCCTGCTCGGTGTCTCGACGCCCGGCGCGCCGGCTCACTTCATCGCGTAGGGATTGATCGGCGTGCCGACGGCGCGCGTGACCGGCAGCGGCGGCGCCACCAGCAGGAACTCCCAGCGGCCGTCGGCCGTGCAGTCCGCGGCGAGCGCGTCCAGATAGAAGATCTCGCCGAGCGTGAGCCCCATGTTCGGAATCGCCACCACGTGGAACGGGTTGCGGAAGGCCGGCAAGAGCTCGGAGGGCCGCACCTCCACCGCGTAGTTGTCGCTGGCGATCGCGGCGATCTGACGGGCATGCAGCCACGGCGCGGTGTGGATGGACACGCCCGGGAAGTCGTCGGAATCGTAGCCGCGCCAGTCCTTCCGCTCGAGATAGCGCGTCATGTGCCCCGTGCGGATCAGCAGGAAGTCGCCGCGGCGCACCTCGACCTTCTGCGCGGCGGCCGTCGCCTCGAGATCGGCCACGGTGATCGCATAGCCGGGCTCGAGCGAGCGCACGCCCTTGAAGCGGGCGACGTCGAGCAGCACGCCGCGTCCGGCCAGCCGGCTCGAGGTCTTGTCGATGCTGTTCTTCGCCGCGCCGGTGCTGGTGACCAGCGTGCAGTCGTAGCCGTTCCACATCTTGCCCTGATAGAAGATGTGGGCGAGGCTGTCCCACTGCGTCACGCATTGCAACGGCATGACGATCCAGTCGTCGGAGCCGCCGTAGCCTTGTGCCGCCGCCACCTCGGCGTCCGTCTTCGGCGCGTCGCCGCCGTCGCGGAACATCGCGTGGATCGGGTTGAAGCGCTGTCGCGTGCCGCTCTGCGGCCCCTCGCGCTGCAGCGGGATCCCGAGCGCGAAGACCTTGCCGGTCGTCGCGAGCCGGCAGGCGGCCGCAATCGTGTCGGGGGTGACGTAGTTCAGCGTGCCGAGCTCGTCGTCCGGGCCCCAGCGGCCCCAGTTCCGGACCTGTCGCGCGATCGAATGCAGGGTGTCGTCGCTCATGGCCCGGCATCTTACGGTATAGTGACGCGGCGTACGACAAGGGGGCCGTCGTGATCACGCTCGATCCCATCGGTTACGTCCGGAGTGCTCGCCGCGACCTGCTCGACGACGACTGGGACGCCGTCCCGGCCATGATCGAGCTCGGGGCGGCGTTCGATCCCGTCGCGCTCGACGGTCTCGAGACGTTCTCGCACGCCGAGATCGTCTATCACTTCGACCGCGTGGCGCCCGACGCGATCGAGCGCGGGGCGCGTCATCCGCGCGGCAACCAGCGCTGGCCGCGCGTGGGCATCTTCGCCCAGCGCGCCAAGGACCGTCCCAACCGCCTCGGCGTGACGGTGGTCGCCATCACGGGGCGCGACGGACGAACGCTCCGTGTCAGCGGGCTCGACGCCGTGGACGGCACGCCGGTGCTCGACATCAAGCCGGTGATGGCGGAGTTCCTGCCGCGCGGCGTGATTCGCCAGCCCGCGTGGTCGCACGAGCTGATGCAGACGTACTGGAAAGCCTGACGGAGGACACGCGATGAGATTGATCGTGGCATGCCTCGCGCTCGCGGCGGCGCTCGGACTGGGCCCCGGCCCCGCCGGCGCGGACGGCGATCGCACACCCTCGCCGCGTCCCGGCGAGGATCCGGCGTACACGCAGGCGGTGCGGGCGATCGAGGCCGCCCAGTACAAGGCCGCCATCCCGCTGCTCGAAGGCGTCGTCACGCGCGATCAGCGCAACGCGGACGCCTACAACTGGCTCGCGTATGCCGTGCGCAAGGACGGCGACCCCGCGCGCGCCATTCCGATCTACCAGAAAGCGCTCGCGCTCGATCCCAAGCACCGTGGCGCGCACGAGTACATCGGCGAGGCGTACCTGATGCTGGGCGACGTCGGCAGCGCGCGGCAGCACCTGGCTCGCCTGGACTCACTCTGCTTCTTCGGCTGCTCGGAGTACCGCGATCTGAAGCAGGCCATCGAGGCCTTCGAGCGCAAGGCGACGTCCGGCTCGCGATGATCGGCGAGTCCCACGCGCGGCTCGGCGGCGACCGGCTGGCCGCCGGCCGCGGACGCTTCGTCGACGACGTCCGCGTGGAGGGCATCCTGCACGCCGCGGTGCACCGCTCGCCGCATGCCCATGCGCGCCTGCTCTCCGTGGACGCCACACGCGCCCGCGACCTGCCCGGCGTGCGCGCCGTGCTCACGGCGGCCGACGTGCCCGAGGCAGCGATCATTCCCAACCGTGTGCCCGCGCCCCCCGGCACGCCCCGTTACCTGCAACCGGCCATCGCGCGCACCGTCGTGCGGTTCGTCGGCGAGCCGGTGGCGCTCGTCGTCGCCGACGATCCCTACGTGGCGAGCGACGCGCTCGGCCTGATCGAGGCGCGGTACGATCCGCTGCCCGCGTGCGCCTCGGTGGCCGATGCGCTCGCCGCCGGCGCGCCGCGGCTGTTTGCCGGCACCGACTCCAACAACGTGGCCACCATCACCATGCGCGTCGGCGATGCCGACACGGCGCTGGCCTCGGCCGCCATCGTCATCCGCGAGCGCTTCGAGTACCCGCGCCAGACGGCGGCGGCGCTGGAAACGCGCGGGCTGGTGGCCGTGCCGCCGTCGCCGGCCGGCGGCGAGCTGCACCTGATCGGCTCGACGAAGTGCATCCACATCAACCGGACGATCCTGGCGCCGATCTTCGGCATCCCGGTCGGCGCACTCCGGCTGACCGAGGTCGACGTCGGCGGCGGCTTCGGCGTGCGCGGGGAGCTCTACCCGGAGGACATCCTGGTGCCGCTCGCGGCGCTGCGCCTCGGCCGGCCGGTGAAGTGGGTGGAGAGCCGGCGCGAGAACCTCATGGCCGCCAACCACGCGCGCGAGGTGACCTACGAGGTCGAGATCGGCTTCGACCGCGACGGGCGCATCCTCGCGCTGCGGGCGATCATCCGCGCGGACATCGGCGCCTACGTGCGCACGGCCGCGCTGGTACCCGCCGAGTTCGGCGCCTCGCTGCTGCCCGGGCCGTATCGCGTGCCGAACTACGCGTGCGACCTGTGGTCCGTCGTCACCAACAAGACGCCGGCCGGCACGCTGCGCTCGCCCGGGCGGCCCGAGTGCAACTTCGTGCGCGAGCGGCTGATGGATCTCGGCGCCGCGCGCCTGGGCCTCGACCCGGCGGAGATCCGCCGCCGCAATCTCGTACGCCCCGACGAGATGCCGTACGACTGCGGCACGAAGTCGTTCGGCGTCAATACCGTCTACGACTCCGGCGATTTCCCCGCGCTTTTCGGCATGCTGCTCGACCGCCTGGACTATGCCGCGACCCGCGCCGAGCAGCGCGCGGTCAACGCGCGCGCGGGGGGCCCGCGGCGCGGCGTCGGGCTGGCCGTCTACGTGGAGAAAACCGGGCTCGGCCCGTTCGAGACCACGCAGGTCGAGGCGCGGTCCGACGGCCGGCTCGTGGTCGACACCGGCGCCTCGTCGATGGGCCCGGGGCTGGAGACCGTCCTGGCGCAGATCCTCGGCCAGGCGCTCGGGCTGCCGGCCGGGCAGTTCGACGTGCGCCACGCCGACACCGCCGACGTCGAGAGCGGCGTCGGCACCTACGGCTCGCGCGGGACCGTCACCGCCGGCAACGCGGCGCAGCTCGCCGCCGACAAACTCATCGCGGAGGCGCGCTCGCGCGCGGCCGCGCGCTTCGGCGTGGCCGAGGCGGAGGTCACCTACGCGCGCGGCGAGCTGCGCGCCGACGGGCGCCGTACGACGCTGGCCGAGCTGGCCGGCGAGAAGCG
This sequence comes from Candidatus Methylomirabilota bacterium, assembly GCA_046734515.1. Taxonomy (GTDB): domain Bacteria; phylum Methylomirabilota; class Methylomirabilia; order Rokubacteriales; family CSP1-6; genus AR5. The sequence goes on along the minus strand of JBKPRI010000022.1, from coordinate 9,860 downwards.
CCTGGCCGCCGGTGCGTCGTTCGAGGTGCCGAAGATCACCTATGCGGGCTGCGCGTGCGCGGTCGTGCTCGACGTCGATCCCGACACCGGCACGCTCGCGCTGCGCCGCGTGGTCGTCGGCGCCGACGTCGGCCGCGCGGTGAACCCGGCGCTCGTCGACGGCCAGCTCGTGGGCGGCGTGGCCTTCGGCATCGGCAACGCGCTTCACGAGAGCCTGGTCTACGACGCCGACGGACAGCTGCTGTCCGGCACGCTGATGGACTACGCGCTGCCGCTGGCCGGCGACGTGCCGCCGGTGGACGGCTTCTACCAGGAAATCCGGGCCAAGACCAATCCGCTCGGCCTGCGCGGCCTCGGGGAGTGCGGCAACCCGGGCCTGGGCGCGGCCATCGCCAATGCCGTGTGCGACGCACTCGGCGTGCCGCTCACCGCACTGCCGGTGACGGCGGCGCGCGTGCGCGCCGCGGTCGAGCGCGCCGCGCGCTGATGCGGGCGGTCGATCGGCTCGACGTCCTCGTCCTCGTCGACAACGCCACCGACAGTCTCTCGACGACGCCGAAGTACGTCGTGCCGGAGTGGCCGGGGCTCGTCGCCGCCGGCCGGCTGCCGGTGCTCTCGGGCGGGGCCATCTGCCGCGCGCATCACGGCCTCTCGCTGCTGCTGACCGCACACGTCGGCGCCGAGCGTCACACGCTGCTCTTCGATGCCGGCCCCGAAGGCGAGACTCTCATCCGCAACGCGGCCATCCTCGGCGTGGACTTCGGCGAGGTGGAGGCCGTCGTGCTCTCGCACGGTCACTGGGATCACGGCGGCGGCCTGCTGGCCGCCATTGCGGCGGTCACGGCGCGACGGCCCGGCGCGCCAGTGCCGTGCTTCGTGCACCCCGGGATGTTCGGGCAGCGCGGCTCCCAGCGTCCGGACGGTGTCCTCATCGTGCAGGAGCCGGTGCCCGGGCCCGAGCGGCTGGCCGCCGCCGGGGCCGCCGTGCAGAGCACGCGGGAGGCACGAACGATCGCCGGTGTCTTCCACGTGAGCGGGGAGATCCCGCGCGTGACGCCCTACGAGAGGGGCTTGCCAGGGCACGTCCAGCGCGCGGCGAGCGGCGCGTGGGAGGCGGATCCGCTCATCATGGACGAGCGGTCCGTGTCGGTGCAGGTGAAGGGCCGCGGGCAGCTCGTCTTCTCCGCGTGCTCGCACGCGGGCATCGTGAACGTCCTCACCCACGCGCGCGCGACGTTTCCGGCGGTGCCGCTGTGGGGCGCGATGGGCGGGCTGCATCTCTCGGGCTCGACGGAGGCCATCATTCCCGCGACCGTGGCCGACCTGGCGCGCTTCGAGCTGGGCATGCTGGCGCCCGGGCACTGCACCGGCTGGCGCGCGATGGCCGTCCTGGCACGCGAGCTGGGCGACACGCTCGTGCCGTCGGCCGTGGGCAAGCGCTACCGCTTCGGCGACTGACGCGCGACGTTTCGCGCCGAGTGCGTGTCTCAACGACAGACCGATCACGGAGGCCGTCCCGATGCCGCGACTCGATCGCTTGCCCGAAGCTTCTCGCAAGGCCGTCCTCGGCCTGCCCGTGAAGGTCAACGACACCACGCCCTTCGTGCGCCCGGTCCGGCCGCTGGCGGCGTGTCGCGTCGCGATCGTGACGACGGCAGGGCTCCATCGCCGAGCCGATCGGCCGTTCACGCCCGGCGAGCAGGGCTATCGCGTCATCCCCTCGTCCAGCCCGGCCGCCGACCTCGTGCAGTCCCACACGAGCATCGGCTTCGACCGCACGGCGATCCTGCGCGACATCAACGTGACCTTTCCCATCGACCGCCTCCGCGAGCTGGCGGGCGATCGGGTGATCGGGGGCTCCGCGCCCAATCACTACTCGTTCATGGGCGCGCTGCGTGACGTTGCCCGGCTGGAGGGCGAGAGCGGCCCTGACGTGGCGCGCCGGCTCCGCGACGACGGCGCCGAGGTCGCGCTGCTCACGCCGACCTGACCGCTGTGCTCGCACGCCGTCGGCGTGCTGGCTCGCGTGATCGAGGCCCACGGCATCGCGACCACGTCGATCAGCCTCGTCCGTGAACACACGGAGAAGCTCAGGCCGCCGCGCGCGCTGTTCGTGCCGTTTCCGTTCGGCCACGCGCTGGGCCGGCCCAACGACCCGGCGCTGCAGCGTCGCGTGCTCATGGCCGCGCTCGATCTGCTCGCCGCGCCGGCCGGCCCCGTGCTGGCGGATCTGCCGGAGGACGCCGAGCCCGGCGACGAGACACCGGCGCCGGTGCAAGCCTCCGCGGTGCCGGCGGCGGCGGACGTGCCGGGCGACGTCGTGGCCGAGACCAAGGACGTGGTGCGCGCGCACGCGCGGTGGCTCGCCGAGCACGACGACCGCACAATCTTCGGTCTCAGCGGGATTCCGGTCGACCGCTTCCCCGAGGTCGTCGACGCACTGCAGCGCTTCGCCGCCGGCGGTGACGGCCACGTGAGCGGACGCCCGGCCGACGTGCCGCTCCCCGCCTTCATCCGCTGGGCCGCCGACGATCTGAAGGCGCTCTACTGGGAGAGTCGGCTCCTCGCCCGGCCGAGCGCCACGGGCACGGAGATCGCGCGCTGGTTCTGGGGCGAGACGGCGGCGGGCCAGGTGCTGCGCCGCGTGCGCGACCGTCTGGACACTTCCGACGACCCCGCCTGGAAGGCCGCCGCCTTCGGCGTGGCGCGGTAGTACCATAGGCCTCCCAGGAGGCGGAGCATGAGCACCGGTAACGGCGCCATTCCCAAGCTGAGCGGGGACATCCGCCCGCTCATCCCCAAGCTCGGTCTGCGCAACTACTGGTATCCCGCCATCGCCGACCGGAAGGTCGGCGCGCGCAAGCCCGTGAAGGTTGCGCTGCTCGGCGAGGAGATCTGTCTCTTCCGGGGCGCCACCGGCGCGGTGGCGGCGATCCAGGACGTCTGTCCGCACCGCGGTGCGCGGCTCAGCGAGGGCGCCTGCCACTATCGGGGCACCGTGGCCTGCCCGTATCACGGCTGGGTCTACGACGAGTCCGGCAAGAACGTGGCCGTGCTGTCCGAGGGACCGGACTCCGGCGTGTGCGGCAAGCCGGGCACCGAGGCGCGCATCTATCCCACCCGCACGCTCAAGGGCGTGGTCTTCGTGTGGATCGGCGACGCCGAGCCGGCGCCCATCGAGCAGGACGTGCCCGAGGAGTTCTTCGACGACGACGCCCTCGTGCAGGTCGGCCAGGTCGACTGGAAGTGCAACTGGGAGGTCGCCCTCGAGAACTCGATGGACTCGCACGTCAACTATGTCCACCGCAACGCGGTGGTGGTGGCGCGGGCGGGCTTCATCGCGCGCGGCGCCCAGGGCGAGCACCCGCTCTTCGTCGGCAACGGCTTCGGCGGCGACGTGGCCGAGTCCAACTACATGCGGCGCAGTCCCAAGCAGGACTTCTATCCCAACGGCTGGAAGTGGCCGAAGACGAACTATCGGCGCTTCTTCACGTGGATCACCAGGCCGCTGGCCGAGCGCGCGCGCCGCAACATCCCGCCGCCGAAGTCGGCGCGCTGGTGCGGCGGGCATCACCTGCCGGGGATGTTCCGCGCGGAGTTCGGCTGGGACCTCTATACGCGCATGTGCGTGCCGGTCGAGGAGCACCTGACGCGCGTGTGGTACTACCACTGCACGCGGCCGAAGAACGCGCTGCGGCGGCTGTGGGACCGGCTGATGTACGCCACCGTCCGGCGCTGGATCATCGAGTACAACTTCTCGCGGCAGGACGAGGCCGTGATGCTGCGGCAGCGCTACGACACGCCGGAGAAGCTGTCGGGCACCGACGCCGAGGTCATCCAGTGGCGGAAGCTCGTCGTCACCAAGCACTACGGCGGCCGCGACGCGCCCTTCGAGTACCGCAACCCCGACGGCCTGGATCCGGACGCCGTACCGCTGGAGCGCGTATCGGTGCGCTACCTGCAGGAGCAGGCGCGGGCGAAGCGGCGCTGACGCTAGCGCCGCGGCTGCGCGGCGAGCCAGCGGTCCATCTTCGCCTCCAGCACGGTCAGCGGCAGCGCGCCGTCCTTCAGCATCTCGTCGTGGAACGCCCGCACGTCGAACGACGCGCCGAGCGCCGCCTCGGCCTTCGTCCGGAGGGCGCGAATCCTGAGCTGGCCCATCTTGTAGCCGAGCGCCTGGCCCGGCCACGCCATGTAGCGCTCCACCTCGCGCGCGTTGTCGACGTGGCGGCCGCCGAGGTAATCCATGGCCTGCTCCGGCGTCCAGCCCTTGGCGTGAAGGCCGACGTCCACCACCAGACGGCGCGCGCGGAACAGCTCGCCGTAGAGCATGCCGAGGCGGTCCGCGCGATGCGGATAGACACCGAGCTCGCCGCCGAGGCTCTCGGCGTAGAGCGCCCAGCCCTCGCCGAATGCGTTGAACCAGCCGAAGCGCTGGAACCCGGGCAGGCCGTGATTCTCGCGCTGCAGCGACATCTGGAAGTGATGCCCCGGCACGGCCTCGTGCAGGTAGAGGGCGCGGGAGACACCGGCGGCGCCGTCGCGGCGCAGGTCGCCGCTGTTGAGGTAGAACACGCCGAGGCGTGAGCCGTCGGGCGATCCCGCCACGTAGCTCGATGGCATCGAGCGCTCGCGGAACGGCTCGATCGGCCGGATCTCGAACCCCGCGCCGGGGACGCGACCGAACAGCTTCGGCAGCGCCTCGTTCACGTCGGCGCGCAGCCGCGCGTAGCCGGCCAGCAGGTCGTCGATCGTCCGGTAGCGCGGTGTCGCCGGCTCGCGCGCGGCGGCCATCTCCGACTGCACCGTCGCGATGAGGCGCTGAATCCGCTCGACCTCGCTCACGCCGAGGTCATAGATCGCCTGCGGCCTCAGCTCGGTCGTCGTCGACACGCGCACGGCGTACTCGTACCAGGCGCTGCCGCCGGGCAGATCGCCGAAGCCGGACGTGGTCCGGCAGCGCGGCAGGTACTCGTCGTGGATGAACGCGCGCAGCCGGCGATAGGCGGGCACGATCTTCTCGGCGATGGCCGCCCGGTACTTCGCGGTGAGGGCATCGCGCACGCCGGCGTCGAAGCCCTCGGGGAAATTCTTGACGGGCTCCCAGAAGAGGCTGGCCGTCGGGTCGTCGACGATCTGCTGGTCGAGCTGCGGCAGCACCCGCTCCATCAGCACCCGGGGCTGCGTGATGCCTCGTGCCATGCCCTCGCGCATGTTGGCGATGGCCGTGTCCATCCAGATCACGAAGCCGTCGACGCGCCCGAGGAAGTCCTCGTAGTTGCGCGGTGTCTTGAACGGATGGTTGCCACGTCCCGCGCCGACGATCGGAAAGCGGCTCGGCCAGCTGCTCCCGACCTGGTTGACGGGCAGCAGGTGCCAGGGAAAGCGGAAGCCGTCGGCGCACGTCTCCAGCCGGAAGGCGAAGACGCCGTACGTCACGCGCTGGTCCTCGGCCAGGGTGACGGGATCGATCCGGCGTAGCGCGTGGCGATACCGCGTGCAGAGCGCCAGCATCCCGTTCCGGTACTCCTCGCCGATGTCGTTGGCCAGCACACGGTCGTACTCGTGCTGGCCCATGTCGCTGGCCGTGAACGGAAAGTACGGCGTGATCTCGCGATCGTAGTCGCGCACCAGGTCGGCCAGCGCCGCCGGCGGCTCGGGCAATCGAGCGGCCGTGTGGCAGCCGATCAGCATCCACGCGAGAGCGGGCAGCACGAGCCAGCGCATTCTCTCTCTTATTTAGGGGCACCCTGGCAGGGTTCCCCCTTCCCCTCCGTGTCGCCGGGCGTTTGACCGGCTTGGCGGCGACGATTATAGTCGCGCGCAGCGCCGTGAGGAGCGCGCATCCGTGAAGCTCGCCGACAAGGTCGCCATCGTCACGGGCACCAGTCCGAACATCGGCGGCGGTATCGCCGAGGGCCTCGCCGCCGAGGGCGCGCGCGTCGTGTGCGTCGACGTGGCCGCCGACAACGCGACGCAGTGCGCGGCGGCAATCACGGCTCGCGGCGGTCACGCGCTCGGCCTGGCCTGCGACGTCACCGACGAGCGCCAGGTCGAGACGATGGTGGCGCGTGCCCGCGAGTCCTACGGCCGCGTCGACGTGCTCGTGAACAACGCCGGCATCCTCGGCGGCCAGAGCGTGCTCGACATGCCGCTCGAGCGCTGGCAGCGGCAGCTCGCCGTGAATCTCACGGGCACCTTTCTGTGCACCAAGCACGTCGCGCGCCTCATGGTGGAGCGCAGCACCCGCGGCAGCATCATCGTGATCGTGTCCACTGCCGGCCACCAGGGCCAGGCCGGCAACATCGGCTACTGCACGAGCAAGAGCGGGCTGCTCAACTTCACGCGCGCGGCGGCCATGGACCTCGTGCGCCACGGCATCCGTGTCAACAGCCTCACCCCGACGGCGACCGACGTCGAGGAAGGCGACGCGCGCGCCGTCGCGTGGGGACGCCCGCGGCCCGATCGCGGCCGCCGCGCGCTGGACTTCGCCCGGATGCTGCCGATGGACCACCTGCCGAGCCCGCGCCACTACGCGCAGGCCGCGGTCTTCCTGGCCTCCGACGACTCCGAGATGATCACGGGCATCGACCTCCGCGTGGATGCCGGCGCCATCGCCAAGTACTGGCCGTGGGTTCCGCATACGTGATCAGGAGGGGAAGGGGGGAACCCTGCTAGGGTTCCCCTACCCAAGAAGCGTAGACTTCTGCCATGAGCACACTGACCACCGCGACCGCGCGCGACGCCTTCGTCTCGAGCCTCACCGCCGCCGGCCTCGACGCCCCGTGGATGGAGCCCGGGCCGCTCATCAATCCCAAGGCCTCGGCCATGCAGTCGCGTGTATGGCGCTGGGCCGACATCGAGCCACTGGTGCGGCGCACGCCGGAGTTCATGGCGCCCGGCCGCGGCGCCGAGCGGCGGATCGTGCGCCTGGACAACTCCGGCGTGCCCGAGCGCACCGCCGGCCACACGATCTCGGTGGCCGTCCAGTACCTGCTGCCCGGCGAGGTCGCGCCCGCGCACCGCCACACGCCCAACGCCATCCGCTTCATGCTCCACGGCGAGGGCGCCTACACGACGATCGAGGGCGACAAGTTCGTCATGCGCCGCGGCGATCTGGTGGTGACGCCGAGCATGACGTGGCACGACCACGGTAACGAGGGGCGCGAGCCGGTCATGTGGACCGACGCGCTCGACTCGCCCGTCGTCCGCTACCTCGAGAACCTGGCGATGGATCCCTATGAGGGCGAGACGCAGCCTGTGCGCACGGGCCCGCCGGCGCGCCACCTGCACTATCGCTGGGAGACCGCCTATGCCGAGCTGGTGCGACGCTCGACCGGCGCCGTCGATCCGTTCGACGACGTCATCATGGAGTACGTCGATCCGGCCACCGGTGGCTCGGTCGTGCCCGCGCTCGGCTGCTACCTGCAGATGCTCCGCCCCGGCGTGCGCACGCGCGCGCACCGCGAGACCTCCAGCGCGGTCTACCACGTGGTGGCCGGCGCGGGCGTGACGACGATCGACGGCGTGCGCCACGCGTGGGGCGAGGGCGACTTCTTCGCGATCGCGCCGCGGGCGCTTCACGCCCACGCCAACGAGGGCGCCGCGCCTGCGATTCTCTACTCCGTGCAGGATGTGCCGCTGCTCACACGCCTGGGCTTCTACCGCGTGGAGGGCTAGCCCAGCTTGAGCGCGATCTCCTCGCCGTTGCCGATCGGCACGGTGACCGAGAAGAGCTGCGGGTGTGACTTCACGCGGGCGAGATAGTCCCCGAGCTCGCTCGCGTGCGACGTGACGTTGTCCGCGACCAGCAGGCCCCCCGCGCGCAGCCTCGGCACCACCAGCTCCAGGTACGTCAGATAGCTCGGCCGATCGGCGTCGAGGAACACCAGATCGAACGGTCCCGGGAGCCTCGCCAGCGTGTCGGCCGCCTTGCCCTCGATGATGTCCACGACGTCCGCGAGGCCGGCGTCATCCAGGTTGGCGCGCGCCAGGGCAATCTTGTCGGGGTTCAGCTCGAGCGTGGTGACGCGGCCGCCGGTCGTCCGCGCGGCATCGGCCAGCCAGATCGTGGAGAACCCGTTCGACGTGCCGACCTCGAGGATCCGCCGGGCGCTGATGGCGCCGATCAAGATCCAGAGCAGGCGTCCGGTGTCGCGGGTGATGTTGAGCATGCGCTTCGGCCGGGCGGTCTCGCGCGCATCGTTGTCCTCGCCGAGCCGCGCCAGCTTCTCCAGCAGCTCCAGCCGCGCGCGATCCATGCTCAGGCTCCTTTGAGGCCGTAGGCGGCGACGGGCGCTTCCTTGCCGCGCAGCGCGAGGTCGCCGCAGCGCGCGGCGTCCACGCCGGGCGGTAGTGTGAGCCGCTCCAGGAGCGCCCCGGACGCCACCAGGTCGAGGCCGGCACGCTTGGCGTGCTCCTCCAGCCGCGCCGCCGTGTTGAGGATGTCCCCGACGAACACGATCTGACGGCGCAGATCCCCGAGCTCGCCGCCCGTCACGCGGCCGCCGTGCAGCCCGCCGCGGAAGCGGGGCACCACGCCGAAGTCGGCGCGGTACCGGTCGGCCTGCGCGGCGATGACCGCACGGACCGCGAAGAAGCAGCGCACGCAGTTCGCCGTGCGCACGCCCCGCGCGAGCGGCCAGGTGATCACGACCTCGTCGCCGGCGTACTGATAGATCTCGCCCTCGGCCTCCAGCACGGGATCGGTGAGATCGTCCACGACCCGCCGCAGCAGCTCGAAGTAGCGCTCGCTGCCGAGCCGCTCGGCGAGCTGCGTGGAGCCCTCGAGGTCGAGGAAGAGGAAGACCCGTTCCTCCGCCTTCGGCCGGTGATAGGCGCCGGTCGCGAAGTAGCGCAGCACGTTGGCGCCGACGATCCGGTTCATCTGGAGCACGAACTGGACGGCGACGGTGACCACCACGAAGAACGGCAGGGCGAGGACGAGATGGCCCTCGATGAAGCTCGCCACGAAGCGCCGGGGATTGCCGGTCGTGATCACCTGGCCGGCGGCCCGGCCGACGAGGAAGAGCGTGAGGACGATCACGCTGCTGAGCGCGAAGTCTCGCGTGAAGCGCAGCCGGAGGAACCACCCGCGCAGCACCCCCTCGCGGACGAACAACAGGTAGCCGCCCACCAGCACCGAGAGGAGTATCGCGTCCACCAGCCCCTGGATCGCCTGCCGCCAGCTCAGCTCGACCGTGAGGATGTTGAAGATCGGTGTGACGATGCACGCCACCAGCATGACGACCGTGAGCTGGCGGAGCGCCCGCGCGCGCCACGCTCCCGAGCGTGCTGCCATCCGCCGCTCAGCGCGCCCCGCGCTGCTCGAGGATGCGCGCCATCGCGTCGTAGCCGCGGGCGCGGGCCAGGGCGAGCGGCGTGCGCCCCGCCCGGTCCGGCCGGTTGACGTCGGCGCCGGCCTCGACGAGCGCGCGCAGCGTGTCGAGGTGCCGGGGGCCGCCGTCGCCGAGGACGATCGACTCGATGAGCGCCGTCCAGCCGAGGTTGTTCACGTGATCGAGAGGCGCGCCGGCGTCGATGAGCGTGCGCACGACCTCGGCGTGGCCGAGATGCGCGGCGGCGATGAGCGCCGTGCCGTCGTAGCGGCTGGTGACGTTCTTCGGGCTGGCGCCCAGCGCCAGCGCCACGCGCAAGGTGGGAACGTCGCCGGCCACCGCGGCGATGGTCACGATGTCGTAGCGGTCGTGGTCCAGTGCGTTGGGGTCCGCGCCCGCCGCGACGAGCGCGCGCATCGCGTCGTGATGCGCCGCGTGCGCGGCGATGTGAAGCGGCGCGCGCCCGTGCGCGTCGCGCACGTCGGGCTTCGCGCCGCCGGCGGTCAGCGCGCGGACCTGCGC
>JBKPRI010000021.1:0-7123 GCA_046734515.1 Candidatus Methylomirabilota bacterium | reverse complement strand
CCCGGGCGCTGAGCGTCACGCCGGCGCGACGGGCCGCCGCGGGTCGAGACAGCAGATCAGCACGTTCTCGCCGCCGCGCCGTACCAGATGCAGGCGCACGTGGCGGAAGCGCCGCCGCATGGCGCCGACCAGCCGGCGCGCGTCGCCGCGGCGGTGCCGGTTGATCACGAGCCGCCCGCGTGGCGCCACCAGCGGCACCACTGCGCGCGCGAGCGGCACCGCGCGCTCGGGCGGCTCGGCGTAGGCGGCGTCCTCCATCACGAAATCGAAGCGCCGGCCCGCCGCGGCGAGCGCGGGCACGACCTGCTCGGCGTCGCCGCACAGGAACTCGACGCCGCCGAGATCTCCGAGGCCGAACCATCGGCAGGCGACCCGCACGATGACGGGATCGCGCTCGATGACGGTGACCAGCCGCGGGCGCGTGAGCCGCTGCAGCAAGTGCACCTGGGTCCCGCCGCCGAGCCCGATCAGCAGCGCCGTCCCCCCCTGCGAGGGCGCCAGCGCCAGCGCGCGCCACCAGTACTCCTGCTCCACCCGCGACCAGTCCCCGTCGAGCGGATATACCGACAGGATGTCGCCGCCCACCACGAGCCGCCGCTCCATCCGATAATCCACGACCCGCACCCGCCCCGACAGCTCACTGTCCGCCTCGAACACCGTCCGTGATCGCCTCATTCGCCCCCACGTTTCGCGATTCCCCGCATGATCCCGTCTCCACGCGCCACTATCTTCCACGTTCCGAGCGCCGGCTTCGCCGGCGCAATCCTGCTCTAGGGGGAGGCAGGGAGGAGTGCGCCGAAGGCGCGCGACGACCGCCGGAAGGGGGACGAAGTCCCCCTCCGGGGCTCTAGCGTGGTTGCATCCGGATCGCGCCGTCCAGACGGATGGTCTCGGCGTTGAGCATGACGTTGGTGATGATGTGCAGGGCGAGCGCGGCGTACTCGTCGGGCTGGCCGAGCCGCTTGGGGAACGGCACCTGCGCGGCCAGCGAGGCGCGCACGGGCTCCGGCAGCGTGCCGAGCAGCGGCGTCTCGAAGATGCCCGGCGCGATGGTGACGACGCGGATCCCCAGCTCGGCCAGGTCGCGCGCCACCGGCAGCGTCAGGCCGACGATGCCACCCTTGGACGCCGAGTACGCGGCCTGGCCGATCTGACCGTCGAAGGCGGCCACCGATGCCGTGTTGATGACGACCCCGCGCTCGCCGTCGGCCGTCGGCGCATTCTTGGCCATGTGCGGTGCCGCCAGCCGGATGCAGTTGAACGTCCCGATGAGGTTGACCTGGATGACCCGGGTGAACTCCTCGAGCTTGGCCGGTCCCGATTTGCCGACGGTCTTCATCGCGGTGCCGATGCCCGCGCAGTTCACGAGCACGTTCAGCCCGCCGCAGTGGCGCGAGGCCGCGTCCAGCGCCGCCGTGACTTCCTCGGCGCTGGTGACGTCGGCCGGCGTGAAGGCCGCGGCGGGGCCGAGGGATTTCGCGACGTCACCGCCGGCGGACGCGCCGCGGTCGAGCAGGGCGACGCGGGCGCCCGCCGCCACGAGCCGCGTGGCGGTGGCGCGACCGAGCCCGGACGCACCTCCGGTGATGACCGCTTTGACGGTGTCGAGCTCCATGGTTGCGCTCCTCCTGACCGGCGCATTTTAGCCGAAGTACGCTATGCTGGGCCGGCCGGCCATGCGTACGCCCTACTCACCCGCTCACTCACGGCGGATTCTCTGCGTCTACCCGCGCTACGCACGCTCGTTCGGCACATTCCATCACGCGTACGGCTTCTTCGGCGGGCGGGTGCGGGCGTTCATGCCCCCCCAGGGCCTGCTCGTGGTCGCCGCGTACCTGCCGGAGTCGTGGGACGTGCGGTTCGTGGACGAGAACCGGCGCGCCGCCACCGCGGAGGACTTCGCGTGGGCCGATGCGGTGTTCGTCTCGGGCATGCACATCCAGCGGCCGCAGATCCAGGACGTGATCGCGCGCGCGCACGCCCACGGCCGCCCCGTCGTGATCGGCGGCCCCTCGGTGTCGGGCTGCCCGGAGTACTACCCGAGCGCCGACATTCTCCACGTGGGTGAGCTGGGCGATGCCACCGACCGCGTGATCGAGTACCTCGACCGCCATCCGGGCCGGCCGGAGCGCCAGCTGCGCTTCGACACCGGCGAGCGGCTTCCCCTCACGCGCTTCCCGCGGCCGGCCTACGGCATGATCCGGTTGCGCGAGTACTTCATCGCCAACATCCAGTTCTCGAGCGGCTGTCCGTACTCGTGCGAGTTCTGCGACATCCCCGCCCTGTACGGGCGCAACCCGCGCTTGAAGACGGCCGCGCAGGTGCTGGGCGAGCTGGACGAGATTGCGGCGTCGGGCGCCACCAGCGTGTACTTCGTGGACGACAACTTCATCGGCAACCAGAAGGCGGCGCTGGAGCTGCTGCCGCATCTGGTCGCCTGGCAGGAGCGCAATCGCTATCCGCTCCGCTTCGCCTGCGAGGCGACCCTCAACATCGCCAAGAACGAGCGCGTGCTCGAGCTCATGCGCGACGCCGGCTTCATCACGGTCTTCTGCGGCATCGAGACGCCCGAGCCCGACGCGCTGCACTCGATGTCGAAGGATCAGAATCTCCGGATGCCGATCCTCGAGGCCGTGCGGCGGATCAACGCCTATGGCCTCGAGGTCGTGTCCGGCATCATCCTCGGGCTGGACACCGACGGCCCGAAGACCGCCGACCACATCGTGGAGTTCATCCACGCGTCGAAGATCCCGATGCTGACGATCAACGTCCTGTACGCGCTGCCGAAGACCCCGCTGTGGGACCGGCTGGCCGCGGAAGGGCGGCTCACCCCGGAGGCCGGACGAGAGTCGAACGTGGTGTTCAAGCTGCCCTACGAGACCGTGCTGGACATGTGGCGGCGCTGCATCACGGCGGCGTACGCCCCGGACGCCCTCTACGAGCGGTTCGCGCACAACATCGTGCACACCTTCGCCCGTCGCAAGGATTACCCAACAAATCCACAACGGGCCTCGTGGGCCAACGTGCGCATGGGCTTCGGGATCCTCGGACGGCTTCTCTGGCGGATCGGCGTGCGGGGCCGCTACCGGCGGACGTTCTGGCGGCTTGCGTGGCCGGCGCTGAAGTCAGGACAGATCGAAGGACTCATCCACACCGCGATCGTGAGCCACCACCTCATCGAGTTCACGCGCGACTGCCTGCGCGGGCTCGGTGAGACGTCCTTTTATGCGCCGGGCGGCGCCGAGATGATCGCCTATCAGCAGGGGAGCCCCGCAACGGGACGCGCCGGCGAGGCCGTGGCGCCCCTCGAATCACACTAGGCCGACGGGGACACGTCCCCCGTGGCGGCCGGCCGCGCGGCGAGCAGGCTGAGCGGACGCGCGAAGCGGCTAGGCCGCTTCGGCGGTGTGCGCCCAGAAGTCGTCGTCGCGTTCCGTTTGCGCCAACCGCGGTGGAATCTTCTTCCGATGGAAGAAGTCGCACATGATGCGGTTGGCGACCGCCCAGTCGTCACCGTACACGCAGTGATGATGCGGGCACAGTGCTGCCTCTCCCGAGAGCTGAAGACCGCACGAAGCACACAGGCTCATGGCCGAGGGACAAAGCGAAGGGCGTGCCAAGAATCGCCCGGGCATTTACCACTTGGTCGAGGTTGACGCATACCGTAGAGTGCGAGGGTCGTACGGGCGAGAATGTCACGACACGCAGGAGGTCGACCGCATGCGGTTGTGGTTATGGGTTGCGTTCTTCGTCGTTTCCAACGTGCTGGGCGTCGAGGTATTCAAGGCCGCGATGACGCTGCCGTGGGACGAGGCGCTGCTCCCTGGTGTTCTCACCGTGCCGCTCGTCGGTCTCTCCGCACTCGGTGCGACCCGCATCGTCTCCGCCTGGCAGCAAGACGAAGAGTAGCTTCTACAAAGCGACTTCCTGGCACCGGGTGTGCAGCCGCTATCCCTCGTGTAGGCGCGTGAGTTCCCACGCGACCTGCGAAAGGAGTGCGGCGATGGACATCCTGCTGTGGATCGTGTTCGGCCTGGTGGTCGGGCTGGTGGCCAGGCTCATCATGCCGGGACCGGACCCCGGAGGTATCGTGCTGACGGTCGTGCTCGGCATCGTCGGCGCCATGCTCGGCGGCTGGGTCGGTCGGGTGATGGGGCTTTACCGCGAGGGCGAGGCGGCCGGCTTCATCATGGCCGTCGTCGGGGCGATCATCGTGCTCGGCCTGTACCGTCTGGTGGCGCCGGGCCGGAGCCGTCTCTAGGTCCTCGAAGGCCTTCGATGGGAGGAGTCGGCCGCGCGGCCGGCTCCTCCCTCACGACGCCCGCTCAGAGCAGATCGCGGATCGGAAACGCCAGCACTTCCAGGACCTTCGACGCAAATCCCCGCTTCTTCCACGCCTCGTAGCTCACCTGCCGCGAGTGCTTGAGGTCCTCCAGGAAGATCTGCTCGAACTGCCGCGCCACCGCGCGGTCGTAGATGATCACGTTGAGCTCCTCGTCCAGCGCCAGCGAGCGATTGTCGAGGTTCGTGCTGCCGATCGTCGCCCACACCCCGTCGATCACCATCGTCTTGGCGTGGAGCAGCGCCGCCGTGTACTCGTGGATCTCGACCCCGGCCTGCAGCATGGGACCGAACTGCGCGCGGCTGGCCTGCCGGACGATGTTGTGATCGATCGCGCCCGGGACCAGCACCACGACCCGCACGCCGCGCCGCACGGTGGCCAGCAGGGCCTCGCTCATCTTCTCGTCGAGCACGAAGTACGGGTTCGTGATGTACACCGACTTGCGGGCTGACGACATGGCGAGTAGCAACGAAGTGTACATCGCCGTGGTCGCGCCGCCGGTGTGCTGCGCACGACCTGCACGTAGACGTCGCCCCGCGCCTGGATGGGGCGGGGGAAATACGCGTCACCTCCCAGCACCATGCCCGTCGCCTCGAGCCAGTTCTCGTTGAAGGCGGCCTGCAGGTACTCGACCGCGGGGCCCTCGATGCGCACGTCGGTGTCACGCCAGTGCTCGGGCACGCGGCCGTTGCCCATCCACTTGCGGCTGACGCCGGCGCCGCCCGTGAAGCCGATGCGGCCATCCACGACGACGATGCGGCGGTGGTTGCGGTTGTTGTAGCGCCGGATGGCGAACGGCGACAGGGGCCGGAACCACTCCACGTGGCAGCCGGCGGCGCGCATCAGGTCCACGTACTCCTTCGGCATGCTGAGCGAGCCGAACGAGTCGAGCAGCACGTTGGCGCCGACGCCGTCCCGGCACCGGTCGGCCAGGGCCTCGGCCACGTCGCGCGCGACCGGGCCGTCCTCGTAGTAGTACTGCGCGTACGAGATGGTGCGCTTCGCCGAGCGCAGGCCTTCGACCAGCGTCGGGAAGATCTGTTCGCCGTTCAGCAGGATCTCCACGGCGTTGCCGCCCACGATGGGGGCGCCCCCATAGGCTTCCTGGGTCGGGAAGTACGAGGGTTCACCGAGCTGCAGCTCCGGCACGGCGACGTGGGTCGTCACCCGCGTACAGGCGGCGGCGACAAGGCACAGCAGGATTGCGATAACGGTCAGTTGGTACCTGATGGCGGGCATTCGGGGCTCCTCGGCCACAGCCTTCACTGGCCTGGCCTTTGCTCCCCCTAATCTCAGGATACGCACATGCTCCAAATCTTCCGCGTCGCCGGCATCCCCGTACGGGTCGATCCGAGCTGGCTGCTCGTCTTCGGCCTCATCTCGTGGAGCCTCGCGGCCGGCTACTTTCCGAGCGTGATGCCGGAGGTCACGACGGTCGCGGCCTGGATTCAGGGTGTTGCGGCCGCCCTGCTCCTGTTCGTCTCCGTCTTCCTGCACGAGCTGTCGCACGCGCTGGTCGCGCTCGAGCACGGCGTTCCCGTGGGCGGAATCCGTCTGCATGTGTTCGGCGGCGTATCCGAGCTGGAAGCGGAGCCCCCGACACCCAGGGCGGAGTTCTTGATCGCCATCGTCGGTCCCCTGACGAGCTTCGTGATCGCCGCGCTCTGCTACGGGATCGGCCAGGCCATCGAGGGTCCGTCCTGGGTCTCCGCGCTGACGGGGTACCTGGCTGCCGTGAACTTCCTGGTGGGCATCTTCAACCTGGCTCCCGGCTTCCCGCTCGACGGCGGCCGGGTGCTGCGCGCCATGCTCTGGTGGGCGAGCGGCCGGCAGTCGTGGGCGACGCTCTGGGCCAGCCGGGCGGGTTCGGCGTTCGCCTTCGTCATGGTCGGCATCGGCCTCCTGCGTGCGCTACGCGGTGAGGTTATCGGCGGCCTGTGGTTCGTGTTCATCGGGCTGTTCCTGCACCAGGCTGCGCGCGCCAGCCGCGAGCTCATCGTCATTCGCGAGCATCTCGAGACGCTGCGGGTCGCCGACATCATGACGCCGGTGGACAGATCGGTTGCCGAGACGCCGCCTGTCCGCGATACGGTGACGCCCGAGGCCCCCGCCTGGCAGGCCTTCCTGAAGCTGGGCAGCGGCCGGCGCACGGAGCTGCCCGTCGTCGCGGGCGGCCGCCTCGTCGGCGTCGTGACGCGGCGCGATCTCCGCGACGCCATGACCGAACGTCCCGGCGCGGACGTCGCCCACCGGGCCGCGTGAGAGCTCTCGTCGCGGTTCTCGCGGTGGCGGCGATGATCTTCGGCGTGGCCGGCGGCGGCGCGCTTCTCGTCGAGCGCCGTCTGTCCACGCTGGCGCCGGGCGGCGTCACCGTCGCCGGGCTTCACTACAACGCCTTCACCGGCCGGCTGGCGCTCGCCGACGTGCGCGCGCGGGACGCGGAAGGGCACGAGGTGTTCCGGGCCGACGAGGTGCTGGCCACGGCGAATCCGCTGAGCCTTCTCGGCGGGGCGCTCTCGCTTGGCCGCGTACGCATCGCCGGGCCGCAGCTGACGCTGCGCGCGGGGGGCGGCTTCGATCTGGACGACGTCACCGCCGGCTTCGGGGCCGCCCATGCCTTCTTCGGCTCGCGGGGCGCGCTGGCGCTGCCGCTGCACGTGGACGATCTGGTGATCGGCGGCGGCGCCGTCATCGTGGAAGGCGCAGGAGAGGGCGGGGCGCCGCTCGCGGTTCGAGACCTCGACCTGCGCTTGAGCCGGCTGACCACGGCCGCCGTCGAAG
>JBKPRI010000020.1:0-6332 GCA_046734515.1 Candidatus Methylomirabilota bacterium | reverse complement strand
GCCGGCGCCGAAGACGCCCGTGCCGCGCGCGCGCCGCGGTGCGAAGACGACGAGCGTAGCGAGCGCGGCGCCCAGCACGATCGCGTGCGGCTTGATCGTGATCGCCGCGCCGAGCGCGAGCCCGCCGCCGAAGAGCGCCAGGTGGGCCCGCACGCCGGCCGCGGATTCCCGCCACCGCGCCACGCCCAGCGCGCCCGCCAGCAGGAACGCGCACAGCAGGAAATCCCGCTGCCCGGCCTGCCACGCGCCCCCCGCGAGGTGATAGAGCGCGAACATCAGCCCGGCCCCCACCGCCGCGAGGCGTCCCCACGGCGCCACGAACATCCCGATCAAAACCGCCGTGAGCGACAGCCATCCCAGATCGAACACCCGCCACGCGACATCCCCCGCCCCCAGCCCTCGCACCACGAACAGATGCACCACGTACACACCCGGGAAATTCATGTCGAAGAGATCGCGATACGGCACCGCCCCCCGCGAAATCCGCCACGCCACGTAATGCATCAACGGCGCATCATGCACCAGCGGCCACCCCAACGACCGCCACACCAGCCACCCCACGCTGATCACACCAGCCAGAATCATCAGCCAGCCAACGACAGGCGCGACGAGCAGTGTCGGCGCCTCAGCCACCGACGGTTCAATCCCCGACGTTCGAGCCCCCGCCGCAAACCGCCCGAACCACCACTTTCGAGCGCCGGCTCCGCCGGCGCAATCCTGGTCTTGGTTCTGGGGGGAAGCAGGGAGGAGCGGCGCCGAAGGCGCTGCGACGACCGTCGAAAGGGGGGCGAAGCCCCCCTTCGAGTCGCTATCTCCCGAAGTACGCTTCGATGACACGCTCGTCGGCCTGGATCAGTCCGGGCGGCCCCTCGGCGATCTTCTCGCCGTGGTCGAGGACGAAGACGGTCTCGCACAGGCCCATCACGACCTTCATGTCGTGCTCGACCAGGAGAATCGTGCGCCCCTCGTCGCGCAGCCGCGTCACCGCGGCCAGCAGATCGTTGAGCAGCGTGCGGTTCACGCCGGCCGCCGGCTCGTCGAGGAGAATCAGCGACGGGTCGGTCATGAGCACGCGCACGAACTCCACCAGCTTCTGCTGGCCATAGGAGAGGTTGCCCGCGTACTCGTCGGCCAGCCGCTCCAGCTTCACGAACTGCAGCATCTCGCGGCCCCGCTGCTCGGCCGCCGCGCGCGCGCCGCGCGTGACGACCAGAAGATTCTCGAGGGCGGTGAGCTCGGGAAACACGCGGATCATCTGGAAGGTGCGCCCGATGCCCCGCCGCGCGATCTGCGAGGGCTTGAGCCCGTCGACGCGCTGGTCCTTGAAGCGCACGTGACCGGCGTCGATCCGCTCGAGCCCGGTGATGCAGTTGAAGAGTGTCGTCTTGCCCGAGCCGTTGGGGCCGATCAGACCGTAGATGCGCCCGGCCTCCAGCGCGAACGACACGCCGTTGACCGCGGCCACGCCGCCGAAGCTCTTCTTCACGCCGTCGACGGTCAGCACCGCCATCAGATCGTCCTCGGCAGCCGGTACTTGAGCTGGAGCAGGCCGAGGATGCCGCGCGGCATCAGCAGCACGACGGCCACGATGATGGCGCCGAACAGCAGCGGATGCACGTAGGGATAGCGCGCCCACACGATCTCCTGGATGACGAACAGCGCGACGGCGCCCAGCACCGGCCCCCACACCGTGCCCTTGCCGCCGAAGAGGACCATGACGATCATCGTCACGGTGACGGCCAGGGGAAACACGCTGAGCGGCTCGATGTAGCCCTGGTCGCGCGCGGTGAGCGCGCCCGCCACGCCGGGTCCCACCGCGGAGAGCAGGAAGGCGGCCAGCTTGTGGCGGAACGTGTCGATGCCCATCGCCTCGGCCGCCACCTCGTCCTCGCGGATCGTCATCAGCCGCAGGCCGAAGCGCGACGTGATGATCATGTAGGTCATCGCGGTGACGGCGATGGCCAGGCCGCCCATCACGTAGTAGATCGACCGCGTGGCGTCGAGCGTCGGCAGCGACAGCCCGTTGCCGCCGCCGGTGAGCCCCTCGAAGTAGGAGACGAGCGCGCGCAGCACCTCGTTGAGGCCCAGCATGGCGATGGCGAAGTACGGTCCCTTGAGCCGCAGGCACGGATACCCGATCAGCAGCGCCAGCACGCACGCGGCGGCGCCCCCGGCCGCGGCCGCCGCCGGCCACGGCCACCCGGCCGTGGCCACGAGGATCGCGCCCGTGTAGGCGCCGGCGCCGAAGAACGCGACGTGGCCGAACGAGACATAGCCGGTGAGCCCGGAGATGAGGTTCCAGGACCCGGCCAGCGCGATCCACATGAAGACCTGCAGCGTGGCGCGGACGCCGTAGCCGGTGCCGACCATCGGGTAGAGGGCCAGCGCGGCCACGAGCACCGCGAGCGCGGACAGGACGACCCCGCGAGAGAGCCTCACACCTGGCGTCCGCCCAGGAGCCCGGTCGGGCGGATCAGCAGCACGATCACCAGCAGCACGTAGGCGACGACCTCCGAGAGCTGCGTGGTCAGGAAGAGCGAGGCGAGCTGCTCGACGAGGCCGAGCAGCAGCCCGCCGAGCAGGGCGCCGGGATAGTTGCCGGCGCCGCCCAGGACGATGACCAGGAAGGACTTGAAGGTCCACACGCCGCCCATCTCCGGCTGGATCGCCACGATCACGGCCAGCAGCGCGCCGCCGCCGGCGGCCAGCGCGCTGGCAAGCCCGAACGTCAGCATGTGGATGCGCGGCACGTCGATGCCGCACACCAGGGCGACCTCGCGGCTCTGCGACGTGGCCCGGATCGCCTTGCCCAGCCGCGTTGTCTTGAGGAACAGGAACGCGCCGCCGGTGACGGCCAGCGCGAAGAGGAACGCGATGAAGCGCGGCTTGGACAGCGCCAGGCCTCCTACGATCCACGAGCCGGTGATGTACTCCACCGCGCGCAGGTCGGATGTGAAGAGATTCTGGGCGACGTTGACGAGTGCGATGGAGATGCCGAAGGTCAGCAGCAGCGACGACAGCTCCGGGGCGTCGACGACGCGAAAGATCAGCGTGCGCTGCAGCAGCATGCCGATGACGAACAGCACGGCCATGGCGACCGGCACCGTGAGGAACGGATTCATGCCCAGGCGGCTGTAGAGAAAGAAGGTGACGTAGGCGCCCAGCATCAGCAGCGGACCATGCGCGATGTTGATGACGCGCATGACACCGAAGATGAGGGCGAGGCCGAGCGCGACCATGGCATAGAGCGCGCCCGACAGCACGCCGGAGATGATCACCTGCCCGATCATCTCCGGCGTGAGGACGACGCTCACGAGCGGGCGCGGCGGGCTAGCGCTGGTTCCACGCCGGCGTCGGGAAGCGCGGCTTGGCCTGGGCGAGGTCGTCCGGCCATACCGTCACCTTCTTCTCGCCCTGCCACTGGAAGGTGACCATCTTGTGGGCCGTCTGGAACCCGTCCGGGTCCACCTTGAACTCGCCGAACGCCGTCTTCATCTCGAGCTTCAGCAGCGCCTCGCGCACCTTGTCGGCCTCCAGCGAGCCCGCGCGCTTCACGCCCTCGGCGTAGATCAGGCAGCCCGCGTAGCCGGCCGTGGAGTGATAGGACGGCTCGTGGCCGAACTCCTTCTTGTAGGTGTCGAAGAACTCCTGGTTACCCGGGTACGGCAGCGTGTGCTCCCACTGCGTGGCGCCGTAGATGTACTCGGCGTTCTGCTTGAGCGTGTCGTAGAACTCCGGCAGGTCGCCGCCCACCGTCACGCCGTACATCTTGGGATTGACGGCCAGCTCCTTCATCTGCCGCGTCAGCGCGACGGCGTCGTCGAAGTAGGTGGCGGCGGCGAGGACGTCCGGGTTGGACGCCTTGACCTTGGTGAGCAGCGCCGCGAAGTCGGTGTTGCCCTTGGGGTAGGCCTCGGTGAAGACGACCTGCAGGCCCTTCTTCTTGGCCAGCTCGACGGCGCCCGACGCCGCCGCCTTCGAGAACAGCGTGTCCTCGTTGACGACCGCGATCGTCTTGAGACCGCGCTTGCTCGCCATGTCGACCAGGCCCTCGAGGTAGCCCTCGGCCGGCGAGATGACCATGAAGGCGTACTTCCGCCCCTTCTTGAAGATCGAGGTGGTGGCGGCCAGCGGCATCACCATCACCTTCTTGTACTTCTCGGTGACGTTGGCCGCCGCCTCGGACACCGGCGAGGAGTATGGCCCCATGACCGCGTCCACCTTGTCCTCGGTGATGAGCTTCTCGTAGAGGCGCACCGCGGTGGGCGGCATCGACTGATCGTCGTAGACCACGAGGTCCAGCTTGCGGCCGAGCAGCCCGCCCCTGGCGTTGAGCTCCTTGATGCAGAGCTGGTACCCCTCGTGCTGGTTCTTGCCGAGCTTGGCGTAGGTGCCGGTGAGTGACAGCGACGCGCCGATGCGGATGGGGCCCTGGGCCCCGGCCGGCATGCTGCTGCCGGCGACGACCGCGGCGAGCGCGAGACAGGCGATGGATCGTAGGCGCATGCGGGAGTCCTCCTGCGGGCGATAAGTGCGCATGACTCATAGCATCGGGCAATTCGGCGTGTCAAGGCGACGGCGGTCGCTCGGGCGCTTGTCAGCGATGGTACGGTGAAGGAAGGCCCTCGAAGGAGTCCTCATGCCGACCCGATCCATCCTGATCGTCGAAGACAACGACGATGCCCGCGAGGCCCTGCGGATGCTGCTCGAGCTCGACGGCCACACCGTCGAGGCGGCCGCCGAGGGCGTGCAGGCGCTCGAGATCCTGCGAGCCAAGGACCCCGACGTCGCGCTGGTCGACATCGGGCTGCCCGGCATCGACGGCTACGAAGTGGCGCGTCGCGCGCGCGCCGTCGACGCCAGACGGCCGCTGCTGATCGCGCTCACCGGGTACGGTCAGCCGGAGGATCGCCGGCGCGCGACCGAGGCCGGCTTCGACTCCATGCTGGTGAAGCCGGTCGACCCCACCGCGCTGAGCGACCTGCTCGCTAGCCTCGAAATTCCTGCTCGAGGATTTCGCGGATGAAGCGGTCGAGCGACACCGGGTAGAACCGCGCGTCGGGCGAGACGATGACGCCGGTGTCGATGACCTCGCGCCGGGCCAGCTCGTCGAGGATGCGTTCGAGCTGCTTGGCCGGGTCGTGCTCGTGCCGTCGGATGGTCAGGTCCTCGCTCTCCAGCATCACCTTCGAGGCGTAGCGGAAGCTGAACACGCGCGCCACCAGCCGGCGATCCATGAGCTCGCGCTCGCCGAAGAGCTCCCCGTACGTCGGGCCGTCGCTGCCGGCGGCGATGATCAGGCGGGGCGACACCTTGATGCGGCCGCGCACCTCGACCGCGTGGGTGGGCCGCTCGTGCTCGGGCCCCACCAGGATGTAGGGCAGCACGTGATAGCCCGTGATGATCCCGGTGAGCGGCTTGCGCACGATCTCCGTCTGGGCGAAGACGGCGCCGAGGAACTCGGGATCCGACCACTGCTCGTCCACGCGCCTAGTGTACGGCTTCGGCCGGGACGCCGGACGCATTCCGAAATTGACGAGCGGCGGGGTTCGGGTTCACTGTGAGCGCATGGCCGACACCATCCAGCGACCGGCATCCAGGCGCGAGGCGACGGAGTGGGTCCACATCTGCGAGCGGTGTGGCGAGCGGATGGAAGAGCGCAAGTGCAAGATCCTCTGCGGCAACTGCGGAGCTTACAGGGATTGTAGCGACCCGTAGACTGGTCTCGATGGCCACGGCGCGCGTCTTTCTCCTCTCCCCCGCCCACTGCGGCGGCGAGCGCGCGCAGCTGCTGTTCAATCCGCGCGCGAGCTTCGACCTCGCGCGCCGGCTGCGCACGCCCGAGGGGGCCACCCTCGGCGAGGTGTTCTCGTTCCTCTCCGGCCTCTACTTTCGCGGCAAGCTCGCCTACGCCGAGCGCTTCGGGCTGCCCCTGGTGATCACCACCAACGCGGGGCTGCGGCCCGCCGACGACCGGGTGACGCTCGACACGCTGCGCGCCGCCGCGCGCGTGGACATCAAGGCGCGCAATCCGCGCTACCGGCGCCCGCTGCTCGCCTCGGCCCGGACCGTCGCCGAGCACCTGGGTCCCGATGGCGCCGTCACCTTGCTGGGCTCGATCGCCTCCGACAAGTATGTCGACGTGCTACTGTCCGTCTTCGCGGAGCGCCTGACGTTCCCGGCCGAGTTCGTCGGCCGCGGCGACATGAGTCGCGGGGGACTCTTGCTGCGCTGCGTACGCGCCGGGCAGGAGCTGTCGTACGTGCCCGTCGCGGGCGCCGTCCGCCACGGGCCGCGCCCGGCCCGCCTGACGCCCGTGCGCTGATGGCGAC
>JBKPRI010000019.1:0-7087 GCA_046734515.1 Candidatus Methylomirabilota bacterium | reverse complement strand
TGGTAAGGGAGTTCATTAGATGAGTTTCGAGAATCTGCATCTTCTGTCCGCGTCGGCTGCCGCGAAGGCGATCAGTAAGGGTGAGATTTCATCGGTGGAGCTGGTGAGGGCGTGTCTTGCGCAGATCGAGAAGGTGGAGCCCGGGGTGCAGGCGTGGACGTTTTTGGATCCGGAGTATGCCCTCAGGCAGGCGAGGGGGGCGGATGAGGTGAGGTTGTCGGGGGCTTCGGTCGGGGCGTTGCATGGGGTGCCGGTGGGGTTGAAGGACATCATCGATACGGAGGACATGCCGACGGAGAATGGGTCGGCGCTGTGCGTGGGGCGGACGCCGTCGAGGGACGCGGCGGTCGCCCGCATGCTGCGGGCGGCAGGCGCGATCGTCCTGGGGAAGACTGTCACCACGGAGTACGCGACGCGGACGCCGGGGAAGACGCGCAACCCCCACAACGCCGAGCACACGCCGGGCGGGTCGTCGAGCGGGTCGGCGGCGGCGGTGGCGGCGGGGATGGTGCCGCTGGCGGTCGGCAGCCAGACGGGCGGCTCGGTGATCCGGCCGGCGTCGTACTGCGGCGTGTTCGCGCTCAAGCCGACGCACGGGCTGATCCCGCGCACGGGGATGTTCCAGCTCTCGCGCTCGCTCGATCACGTGGGGCTCTTCGCACGCACGCTGGAGGATCTCGCGCTCGGGCTCGAGCAGGTGGCCGGCCATGACGAGGGCGATCCCGACTCACGGCCGCGCCCGCGCGTGCCGTACCGCGCAATCGCGGCCGAGGAGCCGCCGCTGGAGCCGGTCTTCGCCTTCGTGAAGACGCCGCGCTGGAATGAGGTTGCGCGCGACGCCCAGGAGGCGTTCGGCGAGCTGGTGGAGACGCTCGGCGACCGGGTCGAGGAGGTGGAGCTCTTCGAGGGCGAGGCGCTCGAGTGGGCGCGCCTGATCACCGACGCCGAGGTCGCCGTCAACCTGGCCCGCGAGTGGGAGACGGGGCGCGATCGCCTCTCGCCGGCGCTGCGTGCGCGCATCGAGCGTGGACGCGACGTGCTCGCGCGCGACTACCTGCAGGCGCGCGCCCACGTTCCATCGCTCGTCGCCGGCTACGCCGAGCTGTTCGAGCAGCGCTACGACGCCATCCTGACGCCGGCGGCGCCCGGCACCGCGCCCAAGGGGCTGGAGTCCACCGGCGATCCGATGTTCAACACGGTGTGGACGCTGTGCGGGATGCCCGCGGTCACGCTCCCGCTGATGAGCGGCGCCAACGGACTGCCGCTCGGCGTGCAGCTCGTCGGGCCGCGCCACGGCGACGGGCGGCTGCTCCGCACCGCGCGCTGGCTCGTCGAGCGCCTGACGGCGGCTTAACGAGGCGCGCCGAAGAGGTACTCGCGCAGTCCTGGGTTCGAGCCGTCGAACTTCCAGATCCAGGCGTCGAGGACGTAGTGTGTCGCCTGCGGCAGGATCAGCGCGGGGACGACCAGCGTGAGCAGCACGTCGGGGAGCGCCGTCCCCATGTCCCCGAAGAAGACGCCGTGCTCGTGCCACACGAGCGCGTCCCACGCGCCCTCCTCGAGATAGGCGAAGAGCGCAGCGAGCCCGACGAAGAACCCCACCAGAGCCGGCCGATGCACGAGCGTGCGCCACGAGCGCTCGGCCGCCCACTTCCGGTGCCCGTAGAGCCAGACCAGCGCCATGTACGGCACCCCGTGCGCCACCACGTTGGTCACCGTGAAGGCGAAGTCGGAGTTGAACGCGACGATGCCGATGTACCAGGTGGCCGCGGTCGAGGCCACGATACCGATCTTGCCCCAGTTCAGCGACTCGCTCCGGAGCGCGCGCTGGAGCTGGCGGACCGCGAAGGCCACCAGGACCGCCGCGTAGACGAGTCCCGCGGCGCCCGCGGTCCATCGGGGCAGGGTGAAGAAGTCGCCGGCGACGAACCACGTGAACGCGCGGTCAGGCGTCGCGTGCCAGTAGGCCAGCGGATAGAGCATCGAGGCGTAGATCGCGGCCTTGTCGAGGACGGCGTCGGCGGCGCCGCGCTCGCCGGCACGATGGCGATAGACCATCACGAACCCGTACTGCTGGCGGACGAAGTGGAGCACCGCCAGGTAGGCGAGCACGCGCCAGAAGACGAGGCTGCCCACGCTGTAGAGCACGACGCCCACGCCGAAGCAGACGACCGGCGTGAGCAGGTAGCGGTGGCGGCGCCGGTGGAACTCGTCCGGGTCGAGGTACGTGCGATAGAGCGAGGACCACACGTGGGTCACGTCCACGCCGACGACGAACAGCAGCCAGCCCCACGGCGGCGTGCGTTCGAGCTGGAGCGGAGGCAGCAGGAGGACGGCGAGGACCGAGAGGACGGCGGGACCGACGATCAGGATGCCGTCGAAGCGCGGCGAGTGGATCCAGCGAGTCACGACACCCGGGCGGTGGCGTCGAGCGCGGCGCGGCTGGCGGCCAGCATCTGCTGCGCGTGGCCGCCGGGATCATAGTGGGGCATTCCGGGTCGCTCGACCGGCGCGAGGAGCCGCGCGGCACGCGCGTGCTCACCGGCGCCGGCGGCACGGATGCCCTTCGCGAACCGCCAGCCGAAATACGTGTGCGTGGCGGTGTGCATTCCGGTAATGATCACGAACAGGCCGAGCGCGGCGGCGGCCGCCTGCCATGCGGCGCCGAGCAGGAAGAGATCAGGCACGACGCCGGCCAGCGTGGCCACGAGCGTCGCGACGCCCAGCGCCGCCGCGGCCGCGGCGCCGACCATGAGGTTGTAGGGGTTGAGACCCCGGCGGAACTCGGAGGCGGGGGTCGGACCCGGCATGGTCCGACGCTAAGCGAACCGCCGCCGCGGGGTCAAGCGAGGACGACGTGGCGGAAACGGTTCGTGACCGGTTGCGCTCGCTGCACCGGGGAGTCTCCGGCCGGACCCTCAAGCAGTGGCTGGAGGCCGGGCGTGTGCGCGTCAACGGCGACGTCGTCCGCCGCGGCGACACGGCCGTGGCCCGCGTCGATCGCGTCGAGCTCGGCGCGCCGCCGCCGCCCCCGTTCCCGGCGCCGCTGCGGCTCGTCCACGCCGACGAGCACGTGTACGTCATCGACAAGCCGCCCGGGCTCCTGACGATCGCCAATGCCGGCGAGCGTCACCACACGGCCTACCGCCTGTTGCGCGACTGGGTGGAAGCGCAGGGCGGCCGCCGGATCTTCGTGGTGCACCGTCTGGATCGCGAGACCTCGGGGCTGCTCGTGTTCGCGCGCTCGCCCGAGGCCAAGGAGATGCTGCAGACGCAGTTCCATCACCGTACGCCCGAGCGTCTCTACCAGGCTCGCGTGGAGGGCGTGGTGCGCGAGAGCGAAGGCACGCTGACCTCGCGCCTGAGCGAGGATCGCTCGCTGCGCGTCCGGCCGACACGAGAGGCCGATCGCGGCCGCGAGGCCATCACGCGCTACCGCGTGCTGGAGCGTTACGAGGATTCCACGCTGCTCGAGCTCAAGCTCGTGACCGGCCGCCGCGGCCAGATTCGCGCGCAGCTGGCCGCGCTCGGCCACCCGATCCTCGGCGACCGCGAATACGGCAGCCGCCGGGATCCCTTCAAGCGCGTCTGCCTGCACGCCACGCGCCTGGGCTTCATGCATCCGGACGGACGCCGCGTGACGTTCGAGAGCCGGGCGCCCGCCGTGTTCCGCCGCGCCTAGCGCGCGACGTGCTTGTCGAGAAACGCCAGCATCTTCGGCCAGGCGTCGGCGGCCTGCTGGGGCCGGTGGCGCTCGGCGTTCATGAAGTTCAGGAACGCGTGGCCGGCGCCCTCGTACATGTGGAACTCGTGCGGCTTGCCGTGCTTGGTCAGCTCGGCGTCGATCTTCTTGACGTCCTCCGGCGACGGGTTCGGATCGTCGGCGCCGAAGAAGCCCACGACGGGGCAGGCGATGCGGCTGGTGAGGTCGAACGGCGCCGGGCCCTCGCCCCACGGCTTCATGATGTTGCCGCCGTAGAACACGCCCGCGGCCTTCCAGGTTTCCGGTCGCGCGCCGGCCAGCAGGTACGTGTTGCGGCCGCCCATGCAGAAGCCGAGCACGGCCAGCGAGCTCACCCGCGCGTCCTTCAGGCCCTTCAGGTGCGCCACGGTCGCGTCGACGTCGGCCAGGATCTCCTGATCCCGCAGCTTGCCGACGCGGGCCATCATGTCGCCGCCCGCCTCCTGGCGATGGAAGAGGTCGGGCGCCGTCGCGATGTAGCCGTGGCGCGCGAGGTCCTCCACCTGGGTCTCGATGAACTTGTCGAGGCCGGGGCCATGGATCATCACCACGACGCCGGGCCGGGTGCCACCGCCTGCCGGGATGTCGAGGTACACGCGCATGGGGTGGCCGTTGACCTGGATGGTGTCTGAGCGCGCCATGAATGCCCTCCCGGGGGTGTGAGGGGGCAGCCCCCCTCCCCAGCTAAGTTTTCACGGAGCCGGCGGTGAGGCCGGCCACGTAGTAGTCCACGAAGAATGAATAGATGATCGCCACCGGCACCGAGCCGAGCAGCGCGCCCGCCATGAGCTGGCCCCAGTAGAAGACGTCGCCGCGGATGAGCTCGGTCACCACGCCGATGGGCACCGTGCGCACCTCGCTCTTGGCCAGGAAGATCAGGGCGTAGAGGAATTCGTTCTGCGCCAGCGTGAACGAGAAGATGCCGGCCGACAGCAGGCCCGGCGTGCACAGCGGCAGCACGATGCGCGTCATGGCCTGCAGCCGGCTGGCGCCGTCGATCCGCGCGGCCTCTTCCAGCTCGCGCGGCACGCTCTTGAAGTAGCCCATCAGCAGCCACGCGCAGAAGGGGATCAGCAGCGTCGGGTAGGTCAGCATGACGGCCGTGAGCGTGTTGCCGAGCTCGAGCCGGTTGATGATGTCGGCCATCGGGATGAACAGCAGCGGCTGCGGCACCAGGTACGTCGCCGCCACGCCGATGGCCACCACCGCCGAGCCCGGGAAGCGCATGCGCGCGAGCGGGTACGCGATCATCGTGCCCAGCACCACGGAGATCACCGTGGTCACCACCGCGACCACCATCGTGTTGTACGTCCAGGTCAGGAAGTTCGTCTCGGTCAGCAGGTCGATGTAGTGCTTGAGCGTCGGCTGGTGGACCACCAGCGGCATGATCTTCTGGCTGTACAGCTCGCGGTTCGGCTTGATCGACGTGATCAGCATCCAGTAGAAGGGGAACAGCCCCAGCACGATGAACGCCGCCAGCGGAATGTAGAGCCGCCGCAGCCGTGAGAGGACATCCCGTCCGCCGACCATTCAGTCCCGCCTGAGGTAGATCGTCAGCACCACGATCAGGAGCGCCAGTGCCGGCAGGATGCCCAGGGAGACCGCGGCGCCCATGCCGAGCTGCCCGGCCGTCATGCCGATGTCGAACGCCCACGTCGAGAACATGTGCGTGGCGTTGGCCGGCCCACCGTGGGTGAGCGCATAGATGAGCTGGAAGTCGCCGAACGTGAAGATCACCGAGAACATCGTCACGATGACCAGCACCGGCTTGATGACCGGCAGCGTGACGTAGAGGAAGCGCTGCGTGGTGGTGGCGCCGTCGATGGCGGCCGCCTCGTAGAGATCGGGCGAGATCGTCTGCAGCCCGGCGAGCAGCGTGATGCCGTAGAACGGCATCCCGCGCCAGGTGTTGACCACGATCAGGGACCACATGGCCAGCGAGGCGTTGCCCAGCCACGAGTAGCCGCTGCCGACGATGCCGCCGTGCACGAGCAACCAGTTCACGACGCTGAAGGTGGGATCGAGGATCCACATCCACGCCACCGTCGACAGCGCGGTCGGCACGATGAAGGGCAGCAGCAGGAACGCGCGCACCAGGTTGCGGCCGCGGAAGCTCTGGTTCATCACCAGCGCCATGCCGAGCCCGCCGGCCAGCTTGAACACCGTCGTCACTGCCACGTAGATGAACGTGTTCCGCGTGACCTGCCAGAACACCGCGTCGTGCCACAGCATGCGAAAGTTGGCGAGGCCCACGAAGACGCCCTGGGTCGCCACCCGGCGCTCTTCGAGGCTGAGGAAGATGCCGTAGAAGAACGGATAGGCGACGAAGGCCAGCAGGAACAGGACGCCGGGCGCCAGCATCAGCCAGCTGAACACGCCCTCGCGCTCGAGCAGGCCGCGCACCGTGACCGGCCGGCCCGCGACGGGGGCCGGCCGGGCGATGGATGCGGGGCCAACAGCCATGACGCCTACTTCGCTTTGTAGATCTGCTTGAGCTGCGCTGCCGCGGTCGCGATGACGTCCTTGGTCGCGTCACCCCGGCAGGCCTTGGCGAACATGTCCACGAGCACGTACTTGGCCACGCTCTCGGAGGCCGCCGGTCCCTGCGGCCCCGGCCACGTGTGCGGCCGCGAGGTCTTGAGCGACTCCTTGAACGGCATGTAACGCGGCTCGGGATTCCACATCGGGTGGTTGTCGTAGGCATGCAGGAAGGGCGCGTAGTAGGCGTCCCCCGCCGCCAGCCAGCGCGACATCTGCTTGTCGTCGTAGAGCCATCGCAAGAACGCCTTGGCGGCAGCCGGGTCGGACGCGTACGACATCAGGGCCAGGCTCTGCGCGTTGAGCAGGTGGTAGCGGCCCTTTGGGCCGTGCGGGTTGAGCGCATGGTCGGTGACTTTGGCGATCTCGGGGAAGTCGCGCTTGCCGACGACAAGGATGGACGAGGCGTTGTTCGTGCAGGAGATCTGCTCGCCGAAGAAGGCCTTGTTGTTGCTGACGTCGGTCCAGCCGAGCACGTCCTCGAACATCGTCTCCTGATAGAACTTGCGACAGAAGTCGACGGCCTGGGCCGTCTCGGACGAATCGATGACGACGGTCTTGCCGTCCTTGTCGACTTCGCGACCGCCGTACGACCAGAGCAGCGGGTACATCCAGCCATGGTTGTCGCCGAAGCCATGGCCGATCTCGAAGCCGAACGGATGGCCCTTCTTCTTCAGGAGCCGGCCGGCCGAGAGCAGGTCCTCCCACGTCTCGGGGAACTTGTTGACGCCTGCTTCCTTGAACCAGTCCGTGCGGTAGACCTCCAGCTGCCCGATGTTGCCACACGGCAGCGCTTTCCATTTCTTG
>JBKPRI010000018.1:0-13164 GCA_046734515.1 Candidatus Methylomirabilota bacterium | reverse complement strand
ACGTCAAGCACCGTCTCGGCATCGACTACGAGACCTTGAGCCAGATCAACCCTCGGCTGATCTACGCGAGCATCTCGGGCTTCGGCCAGTCGGGGCCCTACCGCGGCCGGCCCGGCTACGACCAGATCGCCCAGGGCCTGGGCGGGCTCATGTCCGTCACCGGCCTGCCGGGCCAGGGCCCGGTGCGCGTCGGCATCCCCGTGGCCGACCTGACGGCCGGCATGTTCCTGGCGCACGGCGTCCTCGTCGCGCTGCTCGAGCGCGAGCGCTCGGGCAAGGGCCAGTGGGTGCACACCTCGCTGCTGGAGGCGATGGTGCGGATGCTCGACTTCCAGACGACGCGCTGGCTGATCGGCAAGGAGATTCCCCCGCAGGCCGGCAACGACCATCCGACCGGCATCCCGACCGGCGTCTTCAAGACGTCCGACGGCCACATGAACATCGCCGCCTCCGGCCAGCACATGTTCCGCCGCCTCTGCGAGGCGCTCGACGTCAAGCCGCTGATCGACGACCCGCGGTTCAAGACGCCCCAGGACCGCTCGAAGAACCGCGTGGCCTGCAACAGCGAGCTGGAGAAGGCCACCGTCACCAAGACCAGCGCCGAGTGGGTGGACATCCTCAACAAGGCCGGCGTGCCGTGCGGGCCCATCCTCGACGTCAAGCAGGTCTTCGAGGACGAGCAGATCAAGCACCTGAAGCTCGCCACCGAGATCCAGCACCCGCGCCTCGGCAAGCAGATGGTCCAGAATCTGCCGGTGACGCTCTCACGCACGCCGGGCAAGGTCGTCTCCGCCTCGCCCGACATGGGCCAGCACACCGACGAGGTCCTGGCCGAGCTGGGCTACTCGAAGGACGAGATCGCCGACCTCAAGCGCGACAAAGCCGTTTAGGCTTCCACCCTCATCGCCGCCCGGGGCCGTATACCCGGGCGGCGATGCTCACGCAGAATCGCGAGGCCACCGGGTTCTTCCTCTCCGTCGTCTTCGTCGGCCTGGCCGCCGGGCGCGACGTCTACTTCGGCGCGCTGTTCCAGCACGTGCATCCCCTCGCCGTGGCGCTGACGGCCTTCACGCTGTGCACGCTCGTCTTCCTGCCGATCGCACTCGTGCGCGACCGCGCGGGGCTGGCGCGCCTGCGGCGCCACGCGGGCACGCTGGTGTGGATCAACGTCACCACCGCGGTTGCGTGGCTGTCCTTCTTCCACGCGCTGCGGATGGCCGAGCCGGCGCTCGTCCAGGTCGTCTTCTTCGGCATCGGACCGCTGTCGGTCACCTGGATCGATCGCCTCGTGCCCGGTATCGCCTCCGCGACGCGCAGCCCGGTGGAGCGGCGGCTCCACGCGGGCCTGCTGGGCGCGCTGCTGTTCGCGGTCGGCGTGATGCTCGGCGGGTGGTCGGGGCTCGGGCCCCAGCCGCTCGGCCGCGTGCTGACCGGGCTCGCGCTCACGGCGGGCGGCGGCGTCTGCATCTCGATCAGCACGCTGCTGAGCCGCGTGGTGAACGACGCCGGCGTGGGGCCCGCCACGGTCATCGCGCTGCGCTTCCCGGGCGCGGTCGTCCTCGCGGGAGCACTGGCGGCGCTGGCACCGGCCGCCGCCATCGCGGGCCTGACGCCGGCCACGCTGGCGATGATCGCGGCGGCGTCGCTGCTGCTGATCGTCCTGCCGAACTACGTCAACCAGGTCGGCATTTCGCTCGCCTCGCCGCTGACGGTGCGCGCGGTGCTGGCGGTGGGGCCGGTGCTGGTCTTCGCGCTGCAGCTCGTCGAGGGCCGGCTGCCGTCGTCGCCCGCGACGCTGACCGTGTGCGTGCTCTATGCGGTGTTCGCGGTGGCCGCCGCCGTCGCGCGGCGGCGGGCGACCCGCATGCCGCCCGTGCTGGTTACGGCAGCAGGTCGCTGACCCTCACGCGCGCGTCCGGCACGGCGAGCGGCGATGCCGTCGCCTCGCCGCCCAGCCGGTCGACGCTGGCATAGCGCCAGCCGAACCGCGCGGTGGGCTCGAGAACCGGGTTGCGATAGATCTCCAGCACCCGATCGACGAGGTTGAGGATCCAGTAGTCCGCGAGGCCGGCGCGCGCGTAGAGACTGCCCTTGTGCTCGCGGTCGAACGTCAACCGGGAGAGGGAGACCTCGACGACGAGCACCGGCCGCGCCGGGTGCTCTGCGCTGTAGTCGCGCCACGTGCCGGGCACCAGCGAGACGTCCGGCTCCGGCTCGGACTCCTCGTCGAGCGCCAGTGGCCCGTGCGGGCGCACGAGCCACCCGGGCCCGAGCGCCGTGCGCAGGGCGTCCTCGACGAGCCCGATGGCGGTGTAGTGCGGGCTGCTCTGCGGCTCGCCGACGATGAGCTCGCCGCCGAGGAGCTCGAGCGACTCGTCCGGCTTGAACACGCCGATCTCGATCAATCGGTCGTACTCCGCGCGCGTCCAGCGGCGGGTGTGAATCCCCTCGCTCATGTGCCCGACGCTAGCGTGGTGCGCAGCCGCCGTCAATGTGACGGACGGGATACAATCCCGGTCATGACGACACCACGGCGCATCAACGTGCACTCCGGCCGCCAGCTCGAGCAGGTCGCCCACTATTCACGCGCGCTCCGCGTCGGCGACACCGTCCTGCAAGCGGGCACCACCTCCCTCGATCGCGCGGGCGCGGTCCGCGGCAAGGGCGACGTGGCCGCCCAGGTGGACGCCATCATGAAGATCGCCGCGTGGAGCATGGGCAAGGCCGGCGGCCGGCTCGATGACGTCGTGCGCAACCGGATGTACGTCACCGACATGGCGCTCGGCGACGCGGCAGCCCGTGCCGTGGCGAAGTACTTCCAGCAGGCGCGCCCGGCCGCCACGCTGGTCGAGGTCAACGGCCTCAACCATCCCGACATGCTCGTCGAGATCGAGCTGGACGCCGTGGACGGCGCCGGCGCGTCCGCGCGGCGCATCTCGTCCGGACGCCCGACCGAGGCCACCTTCGCCTACTCGCGGGCCGTGCGCGTCGGCGACCGCGTTTTCGTCTCGGGCACCACGACGCTGAACGCGGCCGGCCAGGTCGAGGCCCCCGGCGACATGTACCGGCAGACGCGGCTGACGATGGACACGATCTTCGGCGCGCTGGCCCAGGCCGGCGCCGCGCGCGAGGACCTCGTCTACACCAAGACGTACGTGACCGATCTCACGCGGCTCGACGACTACACGCGCGGCTGGGTGGAGGCGCTCGGCGACGTCCGCCCGGTCTCCACGCTGCTGGGCATTCCCGCGCTGCTCCGGCCGGAGATGCTGATCGAGATCGAGGCCGAGGCGATCATCGGCGCGGGAAAGAGCCGCCGCGACATCTACACCGAGCACATGCGCGAGAAGCCGCGCGGTTACGCGCGTGCCGTCGCCGTCGGCGACGTCGTCCACGTCAGCGGCTGCACGTCGATGTCATCGAAGGGCGAGGTGCAGGCCGCCGGCGACTGGGCCGCCCAGGCCGACCTCGCGATCGACGTCGCCCGCGGCGCGCTCGGCCAGGCCGGCGCCACGCTCGATGACGTCGTGCGCCGCCGCACGTTCACGGTGGCGGGCGTCCGGCAGAACCGCGCGCACGGCGAAGGACCGACGCCGTTCGCGAAGAGCCATCCGGCCTCGCTCGGCTGTCGCATCAGCGGCCTGGCGCGCCCCGAGCTCGTCGTGGAGATCGAGGTCACAGCCGTGAAGGGCGCCGGCTCGAACATCCAGTGGATCGGACCCGACCCGGTGGATGCGCTAGACGCCTAGCGCCGCGCGCCGCCGCGCCACGACGTGCACGGCGAGCGCGACCACGATCCCCACGGCCAGCGCGTCGTAGAGCGCCGGCATCCCGAAGCGCGCGACGGCGAAGCCGCCGATGAGCGGGCCCACCGCGAGCCCCGAGTCCACCCAGGTGGCGAACGCGGCCAGCCGTTCGACCGTGCTGCCGGCGCGCTCCTGCGTGGCCAGCACCGGGCCCGCGGTGCCGAGCACGGCCCGCGCAATGACGACCACGATCGCCGAGACGTAGACCGCGCCGTGCGCGATTCCGAGCAGGCCGGCGACGATGACCACCACGCACGGCGCCAGCAGGTTGCGTGCGCCGATGCGATCGATCAGCGGGCCGGCCAGCAGCGAGAGCAGCACGATGGTGACCCGCTGCAGGGCGAGCACCAGCCCGGCGGCCAGCACCGCCGAGGTTACCGACGAGGCGCCCGCGAAGAGCAGCGACAGCGTGGTGGCAAACGCGCCCTCGATGGCCGAGAGCATGAAGAAGAGCAGGTTGAGCGTCGACGGCCGCCAGCGCGTGCCGCCGCGGCCCGCGTCGCCGTGGCCCGCGGCGATCTCCCGCGGCAGCGTCAGCGCGAGCGGCACGGCGACGAGACCGACGACCCCGAGCACCACGAACACCGCGCGCGGTCCCAGCGTCACCGCCAGCCACGCGCCGACACTCAGCGCGAGGGCGGGGCCCACCGTGCTCACCGCGCGATTGAGCCCGACGCGCCGGCCGGGCCGCCCGCCGTCGCCGATGGCGTAGGCGGTGGTCGTCACGTTCAGCACGCCGTAGGCGAGCCCCCACACGAGCCGGGCCAGCAGCAGGGGGAGCACGCCGAGCAGCGCGCCGTAGCCGAGCGTGGAGAGCGCGGCGCCGAGCGCCGCCCACGCGGTGAGCGCGCGCATCCCGAGCCGCCGGCTCAGCCGCGTGACCCAGCCGTAGCCGAGGATCCGCACGATGCGGTTGAGCGAGAGCACCACGCCGACGAGGCCGAGGCTGATGCCGAAGGCCTGCGCGTGCAGCGGCAGGACCACGTAGATCAGCGCATCGCCGAGCCAGACCAGGCCGAGCACCGCCGCCGCCCGGACGACGACCGAATCGTCGGAGGCGGCGGCGGTCGTCGCGGGGCTCAGCTCACCATCGCGTAGGTGCGCTCGATGTTGGCCAGGATGCCCATGCGCCACGGCCGGTAGTCGCCGTACTTCGAGAAGGGCTTCTCGTAGGTGCCGGCCAGCGCCGCCGGCACGCGCGCCTTGACCTCGTCGAGCGTGGCGCCGGCCGCGACCTCGCGCCGCACGCCCTCCACCATGTCGCGCACGTAATTGCGGAAGACCGTGAGCCACTCGCGGCCGCACGGATCGCCGTGGCCCATGATGATGTGCGTGAAGTCGAGCGCGGCCAGCCGGTCCAGCGTGCCCACCCAGTCCTCCGGGTAGCCGTCGCCCATGTACGGCGTCCAGCCGATCATGGCGTCGCCGGTGATCACCACCTTCTCCTTCGGCAGGTAGACGAACACGTCGCCCTCGGTGTGGGCACGCCCGAGGTGCAGCAGGTGGATCTCGCGATCGCGACGGTAGAGCTTCATCGTCCGCTCAAACTGGATCGTAGGCAGCGCCGGCTTCAGCGCCTTCACCTCGTCGAGGTACGCGCGGGCCAGGCGCAGATCGTTCTCGAGCCGCGTGCGTGCGTCACCGCGGGCCGCGGCCACGTCGGCCTCCAGCTTCGTGATCTCCGCGGGCACCTGGCGCGCGTGATCCTGGATCCGCTTGAGACCTTTCTTGACCATCGCCTCGCGCGTGATGTCGTTGGTGACGATCTCCGCATTCGGGTAGGCCTGCGGGTAGACCTCGTTGCCGTGCCAGTGGTCCCAGTGGAAGTGCGTGTTGACCACGTAGCGCACCGGCTTGCTCGACATCTGCCGCAGCCGCTCCACGATCACCTTGGCCGCCGAGGGCTTGGAGTGCGTGTCCACCACCATCAGCCCGTCATCGTTCTCGATGATCGCCGTGTTGCAGTTCACCTTGTACGCCGGCGCCGCCACCGCCGCCCACACCCCATCCGCCACCTTGCTGATATCGAACTTCGCGTCCCCCCCGCCCGGCCCCTCGTGCGCGCAACAATCCATCGACGGCCTCCTGTTCTCCGTAACAACCGAGATGTGGATGATACGCCCGCGGCACGGGGGCTCAGCCGGCGCGGCCGGCCGCGTGCACGCGCCGCCGCGTCCCCGCGCTGAACAAGCCCCAGCTCAGCAGCACGGCGATCGGCGCCGCGCCGAACGGCATGGCGTACGAGCCGGTGGCGTCGTAGAAGAATCCCGCCGCCGCCGGTCCCAGCGCCGCGCCGACCCGCCAGCCCAGCGCCAGCACGCCCATGATCGCGCCGAGCGCGCGCATGCCGAAGACGTCGGGAATGACCTTGGTGAACATCGTGTCGGCGGCGGCGAAGCCGGCGCCGAAGAGCACCACTGCCGCCAGCAGCGCGTTCTGCGAGGGCGCCCACCACACGCCCAGCAGCGCCGCGGTCTGCAGCACGTAGCCGATGCGGATCGTGGCGGGCACGCCCAGGTGCTCGGAGAGGACACCGGAGCCGACGCGGCCCGTCGCCGAGCCGAGGCCGTACGCGGTCAGCGCCAGCGAGGCCGCGGCCAGCCCGATGCCCTGATCGCGCGCGAACGGCACGATGTGCACGGAGATCATCAGCGCGAGGCCGCCCGTGAGGAACCAGGACGCGTTCAGGTACCACTGGCGCGGATCGGCCAGCGCCTCGCGCAGGGTGACGTCGCGCGCGGGCGCCCCCGCGCTGGCACGCCGTGGCGGGGCCTCGCCCGGCCGTGGCAGGCGCACCGTGAGCGCGGCGAGCAGCGTGAGCACGCCGCAACCCGCGCCCAGCAACGCGTAGGCCGCGCGCCAGCCGAGGTGCGCGATCAGCCAGGCGGCCAGCGGCCCGGCGGAGATGTAGCCGAGGTTGAAGCCGACCAGCACGAGCGCGATGGCCAGCGCGCGGCGCTCCTCGAACCAGTGGCTCACCGTCGCCGCCGCCAGCAGATAGAAGCTCGACATGCCGATGCCGCCCAGGACGCCCACGAACAGGAAGAGCTGCCACAGGGCGCCGACCACACCGACCAGCGCGAAGCCCGTGCCGGCGAGCGCGACCGTGATCACCAGCATCACGCGAGGGCCGTGACGGTCGGCCAGCGTGCCCACCGCGAAGCCCGCGACCCCGCCGAGCAGCAGGTTGACGGAGAGGGCCGTGGACAGCGCGCCGCGGCTCCAGCCGAACGCCTCGGCCAGGACCGGCAGGAACACGCCATAGGCCGCGAGCGGCGTGGAAATCCCGTACGTGACGACGAAGAGCGCGAGGACGATGAGCCACCGGCGGGGGAGCGAGCGCACCCTGACAGTTAAGCACATTGGGTGTATAAAGGGGCCTCGCGGTCGAGAGACTATCGCCAGACCGGAGGAGAGACGACATGGCCCAGAGCAAGATCCCCATGGACGACACGCGGTTCAAGAGCGGCCTGACCTGGAAGGACTACATGGCCCAGATGGGCGACACCCGGGCCCGGACCGAGGAAAACTACGGCAAGACCAAGCTCACGGACGACGAGCGCAAGTTCTTCAGCAGCGTGAAGGGCGTCAAGTACGTCATCATGACCGCGGAGAACTGGTGCGGGGACGTCCACCGGAACTCGCCGCTGATCGCCAACATCGTGGAAGCGATCCCCGGCGCCGAGCTCCGCGTGTTCTTCCGGGACAAGGAGACCGATCTCCGCGACTCGCTGCTGAACAACGGCTACCAGTCGATTCCGATCGTCGTCTTCTTCGACCAGAACTGGAACGAGATCGGCCGCTGGATCGAGCGGGCCCACGCCGCCACCGGCAAGGCCGCCCTCATCCGGTCCAAGACGCTCGACGTGGCCCCGGCCGACAAGAAGGACGAGGCCATGAACGAGTTCCGCAAGCAGGTCAACGACGCCTACAACGAGCCCGGCTTCCCGCTGTGGCGCGCCGCCGCCAACGAGGTGAAGCTCCTGCTCGAGGCCCGCGCCGGCAAG
Source organism: Candidatus Methylomirabilota bacterium (assembly GCA_046734515.1). Taxonomy (GTDB): domain Bacteria; phylum Methylomirabilota; class Methylomirabilia; order Rokubacteriales; family CSP1-6; genus AR5. The sequence goes on along the minus strand of JBKPRI010000018.1, from coordinate 5,351 downwards.
TAGCCACCCGCCGGGCGGCCTGCAGCGGCATCGAGGAGCGCCCCGGATTCGCCGGGGCGCTCCGAGCATTTAGGGATAGGGAAGGGAGAACGCCCGATGGAACTGCAACGACAGGTTGCGATCGTCACCGGCGCCGGCCGCGGCATCGGCCGGGCCACCGCCCTGGAGCTGGCCAAGCTGGGTGCCGACATCGTCATCGCCGAGCTGGACCAGAACGGTGCCGACACCACGGCCAAGCTCGTCAAGGACGTCGGTCGCCGCGCCGCCGTCATCCCGACGGACGTGACGAAGCGGGCGGACCTCGCGCAGATGGCCGAGCGCACGAAGTCACAGTTCGGGCGCATCGACATCCTGGTGAACAACGCCGGCATCTATCGCGCCGCCGGCACGATGGACATCACCGAGGAGCACTGGGACGCGATCATGAACATCAACGCCAAGGCGGTGTTCTTCGCGACCCAGGCCGTGCTGCCGACGATGATCGCGGCCCGCCGGGGCAGCATCGTGAGCCTGGCCTCGATGGCCGGCAAGATCGGCAGCAAGACCAACCTGCCCTACAACGCCAGCAAGGCGGCCGTGGTGAGCATGACGAAGAGCCTGGCCCTCGCCCACGCGGCCGACGGCATCCGCGTCAACTGCGTGTGTCCGGGCTTCGTCGAGACCGACATGTGGCAGATGGTGGCGCGCGACCAGTCGAAGCTGCTGGGCCTCACGCCCGAGGAGTTCACGCGCCAGCGCGAGAAGTCCGTGCCGCTCGGCCGCATGGAGAAGCCGCAGGACGTCGCCAACGTGATCGCCTTTCTCTGCACCGACCGCGCCGGCTACATGACGGGGCAGGCGCTGAGCGTGGACGGCGGTCTGGTCATGCACGGCTAGCGGATGCACGACCTCGTCATCGACAACGCCGTCGTCCACGACGGCCTCGGCGGCGCGCCGCGCGAGGGCGGTGTGGCCGTGAGCGGCGGGCGCATCACCGCGGTCGGCCGTGATCTCGGGGCCGCCCGCGAGCGCGTGGACGCGCGCGGGCTGGCGCTGGCGCCGGGCATCGTGGACATCCACACCCACTACGACGCGCAGCTCACGTGGGACCCCTTCGCGACGCCCTCCACCGCCCTCGGCGTCACCACGGTGGTCATCGGCAACTGCGGCTTCACCATCGCGCCCTGCCGTCCGGACGATCGCGACCTCACCCTGCGCGCGTTGACCCACGTCGAGGGGATGTCACTCGACGCGCTGCGCGCCGGCGTGCGCTGGGAATTCGAGAGCTATCCGGAGTTTCTCGACGCCATGGAGCGCCGCGGCGTGGTGCCCAACGTCGCCTCGTTCGTCGGCCACTCCTCGGTGCGCACGTACGTGCTGGGCGCCGACGCCACCCGGCGTACGGCCACGCCGGCGGAGATCGCCGAGATGCGCCGGCTGGTGCTGGAGGCCGTGCGGGCCGGCGCCATCGGGTTCGCCACCTCCACGCTCGAGCAGCACAACGGCGAGAACGGCATCCCGATGCCCTCGCGCCTGGCCGACGAGGCCGAGATGCTCGCGCTCACCGGCGCGCTCGGCGAGGCCGGGCGGGGCGTGTTCATGCTCACCAAGGGCATGACCTCCACCATCCCGTGGCTGGAGTCGATCGCCGCCCAGAGCGGGCGGCCGGTGATGATCGCCGCGATGTTCGTCGATCCCGGCGACCCCACCCGCGTGTTCCGCGAGCTCGCGGAGATCGAGGCGGCGCGCGCGCGCGGCCGCGAGCTGTGGGCGCAGGTGGGCTGCTTCCCGCTCGGCATGGAATTCACGCTGCGCCACCCCTACCCGCTCGAGGCGTTTCTCGCCTGGCGGCCGGCGATCCTGGCCGGCGACGACGAGGCCGCCTACCGCCGCGTGCTCGCCGATCCCTCCTTCCGCAAGAGCCTGAAGGAGGAGGCGGCCACGCCCGGCGTGCCAAACCGGTTCAGCTACAAGACCTTCCCGCACCTGACGATCGCCGAGGTCCGGCGCCCGGAGCACGAGCCCATGATCGGCCAGACGATCGGCGCGCTCGCCGAACAGTCGGGGCGCGATCCGTGGGACGTCTTCCTCGACTTCGGCCTCGAGGGTGAGCTGGACGCGATGTTCGACTGCAAGCTGTTCAACACCGACGAGAACGAGGTGCGCCGCTTGCTTCGTCACCAGCACGCCGCCGTCGCGCTCTCCGACGCCGGCGCGCACCTGTCGTTCCTCTGCGACGCCGGCTTCGGCCTGCACCTGTTCGGCCACTGGGTGCGCGAGCGCGGCGATCTCACGCTGCCGCAGGCCGTCAAGCGGGTGACGAGCGACGTGGCGACGGCGTACCGCATCGCCGATCGCGGCCGGCTGGCGCCGGGCGCCTGGGCCGACCTGCTGCTCTTCGATCCGGCCACGGTGGGACGCGGCCCCAAGCGCCGCGTGAATGACCTGCCGACGGGGGCCACGCGGCTGGACACGCCGGCCGTCGGCGTCCACGGCGTCTGGATCAACGGCGTGCGCACGGTGGACCAGCGCGGGCCGCTCACCGGCTGCGGCCGTCCGGGCCGCGTGCTGAGGGAGTTCACACGATGACCTACGAGTGCCTGCTCTACGAGGTGAAGGACAACATCGCCACGCTCACGCTGAATCGTCCCGACCGCCTCAACGCGCTCGGCGGCAGCCTGCGCGACGACCTGCACGACGCCATCACGCGCTCGGCCGCGGATCCCGAGGTCCGCGTGATGATCATCACGGGCGCCGGCAAGGGCTTCTGCTCGGGCGGTGACGTGAAGGCCATGAGCGAAGCCAAGGACGGCCGCCGCGAGCGGCCCCTGCTGGAGAAGATCGCTCCCGGGCGCGACCGCACGCTGCTGGCCATGCGCGACGCGCCGCAGCCGATCATCGCCGCCGTCAACGGCGCCGCGGCCGGGGCCGGCATGAACCTGGCGCTCGGCTGCGATATCCGGCTGGCCTCCACGGCGGCGACGTTCTCGCAGGCCTTCGTCAAGCGCGGCTTGCATCCCGACTGGGGTGGCACGTATTTCCTGCCGCGCGTCGTCGGCATGGCCAAGGCGGCCGAGCTGATCTTCACCGGCGCCGTCATCGACGCGGCCGAGGCGCTGCGCCTGGGCATCGTGAGCCAGGTGCTGGCACCCGAGGAGCTCCTGCCCGCGGCCCACACGCTGGCGCGCGCGATCGCCGCCGGGCCGCCCATCGCCATCCGGCTGGCCAAGCGCGGTCTCTACCGCAACGCCGAGAGCGACCTGCGCACCGCGCTCGAATACGAGACGTTCGCGCAGAACACGTGCTTCGAGACCGAGGACGCCACCGAGGGCATCAAGGCCTTCGTCGAGAAGCGCGCGCCGCACTTCAAGGGACGCTGAGCCCATGAAGGTCGCCACCTGGCAGGGCGGCCCGCGATTCACCATCGACGAGGCGCCGGAGCCCGTCGCCGGGCCCAAGCAGGTCGTCGTCGCCGTGCAGGCGGCCGGCATCTGCGGCACCGACATCCACGCCACGCAGGGCCTGTTTCCGTGGAAGCCGCCGCTCGTGCTCGGCCACGAGTACACCGGCGTCGTCACCGCGGTGGGCCGGGGCGTGAGCCCGCGGCTCGTCGGGCGCACCGTCGCCTGCGAGCCCTCGTACGGCTGCGGCAAGTGCGCCGAGTGCGCGGCGGGCCGCATCAGCCAGTGCGCGGGCGCCACGCGCGTCGGGGGCTTCGCCGAGCGCGTCGCGCTGCCCGAGCACTGCGTGCATCCGCTGCCGCGCGGCCTCGATCCCGTCACCGCGGCGCTGACCGAGCCCGCCGCCTGCTGCCTGTCCGGCCTGGAGATGTTCGCCATGCCGCAGGGGGCGACGGTGGTGGTGATGGGCGGCGGCATCATGGGCCTGCTGACGATGGTGCTGGCCAAGCGCCGCGGGGCCACGCGCCTGGTCCTCTCCGATCCCATCGAGGAGCGCCGTACGATTGCGCGGCGGGTCGGCGCCACGCACACGGTCGATCCCACGCAGGAGGACCTGCGCCAGCGCGTGCTGAAGCTGACCGGCGGCCGCGGCGCCGACGTCGTGTGCGAGGCGGTCGGCAAGCCCGAGCTGGTGGCCCAGGCGCTGTCGCTGGTGAAGCCGACCGGCGTGCTGCAGCTGGTGGGCGTGAGCCCCAAGGACAGCCGGCTCCCGCTCGATCTCTTCGACGTCCACTTCCGCGAGATCCGCATCCACGGCGCCTTCGGCCGCGGGACGGCCTTCCGCCGCGCGCTGGCGCTGATGCCGAAGCTCGGGGTCAAGAGCCTGGTGGGCGCGCGCTTTCCGCTCACCAGGGCCGAGGAAGCCTTCGCCCACGCCACGGCCGGCCGCGGCGCGAAGACGGTGATCACCCCGGCCGCCAAGTAGCAGGGAGAGCACGATGGCGCGCACAGGCGTCGTGGCAATCGCGCTGGCGATCGTGACGCTCGCCGGGTGCGCCGGGCGGATGGCCGGGGCGGGTCAGGCCGGGTCCGCGTTCAACGTCGTCGAGACGGGAATTCCCGAGCTCCAGAAAGCGCTGGCGAGCGGACGGGTCACCTCGCGCCAGCTCGTCGTCGAATACCTCACGCGCATCGCGCTTTACGAGGATCAGCTCAAGGCGATCATCACGGTCAACCCGCGCGTGCTCGAGGAGGCCGACGCCCTCGACCGCGAGCGCGCGCAGGGCCGCGTGCGCGGACCGCTGCACGGCATCCCGATCGCGCTCAAGGACAACATCCACACGACCGACATGCCCACCACGGGCGGCGCCGTCGCCTTCGAAGGCTATCGGCCCGGGTACGAGGCGACGGTCACCCGCAACCTGCGCGCGGCCGGCGCCGTCATCATCGCCAAGACGGTGATGACGGAGCTGGCCAACTGGGTGGCCGGGCCGCCCACGCCGATGCCGGCGAACTTCAGCGGCCTGGCCGGCTACGGCTTCAATCCGTACGACCCGCGGCGCGATCCGCGCGAGGGGAGCAACGACGGGCGCGTGGTCCTGCCCACCGGCGGCTCGAGCTCGGGCATCGGGACCGCGGCCAGCTTCTGGGCCGCCAACGTCGGCACCGAGACGTCGGGCTCCATCCTCAGCCCGGCGAACCAGACGATGCTGGTCGGCATCAAGCCGACCGTCGGCCGCATCAGCCGCTACGGCATCATCCCGATCACCGCCGACCAGGACACCGCCGGGCCCATGGCGCGCACCGTGGCCGACGCCGCGATCCTGCTCGGCGCCCTCGAGGGCACCGGACCGGACCCGAACGATCGCGCCATGGGCGTGTGCGCGCTGCCGCGCGACCACGACTACACGCCGCATCTCAAGCGTGACGGCCTCAAGGGCGCACGCATCGGCGTCCCCCGCGCGTTCTTCT
>JBKPRI010000017.1:0-14465 GCA_046734515.1 Candidatus Methylomirabilota bacterium | reverse complement strand
CTGCGCGCGGACGCGCTCTCCGCGCTCCTGGCCTTCTGCGTGAGCGTGGTGGGCGCGCTGGCCGCGTGGCTGGGGCCCGGGCTCGGTGACGACGGCTGGGACGCCGCGCAGGCCCGGCGCTTCCGGATCTTCGCCAACCTCTTCGCCGCCACCATGCTGTTCGCCGTCACCACCGACAACGTCGGCTTCATGTGGGTGGCCATCGAGGCGACCACGATCACCTCCGCGCTGCTGATTCCGCTGCAGGCCAGCAAGGCCTCGGTGGAGGCGTCGTGGAAGTACGTGCTCATCGGCTCCGTCGGCATCGCGCTGGCCTTCGCCGGTACCGTGCTGGCGTACTTCGACTTCGCCACGCTCGTCGGCCGCGAGACCTCCGCGCTGAGCTGGACGCTGCTGCGCGACGTGGCGCCGGCGTTGAACCCGCACGTGCTCGACCTCGCCTTCGTCTTCATCCTCATCGGCTACGGCACCAAGGCCGGCCTGGCGCCGATGCACACCTGGCTACCCGATGCGCACTCCGAGGCCCCGGCCGCGCTCAGCGCGATGATGTCGGGGGTGCTGCTCGCCGTCGCGCTCTACGCGATCGTGCGCTGGCAGGCGGTGGTGCGAGCGGCCGTCGGCCACGGCTTCGCCGACGAGGTGATCGGGCTCCTCGGCGTGCTGTCGCTGGCCATCGGCAGCCTCAGCCTCGTCACGCAGCGCAATTACAAGCGGATGCTGGCCTACTCCAGCATCGAGCACACCGGGCTGATCTGCGTCGGGCTCGGGCTCGGCCCCCTGGGCGTGTTCGCGGCGATGCTGCACCTGCTGAACCACAGCGTGGCGAAGTCGATGATGTTCCTGCTGGCCGGCCGCGTCCTGCGCCGCTACCGGACCCCCGAGATCGGCGGGGTGGCGGGGCTGCTGCGCGTGATGCCGTGGACCGGTGGGTTCTTCGCGGCCGGGATGCTGGCGGTGCTCGGGCTGCCGCCGTTCGGAATGTTCGTCTCCGAGTTCGCGCTGGTGCGCGCGGGCTTCGCCGCCGGTCGCCCGCTCACGATCGTGCTCGTGCTGGCGCTGCTCGCGGTGGGCTTCGTCGGCGTCCTCGGCCACCTGAACCGCATGCTGTACGGCCGCCCGCCGGCCGGCGTGCCGGTCGGCGAGGGCGGGCGCTGGGCGCTGCTGCCGCTCGGCGCCTGTCTGGTCGCGCTGGTCGTGCTGGGCCTGGCGGTGCCGGCGCCGGTGGAGCGGCTGCTGCTCGGCATCGCCGGGATCATCACGCCATGAGCCTGCCCGCCGCCGTCGCCGAGACCATCATCGCGCGCTTGCCGCAGGCGCGCGACGTCCGCGTCGTGCGCGGGCGCGAGCTGCACTGCCAGCTCGGCGCGGCCGACGTGGCGCCGCTGGCGCGGTTGCTCATCCGCGAGCTGCGTGCCGACCTGCGGCTGATGATCGGCGCCGACCGCCGCGCTCCGGACGGGACGTTCGAGGTGCACTATCTGTTCGCGCGGCCGGTCGAGGACTGGTTCGTGCACGCGACGGTCGCCGTCGACGCGGCCGAGCCCGCGATTCCCTCGCTGGCCACGCTGCACTATCCGGCGTCGCGCTTCGAGCGGGAGATCGCCGATCTTCTCGGCATCTGCGCGCTCGGCCACCCCGATCCGCGCCCGCTCGTGCGCCACGCGTTCTGGCCGGCCGACTGGTTTCCGCTGCGCAAGGACGCGCCCGCGCGCGAATTCCACGACGACGGCCAGCCGTTTCCCTTCCAGCAGGTGGGCGGCGAGGGGGTGTACGAGATCCCGGTGGGGCCGGTGCACGCCGGCATCATCGAGCCCGGGCACTTCCGCTTCAGCGTGGTGGGCGAGACCATCATCGACATGAAGGCCCGCCTGTACTTCACGCACAAGGGCACCGAGAAGCTCTTCGAGGGCCGCGCGCCGGCCGACGGCGTCGCGCTGGCCGAGCGGATCTCGGGCGACACCACCATCGGCCACGCGCTCGCGTACTGTCAGGCCGTCGAGGCCGCCGCCGGCGTCACCGCGCCGATGCGCGCCCGCTGGCTGCGCGTGCTCCTCCTGGAGCTCGAGCGGCTCTACAACCATGTCGGCGACGTCGGCATGATCCTCAACGACACCGGCTTCGCCGTCGCCCACGCGCACTGCTTCCGGATCCGCGAGCGGCTGCTCCGGCTCAACAAGCGCGTGACCGGCAATCGCTTGCTGCGCGGCGGCGTGATCGTCGGCGGCGTGGCGAGCGACGCGCCCGCCGGCGTGGACGTGGCCGCCGAGGTGGAGGCGGCGGTCCGCGACTTCGACGAGATGGTGGCGATCAGCCTCGAGAACACGCTGGTGGCGGACCGGCTCGACACGACCGGCCGGCTGACCACGCGGACCGCGCGCGATCACGGCGTGCTTGGCGTGGTGGCGCGTGCCTCGGGCCTCGACGCCGACGTCCGCCGCGACCATCCGTTCGCCGCGTACGCCGAGCTGGCGCCGCGCGTGAGCGTGGGCGACGCCGGCGACGTGCGGGCGCGCACGCTCGTGCGCGTCGAGGAAGTACGCGAGTCGGCGCGGCTCATCCGGCGCGCGCTGGAGACGCTGCCGGCGGGCCCGCTGGCGGTGCCGCCGCCGCCGCTTCCCCCGTTCGCGCCCGCGTTCTCGCTGGTGGAGGGCTGGCGTGGCGCCGTGATCCACTGGGTGATGGCGGGAGCGGGCGGGGCGCTCGAGCGCGTGAAGGTCTTCGACCCGTCATTCCTGAACTGGCCCGCGCTGTCCTACGCGCTGATCAACAACATCGTTCCCGACTTCCCGCTCTGCAACAAGTCGTTCAACCAGTCGTACGCCGGCAACGATCTCTAGCGCCGAGCGTGGCGGCTGGTCAGACAGCGGCCATTCGCACATGACAGCGTGTCACCCGCCGCCTACTTATCGTCCGCTGCGCTCGCCTGGCGGGGGCCACGGATGCCAGCCTTTCCAGGAACTTCTGCGCTTGGTCGGGTCTATGCACTGGGAAGGGCCCGGCCCACACGCCAGGCCGGGAGTCGTCGAATCCCGGCTGGACGATCCCAGGGCCGTCTTGCACTTGGGGAGTGCAATGGCACCGCGCACGATCACCGCGTTCGGTCTCACGCTTGTCGTCGCTGCATCGCTGACGCTCGGGCCGTCGCTGTCACAGGCGGACGACGAGGGCCATCACTACGGCCGGCGCGCTCAGCTGTCACTGCAGACGGCGTATCCCGAGCACGGGGCGCTCACGCTCGGTGGTGAGTTCGGCGACGGTGCAGTGACGGTGTGGATCGCGGGACTGCAGCTCGACATCATCCAGCAGTCCGCGCACGAGATCGTCGTGACCTTGCCGACCGATCTCGCGCCGGGCAACTACGAGGTCAGTGTCGTGCGCGGGGACGGTCGTAAGCAGCGTGCCGCGCTCTCGGTGGCGATCGGCTACTACGACCTCAACGACGGCCTGCCTGCCGGCTCGCAGGGACCGGCCGGCCCGGCTGGCCCCATGGGTCCGCAGGGTCCCGCTGGTCTCGATGGCGCTGCGGGCGCGACGGGTGCGTCCGGTGCGCAGGGCCCCGTCGGCCCCGTGGGCGCGACCGGCCCACAGGGCCCAGTTGGTCCCGTCGGCGCGACGGGCGCTGTCGGCCCGCAAGGCGTTGCTGGCCCGGTGGGCCCGATGGGTCCGCAGGGCCCCGCCGGTCTGGATGGCGCCGTCGGTGCGGTGGGTCCGCAAGGTCCGGCTGGTGCCCCTGGCGCGATGGGTCCGATCGGCCCGCAGGGTCCCGCGGGCCCTGTCGGCGCAACGGGTGCGACTGGTGCCACGGGTGCCCAGGGCCCCGCGGGTCTGCCGGGGGCGGTGGGTCTGACGGGTGCGGCTGGCCCCCAGGGTCCGGCCGGTCCTGAAGGTCCTGTAGGCGCTCAGGGTCCTCAGGGCGTGCAGGGCGCGACGGGTCCGCAGGGTCCCGCCGGTGCGCAGGGTCCCGTCGGTCCGCAGGGCGCGCCGGGTCTCAGCAACTACCAGACGTTCGTCGTCGGCACGACCGTGAACCTGGGTGGTTCCGGCTCGATCAGGACCCAGACGCTCGTGATCAACTGCCCGGGCACGGCGGCCGTGCTCTCGGGATTTCTGAACAGCATGCTGGGCGGCGTCCGCCAGCCGTTCCCGTCGAACGTCACGTGGTCGGGGTGGCCGAGCGGCCGCGGGCAGTGGACCTTCTCGCTGAACAACGACGTGAGCTTCGGCGGGTACACCAGCCCCGCCGAGATGGGCGTGGTGTGCGCGAACGCGAACTAACCCAGCTGTCCTTCCCGTCGGGCAGGCGGCGAGCCTGCCCGACGCTTACCCGTCCTTGTAGCGATCCGCCAGCGCCATCTGCTCGGTGGCGCCGATCAGCCGATTGAACTCCGCGAACGAGAAGTAACGGTCGGTCAGCGCCAGCACGTCATCGCGCTGGCGCACCTCGGCCAGGAAGTCCGCCATCGCTTTGGTCGCCACCATCAGCGTGTCCACCGGCAGGATGACGATCGCGTAGCGCAGCGCGCGCAGCGTGGCCATCGGCAGCAGCGGGGAGCGGCCGCCCGAGGCGTAGTTGTAGAGCAGCGGCGTGTCGAAGCTCTTCGCGACCTTCTCCACCTGCGCCTCGTCGCGCGGGGCCTCGATGAACAGCACGTCGGCGCCCGCGCGCGCGGCCGCCTCGCCGCGCCGCAGCGCCTCGTCGAAGCCGACGGCGGAGATGGCGTCGGTGCGGGCGATGATCAGGAGGTCGGGATCGCGCCGCGCGTCGACCGCCGCGCGGATCTTCCCGGCGAACTCACCGAGCGGAACGATCTGGTGGCCGCTCAGATGGCCGCACCGCTTGGGCGCGACCTGATCCTCGATGTGCAGCGCCGCGACGCCGGCCGCCTCGTAGGCCTGCACCGTGCGGCGCACGCCCAGCGCGTTGCCGTACCCCGTGTCGGCGTCGGCCACCAGCGGGATGGAGACCGCCGCCGCGAGATTGCGCGCATGATCGGCCATCTCCGCGAGGCCCGCGTAGCCGAGATCGGGCAGGCCGAGGCGCGACGCCGAGGTGCCATAGCCGGTCATGTAGACGGCCGGAAAGCCCGCGCGCTCCACGAGGCGCGCGGACACGCCGTCGTAGGCGCCCGGCACCACGAGGGCGTTCTTCTGTCCGATCAGGCTGCGCAGCGTACGACGCACGCTCATGTCGAAACTCCTCGTGCGCGCGCGATGCGGCGATCGAGCGCGGGGTGTGAGTAGAGCAAGATTTCCTTGAGGCGGTGCGGGCGGCGCTCGGCGAGGTTGAGGGTGCCGAGCCGTTCCATGGCGCCGATGAAGGCGTCGGGGTCGCGCGTGAGCGCGAGCGCGAAGTCGTCGGCCTGCCGCTCGATCCAGCGCGAGAAGCCGTTGGCGAGCGGCAGCTGCACGGCGCCGAGCAGCATCATCACGAGCGCGAGCCAGGGCAGCCCGGCGGGATCGGCCGTGCCCTCCAGATTCCAGAAGGGAACGCCGGCCGTGAGGAGCCAAGCGGCGGCCCAGAACGTCACCAGCGTGAGCGCGCCCTGCACGAGGAGCCCGCGCCGGAGATCGCCGTGGACGTGGTGTCCCAGCTCGTGCGCCAGCACCGCCTCCACCTCGTCCTCGCGAAAGCTCGTGGCCAGCGTGTCGAAGAGGATGATGCGCCGCGTGCGGCCGAGGCCGACCACCGCGGCGTTGGCCGTGCGGCTCTTGCGCGACTGATCCACGACCCAGCAGCCGATGACCGCCACGCCGGCCCGGTCGGCGAGGCCCAGCAGCCGCCGCTCCAGCGCGGTGTCGCTCAGCCGCGTGAGCCGGTAGAAGAGCGGCACGATGAGCACGGGGAAGAGCGCGGCCAGCGCGATGCCGACGACGAAGAACACCGCGGCGGCGATGAGCCACCACCACGGCGTGACACGCAGCAGGCCGTACACGACGAGCAGGCCGCCGAGGGCGAGCGCGCCGCCCAGCGCCGCCGCCTTCGCGCCATCGGCGAGCCAGCTCCCCAGGGACTGGTGCAGCAGACCGAAGCGCCGCGGCAGCCAGAATCCCCGCAGCACCCGGAGCGGAAAGCCGACCAGCATCTGCCCCAGCCCCAGCACGGCCGCCACCACGGCGACCTGCACCCACCACGCGTCCGAGACCACCGACACGATGAGCGTCAGCTGCGCCGAGAAGCCGGAGGCCAGCACGCCGACCAGATAGGCGACGGTGATGACGACTCCCACGACCCCGAGGTACAGCTGGATCCGGTGATATCGCGCGGCATCGTCCGCCATGTCCACGTGGCGATTGTACGCGCGAGGGAGGGGGGCGAAGCCCCCCTCCGGGTCAGCGACGCTCGCGCGGTCAGCGACTCACGGCGAAGCCCGTCACGAACTGGTCGGCGCCGTCACGCTTGAGGATCACGTGGCCGACCCCGCGCGCGCCGACGGGGAAGGTATCGCGCGCGATCAAGTGGCCGTTGCCAGCGAGATTGGTGGTCAGCGTGCCCACCGGCACCTCACTGGTGGCGTCGGCGCCGACGAAGACCACCTCGTACGTGGTGCGGGCGACGGCCCCCATCACGTGGACGTTGACGTCGCCCTTGTCGTCGATGATCACCTCGCCCTTGTCGAGCTGATCGAAGCCGCAGCCGACGAACGGCGCCAGCGTATTGACGTCCGCGCAGCGGACCAGGCCCACCTGGAAGCGCGCCACGATGGCCGGGCGCTTGCGCGTGGACTGAAAGCCCGTGATGAACTGGTCGAGGCCGTTGCGCTGGAGCACCACGTTGCCGGCGCCCGCGGCGTGATCGTCCACCACGTCCTTCACCTTGAGTGTGCCCTTACCCTTCTTGTCCGTGGTGAGCGTGCCGAGGGTCACGTCGGCGCCGCCGCCGAGTCCGCGGAACGCGACGCCGTAGCTCTGGTTCGGCTCGCCCACCAGCTCCACCTTCAGGTCGCCTTCGTCGATCTCGGCCTTGCCGCTCTTGAGCGTGTCGGCGCCGCAGTTGCCCAGCGCCGCCGGCGTGTTGATCGCGGCGCAGGGCACCAGGCCCGCCTCGAGCTCGTGACGGCCGCGGAAGCCCGCGACGAACTGCACACTGCCATTGCGGCCGAGGGTGAAGGCCACGATCCCCGCCTGGCCCAGGTCGAAGACCGAGGCCCAGCGAATCGCCGCGTTGCCCAGGGCGTCGGTGGCGAGCACAGCCACGGGCAGCTGGACCGAGGCGTTGGCGGCATGGAGCACCACGTCGTAGAGCGCCCCGGGCGCGGCGCCGGTGAGCGTGGCGGCGACGTCGCCGTTCTTGTTGACCTCGAGACGGCCGGCGGTGAGCGGATCGTCGCCGCAGGCGCCCAGGGGCGCGGGGTACGTCACGTCGGCGCAGCGGACCAGCGCGGCCTTGAGGTCGGCGCCGTTCGGCGTCGCCTGGGCCGTGCCGACGAGCGCCGCAAAAACAGCCAAAACTCCGAGCATGCGTATCATCACGTGAATCCTCCGTCGGGCGGGTGAACAGCCGGGGCGTCCTCTCCAACGCGCGTGCCAAGCGTGGGCCACGTGGATTGCGGGGTGTTTGGGGCGTCGTGCCTGTCTCGCGTTGTCGGCACACCGACGTCGCGTTGTCAGCACGTCAGGGCGATGACGACTTCCACCGCCGTCCGCGATCCCAGAGTTGTGCGGTGCCGCGCGGCGCGGCATACTCGGCGGGCGCTGAGCGGTCGAGTACAATGAACCGGTGTTCAGTTCGAAATTGAGCAGTGAGCAAGGAGCCGGCATGTTCGAGTCCGTCGAGGAAGTCCAGCAGCGGTTCAAGGACGCGCGCTACATCGCCAACCGCCGCATTTCCACCGTCGTGTTCCTCGCCGCGCGCATGGGCCGCCCGGTGCTGATCGAGGGCCCGGCCGGCGTCGGCAAGACCGAGCTGGCCAAGACGCTCTCCGACGTGACGGGCCGTGGGCTGATCCGCCTGCAGTGCTACGAGGGCCTCGACGAGGGCAAGGCGCTCTACGAGTGGAAGTACGCCAAGCAGCTCCTCTACACCCAGCTCCTGCGCGAGCGCATCGGTGAGCTGATCGCCGACGCGCCCTCGCTGCCGGAGGCCGTCTCCCGCATCGCCGGCCAGGACGACGCCTTCTTCTCCTACCGCTTCCTGTCGCCGCGGCCGCTGCTGCAGGCCATCCGCGCCGACGACCCGGTGGTGCTGCTGGTCGACGAGATCGACAAGGCCGAGCCGGAGTTCGAGGCGTTCCTGCTCGAGGTGCTCTCGGACTTCCAGGTCTCCATCCCCGAGCTCGGCACCGTCAAGGCCAAGCACATCCCGCTCGTCGTGCTCACCTCGAACAACGCGCGCGAGCTCAGCGACGGCCTCAAGCGCCGCTGCCTGCACCTGTTCATCGACTTCCCGAACCCGGTCGACGAGCTGGCGATCATCCACCTCAAGGTGCCGGAGATTCCGGCCTCGCTGGCCAAGGCGGTGGTGGCGGCGGTGCAGAAGATCCGCGGCCTCGAGCTGCGCAAGCCCCCGTCGGTGTCGGAGTCGATCGACTGGGCGCGCTCGCTGGTGATCCTCAACGCCAAGGAGCTCGACCCCTCGCTCGTCGAGTCCACGCTCACCATGCTCGTGAAGTACGAGAAGGACATCGAGCGGGTCAAAGGCGCCCTCGACAAGGTGCTCGCCGAGACCAAATAGTGGAGGAAAGAATCCTCGAGTTCATCGGCGATCTGCGGCGGGCGGAGCTGCGCATCTCCACCGCCGAGGCGCTCGATGCGCTGTCCGCCAGCGCAGAGGTCGGTCTCCTCGACCGCGAGACCTTCAAGTCGACGCTGGCCGCCACGCTGGTGAAGGAAGCGCGCGACCTCGAGACGTTCGATCGCATCTTCAACCTGTACTTCCTGGACCTGGAGGCGTTGGGCGAGGGGCTCAAGAAGGCGCTCGGCCCCGAAGACCCCAAGGTGCAGGACCAGCTCGACCAGGTGCTCGATGCCGAGAACATGGATCTCGACGAGCTGACCGAGCTGCTCATGCGCGGGCAGGGCAGCGAGATGGAGATGGCCATCCGCGGCGGCGCCCAGGGCGCCGGTCTCGAGCGGCTGATGTACTTCCTCCAGGTCGGCTACTTCAGCCGCCGCATCTCGGACCAGTTCGACTGGTCGGCCATCGAGCGCGACATCGAGAAGATCATGCAGGCGCTGGAGGCCAAGGGCCTCGACCCCGGCCAGCTGGCCCGCATCCGCAACTACCTCGAGCTGCGGCTGGAGGCCTTCCGCCGGATGATCCGCCAGCACGTGCAGCGGGAGCTGGAGCGCCGCGCGTATCGCGCCGGCGAGCAGCTGACGCGTGAGGTGCTGTCGGAGAAGCCGCTCTTCGCGCTGACGCCCGACGAGGTGGCACAGATGAAGAGCGTGGTGGCCAAGCTGGCTCGCCGCATCAAGGACGCGCTCGCGCTGCGGCGGCGCCAGGAGCAGAAGGGCCGCATCGACTCGCGCAAGACCATCCGCAAGAGCCTGCAGTACGGCGGCGTGCCGATGGAGGTCTTCCTCAAGCAGCGCCACCGCGAGAAGCCGAGGCTGATCACCGTGTGCGACGTCTCCGACTCCGTGCGCAACGCCTCGCGCTTCATGCTCCAGCTCGTGTGGAGCCTGCAGGAGTGCTTCAGCCGCGTGCGCTCGTACGTGTTCGTCTCGGAGATCGCCGAGGTGACGCAGGGGTTCAACAACTATCCGGTCGAGCGCGCCATCGAGTGGGCTCTCAAGGGCGCCCCGGTCGACTACCACTGCCGCTCGGACTTCGGCTACGCCTTCAGCCGGTTCGCCAACACCGAGCTGGAGTCACTCGACAAGAAGACGACCATCCTGATGCTCGGTGACGCCCGCAACAACTACAACGATCCGCAGGCGTGGGCGCTGCGGCTCATCCGCGAGCGCGTGAAGGGCATCATCTGGCTCAACCCCGAGGGGCAGTGGGGCTGGGGCATCGGCGACAGTGTGATGCCGCTCTATGCACCCTCCTGCGACATCGTGCGTGAGTGTCGTACCATCGGCCAGCTCGGCGAGGTGGTCGACAACCTCGTGCACTCCTGGTGGCGCCGAGGCTGAGCGTGCCGCGGTCGGGGACACTGGCCTGGCGCTTGCTCTGTCCCTCCGGTGTGCGTGTCCTCATGCTTCTCGCCCTCGCGCTCGCTGCCGGCCTGGCCTTCGCGCAGGCCGCGCAACCGGCTGCCGACGACGCCTGCATCGTGCTGGACGACTTCTCGAAGTCGAAGGTCGGCGCGTTCCCAGAGGGCTGGCAGGTGCGCAAGGAGGAAGGCAAGGGTGTCTATACCGTGCAGGAGGAAGACGGCAAGCGCTTCCTGCGCGCACTTTCCAAGGGGCTCGGCATCCAGGCTGCGCGCGAGACACCCAGCTGGAATCTCGAGACGCACCCGGTGCTGGCATGGTCGTGGCGCGCGCGGCAGTTCCCCAAGGGCTCGGACGAGCGGAGCTCCAAGAACAACGACAGCGCGCTGGCCGTGTACATGGGCGTGCCGTACTCGAAGGTGCGCGGGCCCAAGGCCATGAAGTACATCTGGAGCGAGAAGGTGCCGACCGGCAGCGCGCTCGAGTCGAATAGCGGCCTCACCCAGGTCCGCGTCCTGCAGACCGGCGCCGGCAAGGACGGCTGGGTCGATGAGCGCGTGAACGCACTCAAGGACTGGAAGGCCGCGTTCAAGGAGTCGGCCACGCCCAAGGTGGGCGGCATCGCCGTGCTCACCGACGCCGACGACACCAAGTCGACCGCCGCCGGAGACTACGCGAACTTCCGCGCTTGTAAGAGCTGACCCGGGGCCGCCATCCTGAGAACGCCGCAGCATGTTCTCTCGACGTTCGTGCTGCTGCTCTGCCTGGTGGGCGCGTACAGCCTCAGCAACAGCATGCTCGACCTGTGGGTGCTGGTGGTCTTCGGACTGATCGGCTACGTGTTCCGCAAGCTGGCCATCGATCCGGCGCCGCTCATCGTCGCCGTCGTGCTCGGGCCCATGATGGAGAAGACCCTGCGCCAGACGCTGTTCATGGCCCACGGCGACTGGCACCTGCTGCTCTTCCGCCCGCTGAGCCTGGCTCTCTTCCTCGTCGGCGCCATTGTCCTCGCCGGCCCGCCCGTCCTCTCCGCCGTCCGCCGGCGGTCGGCGGTGGTGGTCGCCGAAGGCTAGGCCTTCGGCACCGGCGGGAAGCCGGCGCAGGGGTCCTTGTAGTCCATCCGCGGGGTGAACCACACGAAGTCGAACGGCAAGGCGCCGTCGAACTGCGCGGCGTAGTCCGCCGGCGTCGTGAGGCTCTCGCGCACCTCGAGGGGCGCGACGACCACGATCGGCGCCATGGGCGCGCGTGCGGCCAGGTAGAGCGGCACGCCGTGGTCGGCACGCACGTGGCCGACGCCGGCGATGAGCACGCCGCCGTCGGCCGTCGCGCGCACGAGGCTGTCGGCCAGCGTGGCGTCGCGCGCGCGCTGGGCGAGCACCATCGAGTCCACGCGGGCGGCGGGCAGGTGGCCGCAGTGCGCGTCGCGGATCTCCGCCGTCAGGCGCGCCTGTGCGGCCGGCGCCAGCGGCCGGTCGAGGCCGTAGCGCGCGCTCAGCTCCGGAGGCACCGCGCCGGGCTCGCCGCGCGCGACCGAGCGGATGGTGGCGGTGCCGAGGTTGCCGGCGATGATCGGCACGCCGGCGTCCAGGGCGGCCTCGACGATCGGCTGGTAGAGCGCGAAGTCGGGCCAGCCCGACCGCTTCCAGTTCACCGCCTCGGCGAGGCCGGCGGCGTCGCGCGGCGCGGACGCCAGGTGGCGGGCCATCGCCGGCGCCTGGTCGGCGGTGAGCTGCTCGAAGGCGATGGCGGGGCGCCGGCCGGACGCCAGCATCGCCCGCACGAGCGCCGCCTGGATCTGATGGTGGTCCGGATTGTCGTGCTTTTCACCGAGCAGCACGTAGTGCGCGCCCGCCAGCCGTCGCGCGAGCGCATCGCTCTCCACGAAGCGTGCGGCGCGCACGTCCCAGATGCGCCCGGTCAGCGGGTGCTCGCGCTCGAGCGGGGCGCGCCACGGCGCCAGCGTGACGCGGCCGTGCGCCGCGCACCCGGCGGCGAGCAGCAGGAGGACGAAGATCACGAGGCGTCGCATACGGCCAGCATACGCGCCTGTGTTAGCCTCTGCCCATGCCAGCCGCCCACGACGCCGTCGATCCGATAGAAGCGCTCTACGCGCGCGGCGTGACGGACGGGCTTCCCGTGGTCCCGCCCACGCGCGAGCGCGTGGCGCGCGCCATCGAGGCCGGTGGCCGCGCGGCCGACGAGCTGATCGCGCTGGTGCCGCCGAACTTCGGGCGCGCCACCGTCGAGAAGATCGCCATCAATGCCGTGATGGCGGGCTGCCGCCCCGAGTATCTGCCGGTCGTCATCGCCGCGATCGAGGCCGTGTGCGACGAGCGGTTCGATCTGCAAGGCGTGTCGGCCACCACGAATTCCACGGCGCAGCTCATCGTGATCAACGGGCCCATCCGCACCGAGCTCGACGTCAACTGCGGCGCGAATCTCTTCGGCCCCGGCTGGCGCGCCAACGCCACCATCGGCCGCGCGCTGCGGCTGGCCTGCGTGAACCTGGGCGGCGCCGTGCCGGGCGTGGTGAGCATGTCGACGTTCGCCCATCCCGGGCGCTACACGTACTGCATCGGCGAGTGGGAGGAGCAGAGCCCGTGGGATTCGCTGGCCGTCGAGCACGGCTTCGCGTCCACCGACAGCACGGTGGCGCTGCTGGCCGCCGACGCGCCGATCACCGTCTACGACCAGCGCAGCCGCACCGCGGCCGATCTGTGCGCGACGCTGGCCGCCACGCTGGCCGTCGTCGAGCACCACAAGATGACGCACTGGGGCGACACGCTGCTCGTGCTCTCCCCCGCGCACGCGGCGACCATCGCCGGTGACCGCTGGTCGAAGGCCGACACGCAGCGGTTTCTCTTCGATCGGCTGCACCGGCCGGTGCGCGAGCTGGTGCCCGGCGTCGACGGCGGCGATGGCCTGCCCGACCACGTGCTGGCGAAGTTCGCCGACCCCGCGCACGACGACACGCTGATCGGGAAATTCCGCGCGCCCGAGCACATCAAGATCGTGGTGGCGGGCGGCAGCGCCGGGCGCTTCTCGGCGGTGGTGCCGGGCTGGACGTTCTCCAAGGGCTCGAACCTCGTGATGAGGAGGATCCGATGAGCGACGATTTCCTCGACCCCACCGATTCCGTCGCCGTGCCCCGCACGCGGGCTCCGCGGCCGGCCAGCCTGGACGGCAAGGTCGTGACCCTGCTCGACATCTCCAAGGCCAAGGGCGATCACCTGCTGGACCGGGTGGAAGAGCTCCTGCGTGAGCGCACCGGCGTGACGACGATCGTGCGCAAGAAGAAGCCCACGTTCGCGCGCCCGGCCCCCGACCCGCTGCGCGCCGAGATCGTCGGGGCCACCGACGTGCTCGTGGAGGGCCTCGCCGATTGAGGGTCCTGCACAACGTGCAGTGTGCACGACGGCGTGTTCTTCGAGGATCACGGGATTCCCACGGCAACGGTGATCTCCAGCGAGTTCGTGCGGGCGGCCAGCGCGCAGGCGCAGGCGCTGGGCAGCACGGACTACCAGACGGTGGTGGTGGCGCATCCGATCCAGCCGCTCACGCGCGACGAGGTGCGCGCGCTCGCCGACAAGGCCTTCGACGAGATCCTGGCGCGGCTGACGCGGTGAGCCGGCGATAGCCCGCGCCGACCGCCGCCGACGGTCCGTCGAGGCCGTGCCCGCCCGCGCGGGCGCGGCCGGACGCGCCGTTCTCTTCGCCCACCTGCTGCTCTCGCCGCTCGTCTTCTCGCGCGAGACGGTGGAGGCCTTCGAGTTCCCCAAGGTGATGCTGCTGGTGGCGGCGGCGATCGCGGCGGCGGCGCTGGCGCCGTGGGGTGTCGGCCTGCCCGCGCTCCTGCGCGATCCGCTGCGCGTGGGCGTGGTGCTCTTCGTGCTCTCGGCCGGCCTCTCGACGGCGGTGTCGCGCGCGCCCTGGATCTCCCTGCAGGGCGCCGGCGAGAGCTACTTCGGACTGCTCACCGTGGTGGCCTACGTGGTCCTGTTCTTCGCCACCCGCGCGCTCTGCCGCACGGCCGACGACGCGCGCCGGCTGATGCTGGCCCCGGTGATCGCGGCCGGCGTGGCCGCCGCCTACGCGGTGGCCCAGCTCGGGGGCGTCGATCCGATCATGTACGGCCGCACGGCCGGCCTGGCCGGGTTCGTCCGGCCGTTCGCCACGATGGGACATCCGAATTTCCTGGCCGCATTCCTGGCGATGGCGCTGCCGCTCGTGGCGGTCGCGTTGGTGCGTGCCGTGCGCGCGCGGCAGGCGCTGGCCGCCGCCGGGCTCATGGTGATCGCCGGCCTGAGCGGCGTCGCCGTCGGCGTGGCCGTTTCACGCGGCGCCTGGCTCGCGCTGGCCGCCGC
>JBKPRI010000016.1:0-11389 GCA_046734515.1 Candidatus Methylomirabilota bacterium | reverse complement strand
AACGTCATCGAGTTCTCCCAATCGCCGACGCGGCTGTATGGCTACAACAACGAGACGACGGACTTCGGCTTCCGCCGCATGAACGTCGACGCCGGCGGCGTCTCAATCGTCGACGTCACGTCAGGTCTGATCGGCAGCTTCTTCGCGGACATCGTCTTCGACGCCGGCCGCGTGTACACGACCACGGGGCGGGTAATCGACCCGGAAGCGCGGTTGTCGCTGGGCACGTTCGCCGGCGGCTCCGGTCTCGTGCGTCCCGACTCGGGCTTCCAGCGTGTGTTCTTCTTCGACGGGACGACGCTCCGCGCCTTCGACATGGCGACGCGCGCGCCGCTCGGCTCGCTCGTCATCCCGGGGGCCACCAGCGCGGCGGGTCGCTTGATCCGGTGGGGCGGGGGCGGTCTGGCCTTCCGTACCACCGACGGGCAGTTGTTCCTGATCGAGACGTCGCTGCTCCCCGGCAGCGCGACGGACCTCGCCGTCACGCTGAGCGACGCGCCGGACCCGGTCGCCGTCGACGGCCAGGTCACGTTCACGGTCGGCATCGAGAATCGCGGTCCCCAGGACGCGACCGGTGTCGTCGTGGGCGGGGCGCTGCCGGCCGGGATGACGCCGCAGTCGGCCACCGCGAGCCAGGGGACGTGCGTGACGGCGCCCGCGGTCTCGTGCGAGCTCGGCGCGCTCGCGAACGGCGGGACCGCGACCGTGACCATCGTCGCCCGTGCTACCCAGGCTGGCGTGCAGACGACCACGGTGACGGTGAGCTCGGCGCTCTTCGAGATCGACACCACGAACAACGCCGCGACCGCCGTCACCACGGTCGAGCCGCGACGGCCGCTCACGGTCACGCTGACAGGTACCGGCCACGGCAGCGTCAGCAGCGATCCGGCCGGCATCCAGTGCGGCCCGACCTGCACGGCCCTGTTCGACTCCGGCGGCGTCGTGGCGCTGCAGCCTCAGGTCGACGCCGACTCGTTCTTCGCCGGGTGGACGGGCGACGCCGACTGTGCCGACGGACAGGTCACGATGACGGCGGCCAAAACCTGTACGGCCCGGTTCTCGCGACGGCCCGACCTGGTCGTCACGGCGCTCAGCGGCCCGGCGCTCGGCGGCGCCGGCGGGAAGATCACCGTCTCCGCCACGGTGCGCAACCAGGCCCCGGCGCCCGCAGCCGCCGGCGCCTTCACGGTCGGAATCTATCTCCTGCCGGGCCCGGTCTTCGACAGGGATCAGGCGCGCTTGCTCGGCTCGCGAGTCGTCGGCGGCCTCGGCCCTGGCGCCTCGTCCGCGGCAGCGACCACCGTGATGATCCCCGCCGACGCCACCGCGTGCCTGTGCTTCCTGGCCGCCGTGGCTGACGACGGCGATACGGTGCCCGAGCTGGATGAGACCAACAACGTGCGGGTGGCGGCGGTCGCCATCGGGATCACGCGGCCGGAGCTCGTCGTCACCGCGCTCACCGGGCCCGCCAAGGCGGGGACCGGGCAGCGCATCACGCTGAACACGACCGTGCGCAACACGGCGTCGCCGCCGGCGACCGCCGGGCCGTTCACGGTCGGCCTCTACCTCTCCGACAGCGCGACGTTTGACAGCAGTACAGCACTCTTGCTCGGCCGGCGCACGGTGTCGAGTCTGGCCGGCGGGGGGGTGTCGTCGGGCGGCACGACGGTCACGGTGCCTGCCGGCCTCACCGACGGTGCGTACTTCCTCTTCGCGGTCGCCGATGACGGCGCCGCCGTGATCGAGGCCGACGAGGGCAACAACGTGTTCGCGGCGGCCAGCCCGCTCGTGGTCGTCCGCCCCGACCTGGCGATCGGCACCGCATCGGCGAGCGTGACTCCGGCGCGCCTCGTGACCGTCTCGGCGATCATCCAGAACGGAGTCACGCCCGGTGCGGCGCCGGCATTCGCCGTCGGCATCTACCTGTCGCCGACTGCTGAGTTCGATCCGAGCACCGCGCGCTTGCTCCACCGGCGGCCCCTGACCGGTCTGGCGGGAGGCGCCCGCACGACCGTGCAGGCGACGCTCCCGATTCCCGGCGACGTGCCGGCCGGGGCGCAGTTCGTCGTCGTGGTCGCCGACGATGGCGACGCGGTGCCCGAGAGCAACGAGACGAACAACGTGCGCGTCGTGACGCCGGAGATCACCGTCCTTCCGGCGGAGCTGATCATGACGGCCGTGTCCGGCCCCGTCGCGGCCGGCGCCGGCGGGGCGATTCCCGTGGTCACGACGATGCGCAACCTGGGGGCGTGGGCGGCGCCACCGTTCACCATCGGCATCTACCTGTCGCCGACGGCGAGCTTCGATCTGTCGAGTAGTCGTCTCCTCGGCGGTCCGCGTCTGCGCGGGCTGGGCGCCGGGGTGACGCACACGGCCACGACCAGCGTCACCGTGCCGCCCGACGTGGTCACGGGGACGTATTTCCTCGTCGCCGTGGCCGACGCCGACAACGAGATGGTCGAGACCACCAGGGCCAACAACGTCATGGTGGCGAGCCGGGTGATCGAGATCGTGCGCCCCGATCTCACGATCACTGCGGTGTCCGGCCCGGCGCTCGCGGCGACGGGACAGGCCATCGGCGTCATGGTGACGGCACAGAACCTCGCGCCCGCCCCGGGCAACGCGCGCTCGTTCATGATCGGCGTGTACCTCGGTACGCCGCCGGAGCTCGGCCTCCGCATCGGCACCGCGGCGATCGCCTCACTGGCGCCCACTCGCAGCGTGACTGCACGCGTCGGCGCGACGATCCCGCTCGACGTCGAGACCGGCTCCTACGTCCTCACCGCGCGCGTCGATGATGGAGGCACGCTGCCGGAGGAGGACGAGAGTAACAACACCCTGGCGGCGGCGGCCTCGATCAGCGTCGTGCGCCCCGACCTCGAGGTGACCGCCGTGACGGCGCCTCCGTCCGCCATCGCCGGACAGACGATCTCCGCGACGGTGACCGTGAGGAACGCGGGGCCGCCGCCGGCCTCGGCGGGGCCGTTCAGCGTGGATCTCTTCCTCAGTCCCGACGGCGCCGACCCGCTCGCGTCCTGCAGCGTCGAGCCCTGCCCGCGCCGCGTCGGCGGGCGCACGGTCGCGAAGCTCGGCCCGGGCGCGCTGTCCACCGCGGCGACCTCGTTCAAGGTCCCGGTCGATCTGCCCCCGGGCATGTACGTCCTGCAGGCAGTCGTCGATCGCGAGCAGCGCATCCCGGAGTCGAACGAGAGCAACAACACGCTCGCCTCCGCGCCGATGCCCATCGTTCCCGACGTGCGCGGCACCTCGCGCGTGGGCGCCAACGGCGTGTTCAGCTCGTGCTCGGACCCGTCGCTCGTCAGCGGCTTCGCGCTGCCGCTGGGCTCGCTGGCCATCACCTCCCAGACGCGAGAGCGGTTCTCGGGGACGGCGACGTTCGTCCTCGCGGATCCCGACGTGACCCTCCGCTTCGTCTTCCGGCTGGCTGGCGCGGTCGACCTCCAGAGCCAGTCGGCGGGGTCGTATACCGTCGGCGTCACCGCCAATGGAGTCAACGCTCTGAACGGCGAGGGCACCTTCGCGGGCCGGGTCCACGGCGACGTCGACTTCACGCTGGAGGGCCAGCTCCGGGACAACATCGACGAGTGCCACATGACGCTCAACGTCTTCGAGCTGCCGCTGGCGACGGCGTCCGCCGCCCGAGCCGCGGTGCGCCCCGGGCTGCCGGCGCTGCTGCTGCAACGCCCGCGTTGACGGCGGGCCCGGCGAGGGGCTACCGTCCGCGCATCGGCCTGACCGTCATCGCCTCCTGCGTCTGGAGGGGCTCATGACCCGCTACCTCGCCACGGCCGTTGCAACCCTCCTGTCCGCCCTCCTCTCGTGCGCTCCCGCCAGCGAGGCCGCCGGGCCCAAGCCGGAAGGCGAGATGCGCTGGGCGCTCTACGTGACGCTGGCGCCGCAGTGGCTCGATCCCGGCGAGAACCTCGGCCAGATCACGCCGTACTGGGTGCAGTACGCCATCCACGACGCGCTCGTGAAGCCCATGCCCGGCAACCTCATGACACCGAGCCTGGCCGAGTCGTGGACAGTGAGCCCGGACCAGCGCACGTACGAGTTCAAGCTGCGCGAGGGGCTCAAGTTCCACAACGGCGATCCGTTCACCGCCGAGGACGTGAAGTTCAGCTTCCAGCGCTACAAGAGCGGCAAGGCTTTGAAGGAGAAGGTTCGCGAGGTCGCTGTGGTCGATCCCTATCGCGTGCGCTTCCACCTGCACGAGCCGTTCCCCGACTTCATGGCCTTCTACGGCACGCTGGCCACGGGCGCCGGCTGGGTGGTGCCGAAGAAGTACGTCGAGAAGGTCGGTGACGACGGCTTCAAGAAGCAGCCCATCGGCCTCGGGCCCTACCGCTTCGTGAGCCATCAGCCCGGCATCGAGCTGGTGATGGAAGCCAACGAGCAGTACTGGCGCAAGGTGCCGTCGGTGAAGCGGCTCGTCTTCAAGAGCGTGCCCGAGGCGACCACGCGGGCGGCCATGCTCAAGCGCGGCGAGGTGGACATCGCCTATCTGCTGGACGCGCCGCAGGCGCTGGAGCTTCAGCGGGATCCCGCGCTGAAGATCGCGTACTCGGGCGGCATCGGGACCGTCGCGCTCGACTTCTTCGACCAGTGGGATGCGAAGTCGCCGTGGGCCGACAAGCGGGTACGGCTCGCCGCCAGCATGGCCATCGACCGCTGGGCGCTCAGTGAGGCCGAGACGCTGGGCGCCTCGAAGCCCACCGGCAGCCTCATTCCCAAGACGTTCGAGTTCGCGCTGGCCATCGAGCCCCAGCGCTACGATCCCGTGCGGGCCAAGCAGCTGCTGGCCGAGGCCGGCTACCCCAGTGGCTTCGACGCCGGTGATCTGCACGTGACGCCGCCGTACTTCGCCCGCGGCGAGGCGGTGCTGAACTATCTCGGCGCCATCGGCCTCCGGCTTCGCACGCGGCCGCTGGAGCGCGCGGCGTTCTTCTCGGCCTGGGCCAGCAAGAAATTGAAGGGCGTGTGCGTCTGCGGCGCCGCCCTCTACGGCAATGCCGCCACGCGCCTGTCCGAGCTGGTGCCGAGCGATGGGATCTACGCCTACGGCGGCTATCCCGACCTCGACGCGCTCTACCGGCAGCAGGCGCTCGAGACCGACCGCAAGAAGCGCGAGGCGATGCTGCATCAGATCCAGCTGCTGGTGCACGAGCGCGTCCGCTTCGCGCCGGTCTTCGAGTACTGGTGGCCGAGCGGCATCGGGCCCCGGGTGGACGAGGCCGCGCTGAACCTCATCAACCCCTATCCCTGGTCGGCGCCCCTGGAAGAGGTGAGGCTGAAGAAAAAGTAAAGATTCGGGTACTCTAGGCGCGGCCCGGCCCATGAAGACCGATACCGCGCGCGCCGTGGGTGCTCCACTCGAGGTCGCTCGTGCGCTCGCGCCACGCATCAAGGCGCGGGCCGCCGAGATCGAGTCCGGCCGTCAGCTGCCCCCCGACCTCGTGCTGGAGCTTGCGACCGCCGGCCTCTTCAAGGTGGCGCTGCCGGTCGCCGAGGGCGGTTTGGGCGCCGACGTCCTCACCGCGCTGCGGGTCATCGAGGAGGTCGCCCGGGCCGACGGCTCCACCGGCTGGTGCGTGGCCATGGGCATCAACACCTTCCGCCAGTCCGCCCAGCTCGCGCCCGAGGTCCGCCGCGAGCTGTTCTTCGGCGATCCGGTCGGCATCTCGGCGGGCTCGGCGCGCGAGCGCGGCCGCGCCGTGGCCGTCCCCGGCGGCTACCGCGTGACGGGCCACTGGTTCTTCGCCAGCGGCTGCATGCACTCGCGCCTGCTGCACGGCGCCTGCAAGGTCTTCGACGGCGACGCGCCGCGCCTGCGCCCCAACGGCGACCAGGAGGTCCGGATCGCGTTCTTCTATCCCAAGTCGTCGGCCCGCATCATCGACAACTGGGACGTGAGCGGCCTGCGCGGCACCGGCAGCCACGACATCGCCGTCGAGGACCTCTTCGTCCCCGAGGAGCGCACCTTCTCGGCGCTCGATCGGCGGGCGCGCGTCACCGGCCCCATGAATCGCATGCACGGCTTCGACCTGGCCGGCTGCGGCTTCTGCTGCGTGGGGCTGGGCGTGGCCCGCGCCGCCATCGACACCTTCGTCGAGCTGGCCATGGTGAAGACGCCGCGCTCGTCCGGAGAGCTCCTGCGCGAGCGGGTGATGGTGCAGGCGCTCACCGGCGAGGCGGAGGCGCTGCTGCGCTCCGGCCGCGCGCTGCTCTTCGAGGTGGTCGAGGAGATGTGGCAGACCGCGCTGGCCAGGGAGCCCATCTCCGAGCGCCAGCGCTCCGACCTCCGCATGGCGATGACGCACGCCGCGCAGAACGCCGCCCGCGCCACCCACATGGTGTGCTCGGCCGCCGGGACGACCTCCATCTTCGCGAAGAGCCCGCTCGAGCGCTACGCGCGCGACGCCGAGGTCGTCACCCGTCACAACCAGCTGCAGTTCGTGAACTACGAGGCGGTGGGCCGCACGATGTTCGGACTCGAATCCAACAGCCCGCTCTTCTGACCCGAAGGAGCCCCCGATGCCGACCACGTCCGCCGAGCACCTGACCGAGGCGATCCTGGCGCGCGATCAATCCCGCACGACCGACCTCTTCTTCCGCATGGTGCGCCGCGAGGGCAGATCGGTGGGGGAGGCACTCGGCGAGGTGACGGCGGCCGAGGCGCCGTTCGTCCAGGTGCCGAGCCACATCGATGTGCGCGACGGGCAGATCACGCTCATCAACAACGACCACACGATTCTCGGCCTGCGCGCCTCGTACGACCTGGCGCCGTTCCTGCCCGAGGAGTACCGGCTGCTGCCGCTGCTGCAGAGCGTCTGGTACATCCCGGCCGGCCTCGACATCTGGAATCAGCTCCGCGGAAAGTATCCCGGCCGCTACGCGACGATGAAGGGCATGAACGTGCCGCCGCCGTCGTACGGCCCCGTCGTGTGGAACCGCGAGGAGCCGCCCATCCACCAGGAAGGCCCGCTGGAGGAGCGGCTGCACGCGCACATGATCGCCACCATGAGTGGCGACGTGCGCCGCTCCTACGGCCTCTTCCTCGGCCTCGCGGACGACCCGGCGGCGCGCGCGCGCCTGCGCGATCACGTGCTCTTCCTCGGCCTCATCGACATCCAGGACACGGTGGCCGGCCGCAAGGCGCGCAACACGGGACACAAGGGCTTGCGGGCGCGCGCCATCGTCGACCTTGCCGATGCCGTCGGCTGGGAGCACGCGCGCGGCGTCTTCTACATCGGCGTGCCCGACCTGGCGGTGGGCCCGCTCTACTACTCGATCTACGACGCCGCCTGCGTGACCGTGACCGCCGAGTTCCCCGACGCCGGCAAGAGCCTCAAGGAGAAGAACCGGGCCGTGCTCACGCCGGCCGAGGTCGAGGCGTTCGTCCGGCTGCTGATGGAAGCCGACGCGCAGACGGTGTGGGACCAGGTCACCGCGCACCTGAAGAACGGCATCGCGCTGCGCAGTCTCGGCGACGCCATCCAGGTCGGCGCCGCCGAGCTGCTCCTGCGCACCACGGTGCCGCGCCAGTTCACCGACGGCCAGCACCCGTTCGACTACTGCAACACGGCCAGCTACTGGATGCGCACCAGCGACAATCCCTACCAGCCGCGCGTGCTCTACCTGATGGCCAACTTCGTCAATGACGTGGCGCGCGCCAACAAGCTGACCCGCTCGGTTCTGGAAGGCGAGTGCGCCGGCTTCGACGCGGGCGGCCGCACGCCGGCCGCGCTGCTGGAGGAGCTGGACGCCGCCATCCTGGCCTATGACGTGCCGCGCACCTGCGCGACGGCTGACGCCTACCTGAAATCCGGCGCCGACCGGACGGCGTTCCAGGCGACGCTTGCGCTGACGGCCTGCAAGTTCCAGGACGACCCGCACAACCAGAAGATCACGCACTCGGCCTTCGAGGAGTACGCGCAGAACTCGACGCACCTGCGCGATCGGCTCCTGCTGGCCGCCGCCCGTCTGCTGGCCGGCTGGCCGAAGATGCCGGGCGAGCGAGAGTGCTACGCGCGATTCAAGGAGGAGTGGATTGGCTGAGCGAGACGCGAGCGCAAACAAGGTCCTGGCTGCCGTCACGGCGCTCGCGCGCGATCTCGCGCCCGACGAGCTGGCGGTCCGCGTCACCCGAGCAGATGTCCTGCCCGTTGAGGTCACCGTCCAGCATGCGGCCGCGTTCGCGGTGGCCATCGAGGCCGGCCGCGGCCCGCTGCCCGAGACGGTGCGTCAGTTGGGCTCGATGGCCGAGCTGCGTGCGGAGCTCGATCAGCGACTGGACGCCGTCCGCGGGGAGGCCGGCGCGCTCATCGACACCTGGGTCACCGAGCACGGCGCGACCTACACGAGCATGCTGCAGGCCGAGCGCTGCATGCGCGATCGTCCCGTGCTGGGCGTGCAGGAAGTCTGCGCGGCCTGCGGCGGCCGCAAGGAGCTCACCTGCGGCGGCTGCGGTGGCCACGGCCGCGTGACGTGCGGAAGGTGCGGTGGGCGGGGGCGGGTGACGTGCTCGGGGTGCGGTGGCACGCGCGCCTCGCGCTGTCATTCGTGCGGCGGCTCGGGCACCCACGAGGTGCGCGAGTTCGAGACGAGCTACAGCGACCAGCAGTCCACGATGAACCAGCAGCGCCAGCTGACCAGGCAAGTGCCGTGTCCCGGCTGCGGGGGCCGCGGCAGCAATCCCTGCACGGCGTGTGCGGATGGTACCCAGGCCTGCACGTGCTCCTCCGGACAGGTGACGTGCGGCGGCTGTGGCGGCCGGGGCATCGTGTCCTGTGGGCAGTGCGCGGCCACGGGCGTCGTCCACCACACCGGGCGCATCCAGTGCACGGTGAATCGAGGCATCCGGGTCGACGTCCCCGGCGGCGACGACGAGGATCGGCACACGCTCCGTGACCGTGTGCGGTTCGAGCGGCTCGGCGCGATGGCCTCCGATACCGGCGGCGTCCGCCTGGAAGCGGCCAAGCGCGTGGAGCACCAGGCGACGCTCCACTATGCCGGGTCCCTTCGGCGGGAATTCGTCGAGGCGACCGCCCGCGGCCGCGCCGTGACGATTCGCGCCTATGGCGGCGATCTGGAGGTGTTCGACCATCACGACCTCGTCGGCACGCTGCTGGAGCCGGATCTCGCAGCGCTGGAATCGAGCCTGCGCGGCCATGCGCTGCGCAGTGCGGTGCCGGGCTCCTCCGTGGTGGGCGCCGTGCGCCGATTCCTCGCCTCCGAGCTGCACGCGCTGATCGCCGAGGCTGCGCCGCAGATCGCGGAAGACGCGTCCGGGGAGCGCCGCGTCGGTCTCGGCAGGGTGATCGTGCAAGCCCTGCTGCTGGCGCCGGTCATCCGGCGCTTTCGCCGGGCGGGGGTGCTGATGAAGCTGCTGATGGCCGTCATCGCCGTCAACGTCCTGCTCTCGCCGCAGGTCGTGGCCTGGTACCTGGTCGTTGCCGCCGCCTGCGCGTTCTCCGAGCGGCGCTATCAGCGGGACCTGCCCCGGGGACCCCTGGCCGAGGACCGCGGCCCCGAGACGAGCTCGGCGAACGCCGTGCAGGCCGCCGTCACCGGCGGGCTGGTCAACGCCGATTACGTCCGGCGCGCGCGCGTCGCCATCGGCCGCGCGGTGCCGCGACTCCACGGGCCCCTCATGCTCTCTGGAGGACTCTGGCTCACGGGTGCGCTGACGCTGCTCTTCCTGGTCGCGAAGCAGACCTTTCCCGGTTTCAGCATGAGCTTGAAGGCTCTGGTGCTCCTGGTCGCGACGGGGGCGGCGTGGTTCTTCCTGGAGCGCCGCGCCTCCGCCTCGCTGCAGACGATGCTGGGCGCGGCGCTCTATGCGCGCCTGAAGACCCGGTTCAGCGTGACGCCCTATCGGGTGATTCCAATCGGGGGCTTGTTGCTGGCGTGGTTCCTGGCGGATTTCCTCGTGAACCTCGTCGCGCACATCCGCTACGGCGCGCCGCTGTTTCCCTGACCGCCGGCGGTCTCTGACGGCGCCATGAAAGTCGGAGTCCTGCAGTTCTTCTCGTGGTCGCGGCGGGTGCCGCTGGCCACGGTCTACGAGCGCGCCTTCCAGCGGATCGCGATCATGGACCAGACGGGCTACGACTGTGTCTGGCTGGCCGAGCACCACTTCAGCACCTACAGCGTCTGCCCTTCGATCAACGTGATGGCGACCCACGTCGCCGCTCGCACGCACAATGTCCGCATCGGCATGGCCGTCTCGCTGGCGGCGTTCTACAACCCGCTGCGGCTGGCCGAAGAGATCGCGATGATCGATGTGCTCTCGGGCGGCCGCGTGAACTGGGGCGCCGGCCGCGGCTTCGATCGCACCGAGTTCGAGGCGTTCGCGGTGCCGGTCGAGGAGAGCAGCGCCCGCTTCCGCGAGTGCGTGGAGATCGTGCTGGCCGCCTGGCGCAACGAGCGCGTGAGCTACGCGGGCACGTACTGGCGCTACGACGGCATCGAGGTGCTGCCCAAGCCCCTGCAGGCGCCGCACCCGCCCGTGTGGCTGGCCGCGACGTCGATGGACTCCATCGCCCGCGCGGCCGAGAAGGGCTACGACATCCTGCAGGACCCGCACGCCACCCACGCGGACATCGGCAAGAAGCGCGCGCACTACTACGACACGCTGCGCGCCCACGGGTTTCCGACCGAGGGCCGGGTGATTCCCACCGCGCGGCTGCTCGCGGTGGGCGCGACCGACGCGGAGGCCGACGAGGTCGCGCGCGCCGGCGCCTCGTGGACGGTGGCCTCCTACGCCAATCCGAGCAAGCGCGCCGGCCCGCCGCCCGCCCACTGGGTGCCGGGCATCGATCCGGTCGAGCGCTACATGAACGAGGTGGTGATCCGCGGCACGCCCGACCGCGTGCTCGACAAGATCGCCGAGCTGCGCGACACGATCGGGCTCGAGTACCTCATGTGCGCCCCGCTCAGCCACCAGAGCTTCATGCTCTTCACCGAGAAGGTGCTGCCGAAGCTTCTCTAGCACCTGCCCGTCTGGCGGATGTTCACGGATGGCCCGCCTCTCTATGCTGAGGGCAACAAGGGAGGCGTCGACATGAGCACGGTGATGGATCTCTCCAATGCCCTGGCCGGCGCGGTGGCCACGGCCGCGCGCGCGGTGCTCGCCGTACACGGCCGGCCGCGGCTGCCGTCCACGGGCGTGCTGTGGCGGCCGGGGCTCGTCGTCACCGCCAGTCACACCGTCGAGGCGGAGCGCGACGTGACGCTGACGACGCCGGACGGCCAGTCGCTCTCCGCCCAGGTCGCCGGCCGCGATCCCGGCCTCGACATCGCCGTCCTGCGCGCCGAGGCGGGGGCGGCGGCCGTGGCCGAGCTCGCGCCCGACGCCGACCTGCGC
>JBKPRI010000015.1:0-8536 GCA_046734515.1 Candidatus Methylomirabilota bacterium | reverse complement strand
GCCTCCAGGTGCGGGCGCGGGTCCACGCACGGCGCGCGGCTCACGAGGCGACTCGCGGCAGCCGCTCGGGCAGCAGGCCGGCCGGCCGCAACCTCAGGATGAGCAGCAGACTCAGCCCGATGAGCCCCTCCCGCAGCGCCGCCACCTGCACGGCCTTGAGCCCGGGCACGGCGCCGGTGACGAAGCGCGTGCCCTCCATGAAGAACACCACGAGGAAGGCGCCGGCGACGGCGCCCCAGTTGTTGCCGGTGCCGCCGGCGGTGAGGGCGAGCACGACGTAGATCGTGATCAGCGGCACGAAGACCTCGGGCGCGATGTAGGACGTGTAGTGGCCCCAGAGCGCGCCGGCCACCCCGAGCACGCCGGCGCTCACCGCGAAGGCTTCGACCTTGAAGCGCAGCACGTGCTTGCCGGCCACCGCCGCCACCTGATCGTCGTCGCGGATGGCCCGGAGCACGCGCCCGTAGGGCGAGTGGCGCACGCGCTGCATCACGGTGAGCACGAGCGCCACCGCACCGCCGGCGACGCCGAGGAAGATCAGATTGAACGTCTCCGGCGTCACGCGGCCGCGCCACGGCCCGGGGATGCCCGAGATGCCATCGGTGCCGTTGGTGAGCCAGATCTCGTTGCTGGCCACCAGCCGCACGACTTCCGAGAAGCCCAGCGTGATGATGGCCAGGTAATCGCCGCGCAAGCGCGCGGTCACCATGGCCATGAGCGCGCCCGCCACGCCGGTCAGCGCGAGCGCCAGCAGCACGCCGGCGGCGATCGGCACGCCGCCGCGCTTGGTGGCCAGCGCCGAGACGTACGCCCCGAAGCCGAAGAAGCCCACCAGCCCGAGGTTGATCATGCCGGCCATGCCCCACACGAGGTTCAGCCCGAGCGCCAGCAGCGCGTAGAAGCAGGCGAACACCGCCATCGCGACGATGTAGTTGTCCACGTCAGAACGCCCGCTCGCCCAGCAGGCCGCGGGGGCGCAGCGTGAGCACGAGGAGGATCGCCACGAAGCCCACCGCGGTGCGGTAGGCGGGCGCCAGCGAGAGCAGCGACAGCTCCTCGGCCACGCCGATGGTGAGGGCGCCGACCACGGCGCCGGGGATCGAGCCGAGGCCGCCCACGACGGCGGCGGCGAAGACGGACAGGATCACGCGGAAGCCGGTGAGCGGATCGATCGTGGTATCGAGGCCGAGCAGCACACCGCCCACGCCGGCCAGGCCCATCGCGCCGAAGTTGGTGAGCCGCGCCACGCGCTCGGCGTCGATGCCCTTGAGGCCGGCCAGCACGGCATCGTCGGCGACCGCCCGCATCGCCTTGCCGGTGCGCGTGAAGGTGAGGAACGCGAACACGGCCGCCATGGCGAGAATCGCGATGACGAGGTTCTCCACCTGCTGCGGGCCGATGCGGATGGGGCCGAGCTGCCAGTCGCGGCGGATCGGCAGCTCGTAGCCGCGCAGGTCGTTGCCGAACGCGAAGCGCACGACGTTCTCCAGCACGATGGTCAGCGCGACCGCGCCGATGGCGGTGGTCAGCGCGCCGGCCGGCCGCAGGGGGCGGAGCACGACGTGGTCGTTGACGACGCCGGCGGCGCCGGCCACCACGAAGGCGGCGAGGACGGCGGCGGAGGCCGGCCAGCCGCCGAGCGTGTTGGCCACGTAGCCCGCGAAGGCGCCGATGGTGATGTGCGAGGCGAGGCTGAAGTTGGGAAAGCGCAGCACCGCATAGATCGCGGTGAAGCCGATGGCCGGCACCGCGAGCACGGTGCCGGCCACGAGGCCGTTGACGACGAGCTGCGCCGTCTCGTCGAGCGGAACGCTCACGTCAGATCAGCTTCACGAACGTGAACTTGCCCCCCTGCGCCTGCTCGAAGCGGATCTTGCAGTCGAGGATGTCGCCGGTCTCGGTGAAATCGCACGGCCCGCTGGCGCCCTCGTAGTTGATGGCCTTGCCCTGGCCGAGCAGCTTCAGGCCGTCGACGGCGCTGTCCACCTTCACGCCGTTGCCCTGCGCGATGCTGCGCACGTGGTCCTTGATGGCGGTGCCGGTGGCCTCGCCCTTGGCGTGCGCAATGGCCAGCAGCACGAGGCTGATGTGGTCGTGGCACTGACACGAATAGGGATCGAGGTCATCCGTGCCGAGGGCCTTGGCCAGCCGCCTGTAACCGGCCGACTCCACCGCCGGCGACGGCGTCGCCGTGTAGGTGCCGTCGGTCACCTCGTGCGGCAGCGAGCCGAGCAGCTTGGCGTTGACGGCGTAGCCCTGTGCGATCTTCGCGCCCGTGTAGCCGGCCTTGAACAGCTCCTTCATCAAGATCGTGCAGTCCGGCGTGTAACCGTTGAGATAGATCATGTCGGGCTTGGCCCGGACGGCCTGGTCGACCTCCGAGCGGAACGTCGTCTTGTCCTTGTCGTAGATCACCGAGCCCACCGTCTCGGCGCCGCCCTTGGGCAGGATCTCCGCCAGGCGTTTCTGCGAGGGCACCGCGAACGGCGTCTGCGCGGCCAGCGTGAACACGCGCTTGACCTTGAGCGCCAGCATGAACTCGCCGAGCTTGCCGATCTGCAGATGGGTGTTGGGCTGCGTGCGCACGAGGTAGCCCTGGTGCGGAAGCTGGGTGATCGTGTCCGAGCCCGAGACGGTCGTGAGAAACGTCTTGCTCTCCCAGCAGAGCGGGGCCACGGCGGTGGTGACGGCCGAGGCCCACGTGCCCATGATGGCCGCGACCTTGTCGACGTCGATCAGCTTGCGCGCGGCGCGCACGGCGGCTTCCGGGTTCGTCTGGTCGTCCTCGCTGAAGAGCTGCACCTGGCGGCCGTTGACGCCGCCGGCGGCGTTGACTTCCTGCGCGACCCACTCCATCGCCTTGCGCATCGAGGGGCCGTAGGAGCCGCCGGCGCCGGTGAGGGGGTTCAGGGTGCCGAGACGGATCGTCGCCGGCTGCGCGCGGAGCCCGTGGGGAAACGACGCGAGGGCCGTGGCCGCCGCCCCACCGGCCAGCAGCGCACGCCGTGAGAGTCTCGCTCGATCGTGGCGCATGTGCGTGTCTCCTTGTCGGCCGTCTGCGCGGCGGACCGTGGGCGAGGATAATAGCACCGCCGTGATGATCGTCGCGCTCGCCGTCCTCGTCCTGCTCGCGGCCCCGCCGGCGCGGGCGCAACCCGCCGCCGAGACGGTCTGGATCCCCATGCTGGAGACCCGACTGAGCGGCGCGCCGCGGCCGTTGCGTCTCGAGGCGACCCTCTATCGCCCGGCGCAGTCCGAGGGCGCCCCCGTCTTGATCTTCAACCACGGCTCGACCGGCAACTTCCAGATCGCGCCGACCGTGACCCAGCGGTATCCCGAGGTCGCCCGATTCTTCGTCGAGCGGGGCTTCACCGTCCTGATCCCGATGCGCCGGGGCCGCGGCGCCTCCGAGGGCGACTACCTCGAGCGCTACGAGTGCGACCACGCGACGCTGGGCGCCGGCGTCGAGCGCGCGATCGAGGACCTCGACGCGGTGCTGGCCTTCGCCGCCGTGCAGCCGTGGTTCGATCGGACCCGCTTCGTGCTGGGCGGCATGTCGCGCGGCGGCTTGCTGTCGGTCGCCTATGCGGCGCGGCGAGGGACAACCGCGCGCGGCATCCTCAACTTCGCCGGCGGCTGGACCGCGGAGTTCTGCGAGCGGCGGATCGGCTTCAACGCGCGCGCGTTCGGCCAGCGCAACGAGCCGTCCGTGATCCCGAACCTGTGGCTCTATGCCGAGAACGATCGCAACTACGGCCCCACGTACATCCGCGCCGCGCACGCCGCGTTCGTGCGGGCCGGCGGCGCCGCCGAGCTGACGATCTATCCGCCCATCCCGCCCGACGGCCACATCTTCCTGCCGCGGACGCCGGCCGTGTGGTTCGACACGGTGGCGGCCTGGCTCACGCGGCTCGGGCTGTAGCTCTAGCCCCCGAGGAAGATCCGGCGGACGTCGGGATCGGCGGCGAGCGCGGCGGCCTCGCCGCTGGCGCTGTTGCGCCCGTCGACCAGGATGTAGCCGCGGCGGGCGATGGCCAGGGCCTCCAGCGCGTTCTGCTCCACCATCACGATCGCCACGCCGTCGGCGTTGATCGCGCGGATCGTCTCGAACAGCCGCTCGGCCGCGAGCGGGGCCAGCCCGGCCGAGGGCTCGTCGAGGAGCAGCAACGAGGGTTCCACCATGAGCGCCATGGCCATGGCCAGGATCTGGCGCTGGCCGCCGGAGAGCGTGCGCGCGGCGGAGCGCCGGCGCTCGGCCAGCAGGGGAAAGCGCGCGAAGATCGTCTCGATGCGCGCCCGCGCGCGCCGCGGCTCCAAGTAGCCGGCCATCTCCAGATTCTCGCGGACGCTCAGGGTGGGGAACACGTTGCGCTCCTGCGGCACGAACGCGACGCCGAGCGCGCTGATCTCGCGCGGCGCGCGGCCCTCGATCGGCGTGTCGCCGAGCCGCACGCGGCCGCGGTGCGGGCGCAGCACGCCGGCGATCACCTTGAGGAGCGTCGACTTGCCGGCGCCGTTGGGGCCGATGATGCCGACGATCTCGCCGCGCTCCACGGCCACGTTCACGCCCTTGAGGATCTCGTCGGCGGCGCTGTAGCCCGCCACCACGTCCTCGACGGTCAGGAGACCCACC
Source organism: Candidatus Methylomirabilota bacterium (assembly GCA_046734515.1). Lineage (GTDB taxonomy): Bacteria > Methylomirabilota > Methylomirabilia > Rokubacteriales > CSP1-6 > AR5. The sequence continues at coordinate 3,903 of JBKPRI010000015.1, read as the reverse complement.
GGCGCCGTCCCATGTAGGCCTCCTGCACGCGCGTATCGGCGGCAACCTCGGCGAAGGCGCCCTCGGCGAGGTGGCGGCCCTCCGCCATCACGATCACCGGGCGGCACAGGCGCGCGATGAGGTCGAGGTGGTGCTCGATGATGAGGAACGTCACGCCCTCGGCGCGCAGTGCCTGCAGGTGCTCGGCGATCTCGCGCGCGAGCGTGGGATTCACGCCGGCGATCGGCTCGTCGAGGAGGATGAGCTTGGGGTCGGTCATCAGCGCGCGGCCGAGCTCGAGCAGCTTCTTCTGGCCCCCCGAGAGGTCGGAGGCGGGGTTGTCGATCACGCGCGCGAGATTCAGACGCCGGGCCACCGCCAGCGCGCGCTCGGTGAGCTCGGCCTCACGTCGTCGCGCGGCCGCGCCGCCCGCGAGCGCGCGCACGAGGCTCTCGCCGGGCTGGCGGTCGCCATAGAGCAGCAGGTTCTCCAGCACGGACAGCCGGGGGAACCCCCGCGCGATCTGGAACGTGCGCACGAGGCCGGCCTGCGTGACCCGGTCGGCGCGCCAGCCGGTGATGTCACGCCCCTCGAGCAGCACGCAACCGCCGTCGGGCGGAATGAGGCCGGACACGCAGTTGAACAGCGTCGTCTTGCCGGCGCCATTGGGGCCGATGAGCCCGGTGATCGTGCCGGGCTCGACGACGAGATCCACGCCGTCGAGCGCGCGGATGCCGTAGAAGCTGCGCTGGAGACCACGGACCTCGAGCAGGGGCACGTTGCGCGAAACGCTATCATGAAGGGGAAGGGGGAACCCTCCTAGGGTTTCCCTCTAAAAAAATTGCTATGGTCAGCCGCCTCACCGTCAACGGTGAGCCCATCGAACGCGAGATCGATCCCCGCCGCTCGCTCAGCGACTTCCTGCGCGAGGACCTCGGGCTCACCGGCACGCACGTGGGCTGCGAGCACGGCGTGTGCGGCGCGTGCACGGTGCTGGTCGACGGCGAGAGCGCGCGGGCCTGCCTGCTGCTGGCCGTGCAGTGCGAGGGCGCGGCGATCACCACGATCGAGGGATTGACGCCGGCCGACGGGCTCAGCCCGCTGCAAGAGGCCTTCCGTGCCTGTCACGGACTGCAGTGCGGCTTCTGCACGCCGGGCATGATCGTGCTCGCTCACGAGCTGCTCGCGCGCAATCCCGCGCCGACCGTCGAGGACATTCGCGTGGCGCTGTCCGCCAACCTCTGCATGTGCACCGGCTACGTCATGATCGTGCGCGCGGTGGCACAGGCTGCGGCGGCCCGCGCATGAGCTGGGTCGGCCGCGCGATCCCGCTCAAGGAGGACGCGCGCCTGGTGGCGGGCCGCGGCCGCTTCCTGGACGACCTCATCCCCGGCCGGCTGCTGCACGCGGCGATGCTGCGGAGTCCTCACGCGCACGCCCGCATCGTCGCGCTCGACGTCAGCGCGGCGGCCGGGCTGCCCGGCGTGACCGCCGTGCTCACCGGCGCCGAGGCCGCTGCGCTCTCGAGACCGATCCGGCCGCTGATTCCGACCGCGGTGCCCGTCAACGACTGGTGCCTGGCCGTCGACCGCGCGCGCTACGTCGGCGAGCCCGTGGCCGCCGTCGCCGCCGTCGATCGCGCGACGGCCGAGGATGCCCTCGACCGGATCCGGGTCGAGTGGGAGCCGCTGCCGGCGGCCGTTGATGCCGAGGCCGGGGCGCGCGGCGAGGCGCCGCTGCTCTACCCCGATCTGGGGACCAACGTGCTGTGGCACGACACGCTCACCTATGGCGACGTGGACGCCGGCTTCGGGCGCGCCGACGGCGTGCTGCAGGAGCGCTTCGAGTTCAGCCGCTACGCCTCCACGCCGCTCGAGACGTTCGGCTGCATCGCGGCGTGGGACGCGGGCACGGACGCCTACACGTTCTGGACGAACGACCAGCGGCCGGGGCTGACGATGGCGATCCTCGCCGAGTCCCTCGGCGTCCCGCAGTCGCGCATCCAGCTCACGTGTCCCGACATCGGCGGCGGCTTCGGCAACAAGCGGCGCCCCGCCTATCTCCTGGTCTGCGCGCTGCTGGCCCGGCGCGCCGGGCGGCCGGTGAAATACGTGGAGGACCGCCGCGAGAACCTCAGCGCGCTCATGCAGGCGGCGGGCGGTGTGATGGACCTGGCGCTGGCCTACCGGGCCGACGGCACGCTGCTGGCCCTGTCGATCCGTGACGTCACCGACGAGGGCAAGAACCTGATCTCGCCGGCGCAGCACAACCTGATCAAGCTCGGCAACATCGCCAACGGCTATCGCATCCCGGCGGTGCGCTACGAGGCGTGGTCGGTACTCACCAACACGTGTCCCAGCGGCGCCAACCGGGGCATCGGCAAGCCGTTCATGTGCTTCGCCATGGAGCGCGCGATGGCGCTGCTGGCCCGGCGCCTCGGGGTCGATCCGGCCGAACTGCGGCTGCGCAACTACGTGACGGCGGCGGAGATGCCCTACACGACGCCACCGGGCGCCGTCTACGACAGCGGCGATTACCCAGCCACGCTGCGCGCGGCGCTCGCGCGCTTCGATTATGCGGGCCGCCGCCGCGAGCAGACGGCCGCGCGCGCGTCGGGCCGGCTGCTCGGGATCGGCATCGCCACGTCGGTCGAGCCCGCGGGCACGAACCTCGCCTCCTACGAGATCATCACCGGGCGCCGCGCGGCCTCCGGCTCGGCCGAGGCGGCGATGGTGCGCGTGGAGCCCGACGGCGGCGTGCGCGCCGCGCTCGGCGATCCGCCGAGCGGACAGGGCTACGAGACCGTCATCGCGCAGATCGTGGCCGACGAGCTCGGGCTCTCCCCGGAGCAGGTGGACGTCGCGCGCGGCTTCGACTCCGCCAGCACGCCGTGGCTCTACCTGTCGGGCAATTACTCGAACAAGTTCTCGGTGACCGACACCGGCGCCGTGGTGGGTGCCGCCCGGCGCGTGCGCGACAAGCTCCTGCGCATCGCCGCCCATCGGCTGGAAGCGGATCCGGCCGACCTGGAGCTGCGCGACGGCGCCGTCGGCGTCCGCGGCGTGCCGGCGCGCGCGCTCACGCTCAGGGAGCTGGCCCGGACCGCGTATGCCGACGTGCTCGGCCTGCCGCCCGGCGAGGAGCCGGGCCTCGAGGCGCGCCACGCGCACCAGAACCCGCTCGCCCGGCCGATGGACGCCGAGCGCCGCGTGCCTTCGCAGCTCGTCTTCGCCAACGCCGCCCACCTCTGTCTCGTCGAGGTCGACCCCGGCACGGGCGGCGTGACGATCCTGGCGTACGTCGTCGTGCACGACTGCGGGCGCGAGCTCAATCCGCTCATCGTGGAGGGCATGGTGCACGGCTCGACGGCGCACGGCATCGGCGCCGCGCTGCTGGAGGCGTTTCGCTACGACGCGCGCGGCCAGCTCCTGACCTCGACCTTCATGGACTATCTCAAGCCCACCGCGCTCGACGTGCCCGACATCGACGTCGGGCGCCTCGAGCATCCCTCGCCGGTCACCCCGCTCGGCGCCAAGGGCGTGGGTGAGGGCGGCGCGATCCCCGGCCCCGCCGCGGTCGCCAACGCGGTGGAGGACGCCCTCGCGCACCTGGGCGTGGTGGTACGCTCGCTGCCGATCACTCCGGAGCAGATCTGGCGCTGGACCCGGTGAGCGAGCCCGTCCCCTCCGCGGCGCCCGCGCTGCCGGCGCGCTGGCGGCTGCTGACGATCCTCACCGCGTCCTACGGCGCCGGCGCCTTCGGCATGCTGGGCATCTCCCCGCTCTCCCCGAGCCTCGTCGACGGGCTCGGGCTCTCGCGCTTCCAGGTCGCGTTCCTGGTCCCGTCGATCTACCTCTCCGGGCTCCTGCTCTCGCTGCCCGGCGGCCGTCTCGCCGATCGGCTCGGCGTGCGCCCCGCCTTCCT
>JBKPRI010000014.1:0-4688 GCA_046734515.1 Candidatus Methylomirabilota bacterium | reverse complement strand
TCGGTAGCTATGTCCGGCAGGGATAAGCGCTGAAGGCATCTAAGCGCGAAACCCGCCTGAAGATGAGATCTCCCGGGGCGTAAGCCCCCTGAAGGGCCCTGGTAGATGACCAGGTTGATAGGCCGGAGGTGTAAGCACCGTGAGGTGTTCAGCTGACCGGTACTAATCGCCCGTGCGGCTTGACCACGTTGCACTCATAACATTCGTTCGATACGGAGAGATGCGCATCGCGAAGGTTGCACTCGAGGATCTCGGGATTCGGTTGTCAAAGGACAATTCGATTCCCGGTGGCGTTGCCGGAGGGGCCACACCCGTTCCCATCCCGAACACGGAAGTTAAGCCCTCCTGGGCCGATGGTACTGCGTGGGCGACTGCGTGGGAGAGTAGGTCGTTGCCGGGTTAAATACGAAACGCCCGGGGGAAACCCCGGGCGTTTTGTTTTGTCCGCGTGCCGGTCAGCCGACGAGCGAGCCGGCGAAGGCGGTCCAGAACGCCAGCGCGAAGCCGAGCAGGGTCAACCCGACGCAGGCCGCCGCCAGGATCTGGTCCAGCCCGCTCTCCGGCTTGTGCTGGGCCAGCGCCAGCGCCGCCACGTACCCGCCGACGAAGCCGCCCGCGTGGGCGATGTTGTTCACGTTGTTCATCTGGAAGCCCGAGACGAAGAGCAGGATGGCCAGCAGTCCCCACTGGCGGAGCATCATCGTGCCGAAGGTGCCGCCCCGCTTCTGCCCGTAGGCCACCATCGCGCCCAGCAGGCCGAAGACCGCGCCGGAGGCGCCGAGGGTGAACGCGTAGCCCGCGTAGTTGGACGCCACGAAGCCGATGACGCCGGCGACGGTGAAGATGACCAGGGTTCTCGCCGAGGCGAAGTGCTCCTCGACCGGCGGCGCCAGCACGCGGATGGAGATGATGTTGAACACGAGGTGCACGAGATTGCCGTGCAGGTAGATCGCCGTGAGCAGCGTCCACCACGCCCCCGCCTGCCATGGGACGGCGCCGGTCGCCCCGGCCGCGAGCTCCGCGGCCTGGCTGACCGGCAGGATGTCGGTGATCCCGCCGCGCGCGCGCAGCGCGCCCGCCGGGTCCAGCAACAGCGTGATCACGTAGAGCACGATGCAGGCGACGCTGATGAGGTCGGCGACCGGCCGGCCCCGGAAGAGCGCGCGCAAAGGGCCCGCGAAGCCCCACATCCCAGGGTTGCGGCGGCCGCAGACGAGGCACTCGCGAGCGTCGGCATTGGTGAGCCGCCCGCACGACGGGCACAGGATGGAGCCCGTCGTCTTACGGAACACGCGGGGTTTCGTCGTCGTCGGCAGGCTCGCTCACGACGCGATAGCGCTCGTCGAGCCAGATCCCGAGGTCGATGAGACGGCAGGTCAGTGAGCAGAACGGGCGATTCGGATTGCCGTCCCACGGGGTGGGCATGCGGCAGCTCGGACAGGTCACGCGCGACATCGGATCGATCGTACTGGGCTCGTACAAAAGCTGTCAACTTACGCACTTCGGCGTCGTGGCAGGGACGATTTACGGTTGACCGTCGGCAAGGGGTCACGTAAAGTGTCGCCGTCATTCGCATTCACTGACGAACCCCGCCAGGAGACCCGACAGATGGACGGCAACGTTGCCCGCACTACCCGCGTGAGCAGGCTCGCCCTGCTGGCGCTGATCGCGCTGACCCTGCTCGCCGTCGTGCCCGCGGTGGCCCAGGCGGCCGCCGGCGGCGAAGCCAACCTCAAGATCCCGCCACTCGACTCCGTGCAGGTGGCCGGCATGAATGGCCGGGTGCTCCTGATGCTCGGTCTCGGCGTCTGCGTCCTCGGGCTCGTCTTCGGCCTGGTGATCTACAACCAGCTCAAGAACCTGCCCGTGCACGCCTCGATGCGGGAGATCTCCGAGCTGATCTACGAGACCTGCAAGACGTACCTGGTGACCCAGGGCAAGTTCATCCTGCTGCTCGAGATCTTCATCGGCGCGATCATCGTGCTCTACTTCGGATTCCTGCTGCACTTCGAGGCCAGCCGCGTCTTCATCATCCTGCTGTTCAGTCTCGTCGGCATCGCCGGCAGCTACGGCGTGGCGTGGTTCGGGATCCGCATCAACACGTTCGCCAACTCGCGTACGGCCTTCGCCAGCCTCAAGGGCCAGGCCTATCCGGTCTACGCCATCCCGCTCAAGGCCGGCATGTCCATCGGCATGCTGCTGATCAGCGTCGAGCTCTTCCTGATGCTGTGCATCCTGCTCTTCATCCCCGGCGACTACGCCGGCCCCTGCTTCATCGGCTTCGCCATCGGCGAGTCGCTGGGCGCCGCCGCCCTCCGCATCGCGGGCGGCATCTTCACGAAGATCGCCGACATCGGCTCGGACCTCATGAAGATCGTGTTCAACATCAAGGAGGACGACGCCCGCAACCCCGGCGTCATCGCCGACTGCACCGGGGACAACGCCGGCGACTCGGTCGGCCCGAGCGCCGACGGCTTCGAGACCTACGGCGTCACCGGCGTGGCGCTCATCTCCTTCATCCTGCTGGCGGTGAAGGAGCCGGCCGTCCAGGTCCAGCTCCTGGTGTGGATCTTCATGATGCGCGTGCTCATGATCGTGGCCTCCGGCGCCTCTTACCTCATCAACGAGGCCGTGGCCCGCGGCCGCTACGCCAGCGTCGCCAAGATGAACTTCGAGGCGCCGCTGACTTCGCTGGTGTGGCTGACCTCGATCGTCTCGGTGGTGACGACGTACGCCGCGTCCTACGTGCTCATCCCGAACCTCGGCGACGGCAGCCTGTGGTGGAAGCTCTCGACCATCATCACGTGCGGAACGCTGGCCGGCGCGGTGATCCCCGAGCTGGTGAAGATCTTCACCTCGACGGAGTCGACCCACGTGCGCGAGGTCGTGACGGCCTCCCGCGAGGGCGGTGCCTCGCTGAACGTGCTCTCCGGGCTGGTGGCGGGCAACTTCAGCGCATACTGGCTCGGCATGACGATCGTGCTCCTGATGGGCATCGCCTTCCTGGTCAGCACGCTCGGCATGGGCGCGTTGATGGTCGCGCCCGCCGTGTTCGCCTTCGGCCTGGTGGCCTTCGGCTTCCTCGGCATGGGTCCGGTGACGATCGCCGTCGATTCCTACGGTCCCGTCACCGACAACGCCCAGTCGGTCTACGAGCTGTCGGTGATCGAAACGATCCCCAACGTCGCCTCGCAGATCCGCAAGGACTTCGGCTTCGACGTGAAGTTCGAGCACGCCAAGGAGCTGCTGGAGGAGAACGACGGCGCCGGCAATACCTTCAAGGCGACGGCCAAGCCGGTGCTGATCGGCACCGCGGTGGTCGGCGCCACCACCATGATCTTCTCGATCATCGTGGTGCTGACCTCCGGCCTCACCCAGAACCTCGACAAGCTCTCGCTGTTGCACCCGCCGTTCCTGCTCGGGCTTATCACCGGCGGCGCCGTCATCTACTGGTTCACCGGGGCCTCCACGCAGGCGGTGTCCACCGGCGCCTACCGGGCGGTGGAGTTCATCAAGGCCAACATCCGCCTCGAGGGCGTCACCAAGGCCTCGGTCGCCGACAGCAAGAAGGTCGTCGAGATCTGCACGCAGTACGCGCAGAAGGGAATGTTCAACATCTTCCTCACGGTCTTCTTCTCCACCCTGGCCTTCGCCTTCCTGGAGCCCTACTTCTTCATCGGCTACCTGATCTCCATCGCCCTCTTCGGCCTCTACCAGGCCGTGTTCATGGCCAACGCCGGCGGCGCCTGGGACAACGCCAAGAAGATCGTGGAGACGGAGCTGAAGGAGAAGGGCAGCGCGCTGCACGCCGCCTGCGTCGTCGGCGACACCGTCGGTGATCCATTCAAGGACACCTCCTCGGTGGCGATGAACCCGGTCATCAAGTTCACGACGCTGTTCGGCCTGCTCGCGGTGGAGCTCGCGGTGAGCCTCACCGCCACCAGCGGCCCCGGTCTCAGCCGCGTGCTGAGCCTGGTCTTCTTCGTCCTGTCCACCGTGTTCGTGTGGCGCTCGTTCTACGGCATGCGCATCCGCAGCGGCAGCCCGGCTCCGGCCGGGCGTGAGGCGAGGGCCGTCGCCGGCGGACGCTGACCGCGTGGACGGCCTCGTCGACGCGCTGAGCGGCGTGCTCAGCGGCCGCTATGCGCTCGACGACCTCGTCCGCTGGGGCGGCTACGTCGTCCTGGTGGCGATCGTCTTTATCGAGACCGGGCTGCTGGTCGGCTTCTTCCTGCCCGGCGACTCACTGCTCATCACGGCTGGCCTGGTGGCGGCGACCGGCGCGCTGAACATCTGGTGGCTGAACGTGCTGCTCGTCGCGGCCGCCATCGTGGGCGACAGCGTGGGGTACGCCATCGGCTGGCGGGCAGGGCCGCGCCTCTTCACGCGGCCGAAGTCGCTCCTGTTCAATCCCCGGCACATCGAGCGCACGCGGGCGTTCTACGCGCGCCACGGCGCCAAGACCATCGTGATCGCCCGCTTCGTGCCGATCGTCCGGACGTTCGCGCCGGTGGTGGCCGGAGTCGGGCAGATGGAGTACCGCCGGTTCCTTTTCTACAATGTCGCGGGTGGCGTCGGATGGGTGACCAGCATGACGTGGGCCGGCTATCTCCTGGGGCAGACGGTCCCCAATATCAGCGAGCACATCCACGTGGTCGTCATCATCGTGATCCTGCTCTCGCTGATTC
>JBKPRI010000013.1:0-5012 GCA_046734515.1 Candidatus Methylomirabilota bacterium | reverse complement strand
GGCGAGATCGGGCAGCTCACGGCCCAGGCCATTCGCAGCATGCAGGAGGCGCGCGAGAGCGACGCGCTGGCCTCGCTGCAGCGCGCGGAGACGCTGCTGGACACGCTGAACGGCGAGGCGCTGCCACCGTCGCGGCGGGAGGAGGTCAATCGGCGCCTGTGGTGGGGCTACAACAGGCTCGGCGCCCGGCGCGTCGAGGCCGCTGAGCACGAATCAGCGCTGGAGCCGCTCTTCCACGCGCTCACGTACGACGTCGGCCCCGCGCGCCGGCAGGAGACGGTCGCCCTTCTGGCCCGCGCTCTCGACGGCGTCACCGACGCCCGCGCGCTCACCATGCGCGAGCTGGCCGACGCCGGCGATCGCGAGGCCGCCCTCGTGCAGTGCGACAAGCTCTGGGCGCTCCTGCGCAGCGCCGCCGAGATGGGCGTGAGCCAGGCGGACCTGGCCTCGACGTTCACGAAGGTGCAGCGGTTGTTCGATCAGCTCAGACGGTGATGGCGCGGACGACGTCGCGGCGCAGCGTGATGCCGAGCCCGGGGCGCTCCGAGGGCACCACGTAGCCGTCCACCAGCTCGAAGGGCTCCTCGAGCAGGTCGTGGAGCAGGGGATTCTCGCCCCGCGAGAACTCGAGGGTGGTCACGCAGGGCGTGGCCACCGCCAGGTGCAGACCGGAGGCGAAGAGCACCGCGCCGCCCCAGAGGTGGGGCGCCACCGTGAGGCCATGCGTGGCGGCCAGCGCGCAGATGCGTAGCGTCTCGGTGATGCCGCCCGCGATGGCCACGTCGGGCTGGAGCACGTCCACGGCGCGCGCCTCGATCAGATCGCGGAACGCGAAGCGCGTCTGCTCGCTCTCGCCGGCGGCGATCGGGATGTCGGTCGTCGCGCGCACCTCGGCCTGGCCCGCCACGTTGTCGGGCGACACGGGCTCCTCCAGCCAGCCGAGATCGCAGTCCTCGACCTTGCGCGCGAAGCGCTGCGCCTCGCGCACCGACCACGTGCCGTGCGCATCCACCATCAGGCCGACGCCGGGGCCCAGCGTCTCGCGCGCCTCGCGCACGCGCGCGGCCGAGTCGTCCACGCTGGCATCCTGCAGTCCCACGCGCATCTTCACGGCGCGGTGGCCGCGCTCGACGTACTGGCGCAGCTGCTTGCCCACGCCGCCCACCGGCGCCCAGCCGCCGGAGGCATAGGCGGGAATCCGGTCGCGCAGGCGGCCGCCGAGCAGGCGCCATACCGGCTGCCCCAGCGACTTGCCGAGCAGGTCCCACAGCGCGATGTCGATGCCCGAGATGGCCGACAGCGTGATGCCGCGCCGGCCGACGATCGGGAACGTGCGGCCCTGGCGCGCGACGTAGTGCGCGCGCGAGCCGTTGTAGAGCGCCTCCCACAGGGCCGTGATGTCGCGGGGATCGCGGCCGATCAGGAGCGGGGCGAGCTCGGCGTGGATGAGCGTCACCAGGGCGGCGTAGTTGCCGAGATTGCCGACGCCGACCTTGGCTTCGCCCAGGCCCGTGAGCCCGGCATCGGTATCGATCTCGACCAGGCAGGTGTTGAACGAGTCGTTGAGCCCGAAGTCGCTGCGGTGCGCGCGCTCGGCGGGGATGACCGCGCGCAGCCAGGCTGCGCGCACCGCCGTGATCTTCACCTCAGGGCTCGACGCTGCGGCGCCGGATCTCCTCGAGCAACACCTCCGGCACGCGCAGGAAGGCCTCCACCACCGAGGGATCGAAGTGGGCGCCGGCGCAGCGCTTGATCTCCGACTTGGCCGCGTCGAACGGGATGGCCTTGGAGTACGGCCGGTCGAACGTCATGGCGTCGAAGGCGTCGACGACGGCGAAGATGCGGGCCCCCACGGGGATCTGCTCGGCGGCGAGGCCGCGCGGGTAGCCGCTGCCGTCCCACTTCTCGTGGTGCGAGTAGACGATCGGCACGGCGCCGGCGAGGAAGGGGATCTTCTCGATGAGCCGCTTGCCGATCTCCGGGTGCGTGCGCATCGTCTTCCATTCCTCGGGCGTGAGCGGGCCGGGCTTGAGGAGGATACCGTCGGGAATGCCGATCTTCCCGATGTCGTGCAGCAGCACGCCGTGGGCGAGGTCGCTCATCTCGGCCTCGGGGATGCCGTACTCACGCGCGGTGGCCAGCGCGTAGCCGTGCACGCGCCGCGAGTGCGACTCGGTGCCGACATCCCGCGTGTCCAGAGCGGAGCCCAGCGCCTCCAGGGTGGCGTGATAGGTGGACTCCAGCTCGCGGTAGGCGGCGGCCAGGTGATGGGTGGCCTCCTCCACGCGGTGCTCGAGCATGACCTGGTACTGGCGGCGCTCCATCAGGAGCTGGCGGCGCTCGAGCGCGCGGTCGGCCGCGATGAGCAGCTCGTCCACGTTGACCGGCTTCATGATGAAGTCGTAGGCGCCCAGCTTGAGGCTCTCGATGGCCGTCTTCACGTCGGCGGCGCCGGTCAGCACGATGACCGCGCAGTCCTGATCGACCTCCCGCACCTGCTGCAGCAGCTCGATGCCGCCCATGTTCGGCATCTTGAGGTCGGTGACGGTGAGCGGCGGCCGGACCGCCTTGAACATCGCCACGCCCTCGCGACCGTCCTGGGCCAGCCGGCAGTTGTAGCCGGCGGTCAGGAAGATCTGGTGCAGGACTTCACGGACCTGCTTGTCGTCGTCGACGATCAGGATGTCGCGCTGGATCTCCACGTCACGGCACTCGCTGGGGTGACGGGGTGGCCGCCACCTGGTTTTTGCCGGCCCTCTTGGCCGTGTACAACGCTTCGTCGGCAGCGCGGAAGAGGTCCTCGGCCGTGCCCGCCTCGTCGTCGGGCAGGCTGGCCACGCCGAAGCTGGCCGTGATCACCTTGCCGTGCGAGAAGGGGTACTTGGCCACGACCTCGCGGATGCGGTCGGCGTAGAGGCGGGCGCCCGCCTTGGACGTCTCCACCAGCAGGACGGCGAACTCGTCGCCGCCGTACCGCGAGACCACGTTGATGCCGCGGGAGTGCTTCATGAGGATCTGCGCCACTTCGCGCAGCGTCTCGTCGCCCACGGTGTGGCCGTACTCGTCGTTGACGGCCTTGAAGCCGTCGAGGTCGAGCAGCACCACCGACACCGGGTGATTGAAGCGGCGATAGCGCGAGAGCTCTTCCTCCAGGCGCAGCGAGAAGAAGCGCCGGTTGTAGAGGCCGGTCACCTCGTCCTTGAACGACGTCTCCTTGAGCCGCGCATTGGTGGACTCCAGCTCCTTGTAGGCGGCGTCCAGGCGCGTGGCGTACGTGTTGATCTCCAGCGCCTGCTGCTCGATGGTGGCCAGCATCTTGTTGAACGAGGACATCAGCATGCCGACGTCGTCGCGCTTGCGCCCGGCTCCGGGCAGGGAGAGGTCGCGCGCCATGCCCGAGGCGATGCGGGCCATCGTGCGGCCGATGTCCCAGATGATGTAGCCGCCCGCCAGCATGCCGACGATCGTGAAGAGCACCAGCAGCTGCAGGCCGCCGAACTTGACCGATTCGCCGGGGCCCAGGGTCGGCAGGATCAGGACCAGGACCACGAAGGCCAGGACCAGGACCGGCACCACCGAGGCCAGTGTCAGCGCGACCAGGATCCGTTTCTTGATTCTCAAGCCCGCGTGGGCAACGTCGGGCGTGTGCTCGGGGGGCATGACGGTCATTATTCTAGTTGCCGCTCGGACGTGTCAATGTAAGAATTTTCGCAGAGTTATCATGAGCCTGGTGGCCGATCGAAAGCTTGACTGTGTGGGGCTGTTCTGCCCGATGCCCATCCTCAAGACCCGGGACGCCCTCAAGGGGATGGACGTCGGTCAGACCCTGGAGATGCTCTCCGACGACCCGGCCTCCGAGGCCGACATGAAGAGCTGGACCGCCCGCACGGGTCACGAGCTCGTCACCATCGAAAAGCATGCCTCGGTCTACCGGTTCATCGTCCGAAAGACTCGCTAAGTCCGTTGCGGGGCCCACGGCCTCGCGCATCTACCTGGACTACGCCGGCTTTTCGCCCGTCGACCCGCGCGTGGTGGCGTTCATGCGCCCGTTCATGGAGGGCGGCGTCGGCAACCCGGCGGCGCTCCACTCGCATGGGCTGGAAGCGCGGGCCTCGCTCGACGGCGCGCGCGCCAAGGTGGCGCGGCTGGTCGGCGGCGCCGCCGCCGGCGTGATCTTCACGGCCAGCGCGACCGAGGCCAACAACCTCGCGATCCGGGGCTCGGCGCTGCGGGCCCACGGCCGCCACATGGTCACGTCGTCCATCGAGCACGTCTCCATCGTGAACTCGTGCCGCGAGCTCCAGAAGCAGGGCTGGAGCGTGAGCGCGGTGCCGGTAGATCGCGAGGGGCTGCTCGATCCCCACGCGGTGGCGGGCGCGCTGCGCGAGGACACCGCGCTGGTCTCGGTCATGGCGGCGAACGGCGAGATCGGCACCCTGCAGGCGGTCCGCGAGATCGGGCGCGCCGCCCGTGCGCGCGGCGTGCCGTTTCACGTGGACGGCGTCGGGGTGCTGGGGCGCCTGCCGTTCAGCGTGGACGAGTGCCAGGTCGATCTGCTGACGCTGTCGTCGAACGATCTGTGCGGGCCCCCGGGCGCGGGGGTGCTGTGGGTGCGGCCCGACGTGCCGCTGGCGCCCATCATCCTGGGCGGCGGGCAGGAGGGCGGCTATCGCTCGGGCACCGAGAATTTGCCGGCCATCGTCGGCATGGGTGTGGCCGCCGACCTCGCGCGCAACGAGCGCGCGGCCGAGGTGGCGCGCGTGACGCCGCTGCGCGATCGCCTGCTCGATGGGCTGCTCGAGCGCGTGGCGGGCGCGCGCGTCACCGGCGCCCGCGGGCCGCGTCGGCTGCCCCACCACGCCAGCGTGGTGGTGCCCGGCGTGAAGGCCGACGCCGTGCTGCTCGAGCTCGACCTGCGCGGCGTGGCCGCGTCGTCGGGCTCGGCCTGCAACCTCACCACCGGCGAGCCCTCGCACGTGCTGCGCGCGATCGGCTGCACCCGTGAGGAGGCG
>JBKPRI010000012.1:0-4683 GCA_046734515.1 Candidatus Methylomirabilota bacterium | reverse complement strand
CGGCGCGGCCGCCGCTGGGGAGTCGACCGCCGAGGCGCCACGGGCGTCGCGGCGCGGGCGCCTCACCGAGGAGGACACGCGCGCCATCGACGCCGCCGCCGCTGCGATTTCCGATCCGGCGCTGGCCGCCAGCGCGCGCCGTTTGCTGGCGCGCGCGTGGCCGCCGGCCCCGGCACGAGGTGTGGACCGATGAGAGTGCGCGCTGCCGTGAGCCTCCTCCTGCTCCTCGCCGGCGCCGTGGCCGGGTGCGCGACGACGTCGAGTACGGCCAAGCTGGCCGACGGCGAGGCGCCGCGCCGCAGCGCCCCGCGCGAGCGCGACATGACGGCGGAGGCGTACTACCACTACACGGTGGCGCAGCTCGCCGCGCAGAGCGGCCGCTTCAAGGACGCCCTGGCGCCGATGGAAGAGGCGCTGCAGCGCGATCCGAACTCGTCCTTCCTCTGGGCGCAGCTCGCGCAGTGGCTCGTGCGCGCCGAGCAGCCGGCCGAGGCGCTCACCGCCGCCCGCAAGGCCGTGCAGCTTGCACCCGACGATCCGCAGCCGCACCTCACGCTCGCGGAGCTGCTGCGCGCGCAGAAGAAGTACCCCGACGCCGAGGCCGAGCTGGAGAAGGCCATCAAGCTCAGTCCCGGCAGCGACGATGCCTACCTCACGCTGGCCCGCTACCAGGTCGAGCAGAAGGCGCTGGACCGCGCGCGCGCCACTCTGCTGCGCCTCACCGAGCAGCAGCCGCGCAACGTGCAGGCGCAGTTCCTGCTCGGACGTCTCGCCATCGAGGCCGAGCAGTTCGACGAGGCGATCACCCGCCTGTCGCGGGCGGTCGAGCTGGATCCCGACCACGACGGCGCCTGGACCGCGCTCGGCTACGTCTACGAAGCGCAGCACAAGACCGACGAGGCCATCGACGTCTACCGGCGCGCGGTGAAGGCCAACCCCGACAACCCGGCCTTCGTCGAGCGCCTGGGCGACCTGCTCATCAAGCTCGGCCGCTTCAAGGAGGCCGAGGGCGAGGTGGAGGCGCTGGCCGAGCTGGCGCCGCGCGACCCGCGCGTGTGGATGAAGCTGGGCGCGGTCTTCTACGAGCAGAAGCAGTGGGAGAAGGCCGGCGAGGCCTTCCGCCGCGTCGTCCTCCTGGAGCCGTCCAACCTCAGAGCGCGCTACTTCCTGGCCACCACCTACATGGACGCCGGCAAGGACGACGCGGCGCGCGCCGAGCTGGAGAAGATCCTCAAGGCCGATCCGCGCTCGATCGACGCCCGCGTGCAGCTCGGCTTCCTGTCCGGCAAGGTCAAGAAGTACGACGAGGCCATCGCGATGCTGCGCGAGGCCGTCAACATCGATCCCAAGCGCCCCGAGCTCTTCCTCTATCTGGGCACCGCGTACTTCCGGGCCAAGGAATACGAGCGGGCCGTGCAGACGCTGCAGGAAGGTCTGACGCTCGACGACAAGCAGAAGGACCTGCACTTCCAGCTCGGCGTGGTCTACGAGAAGCAGGCGAAGTTCGATGAGGCCGTGCGGCAGTTCAAGCAGGTCATCTCGCTCGACCCCAAGCACGCCGAGGCCTACAACTACGTCGGCTACATGTACGCCGAGAAGGGGCAGAATCTCGACGAGGCGGTCAAGCTCATCGGTACGGCGCTCTCGCTCGAGCCGGAGAACGGCTACTTCATCGACAGCCTCGGCTGGGCCTACTACCAACAGGGAAAGTATCCCGATGCGCTCCGCGAGCTCAAGCGCGCCGTCGAGAAGGCCAAGGAAGACCCGGTGATCTTCGAGCATCTCGGCGACGCCTACCAGAAAAATGGGTACGACGAGGACGCCGCGGCCGCCTGGGAGAAGTCGCTGCAGCTCGATCCCGCCGCCGATGGGGTGAAGAAGAAGCTCGACGACGCTCGCGCGCGGCTGCGGCGCGCTCAGGGTGGCCCGAAAGCCTCCCAGTAGCCGGCTCCTCGTCGTCCTCGCAGTCGGACTGCTGGCGGGCTGCGCCATCGCCATCCCGCCGCCTCGCCAGACGATCAAAGAGGACGCGCGCCGCGCCGTCGACCTGCTCACCACGCGCTGGCAAGCGGTCTCCGACCTGCGCGCCCTGGCCGACATCGTGGTGGACCGCGGCGGGCAGCGGCAGCAGCTCAGCGGCGTCCTCCTGGCCAAGGCGCCCAGCAGCGTGCGCTTCGAGGCACTCTCCCCGTTCGGCCAGCCGTTTCTGCTGGCCGTCGTGCACGACGGCCAGCTCACCGCCTACAACGCCCTCACGCGGGAGGCGGTGGTCGGCGAAGCCAACGCGGAGACGACGGCGAAGCTGCTCAAGCTGCCGTTCGAGGCCGAGGACATGGTGGCGATCGCCACGGGCCACGCGGTGCCGCCGCGCGGCCTGCGGGTAGCGGAGATGAAGCCGCCGGACGCGATGGGCGCCTCCATCTCGCTGATCGGCGACGTGCACGAGAAGCGCGTATGGATGGACTTCGAGACCGGCGTGGTCCGGCAGATGGAGATCATCGGCGGTCGTGTCGCCGCCACCGTCACCTACCTGCGCAACCCCGACGGCGTTCTGACCGGCTTCGACGCGACCGCGGCGGACCGCTATGTCGCGGCAACCGTTCGCTACCGCAACGCCGCCACCGGAGTCGGTCTCACGCCCGATCGCTTCGCACTGACGCTGCCCAAAGACGCGAAAACACAACCGATCCGTTGACGCTACCCACCCGGCGTGCTAGCCTGCCGTGTCTTGTCGAAGGGGTCGGGGAAAGCCCGTCGGCTCGTGATCAGCGCTGCCGCCAAGGTCAACCTGGCCCTGGAGGTTCTGAGCAAGCGGCCTGACGGTTATCACGAGATCGCCACGGTGATGCAGGCCGTGGACCTGTCCGACCGGTTGACGCTCGAAGACGCGCCCACGATCGAGGTCCGCACCAGCGCGCCCGGCGTCCCGACGGACGAGCGTAATCTTGCGTACCGCGCGGCGGCGGCCCTGCAGGGCGCCGCCAAGGTCGAGCGCGGCGCGCGCATCACGCTCGACAAGCGCATCCCCGTGGCCGCGGGCCTGGGCGGTGGCTCGACGGACGCCGCCGCGACGCTGGCGGGACTGAACCGCCTGTGGCAGCTGCAGTGGCCGGCGGAGCGGCTCGAGGAGCTGGCGGTCGGGCTCGGCATGGACGTGCCGTTCTTCCTGCGCGGCGGCGCGGCACTGGGAACAGGACGGGGCGAGCGGCTGACGGAGATTCCGAGCGCGGTGCTCGGGCTGGTCCTGGTGAACCCGCGGTTTCCGGTCAGCACCGCCGAGACGTACGGGCGGGTGACGCCGGCCATGTACTCTGACGGCGGCCGGTCGCGCACGATGGCGGAGGCACTGGCGCGGCGCGGGGCCGGCCGTGTGGCGGCGAGCCTCTACAATGGGCTCGAGCTTGCCGCGCGGCAGGGCTACCCGCAGATCGCGCAGATGGAGGCGGCCCTGATGGCGGCCGGGGCGCTCGGCGCCATGATGTCGGGCAGCGGCCCCACGGTCTTCGGCGTGGCCCGCTCGTGGGAGCAGGCCCGCCAGATCCGGGCTCGCGTCGCGCGCGGCGCCTGGGAGTGCTGGGCCGTCCGCACGCTCCGAGGACCAGCGATTCGAATTCGGGTGGAGGGGTCGAGGGGAACCCTGCGAGGGTCCCCCTCCCAATAGAGCTGATAATGGGTCTCCACGGTTCGATGGGGCGTGGCCAAGTGGCAAGGCGCGGGACTTTGGATCCCGTATTCGGAGGTTCGAATCCTCCCGCCCCAACCATGAATGGAGCGAGGCACGCATGAGTTACGAGCTGAAGATCTTCACGGGCAACGCGAACCGTGCGCTGGCTGAGGAGATCGCGCAATACCTGCACGTCCCGCTCGGCAACGCCGAGGTCTCGCGGTTCTCGGACGGCGAGGTGTTCGTGCAGATCAACGAGAACGTCCGCGGCACGGACGTGTTCGTCGTGCAGCCCACCTGCCCGCCGGTGAACGACTCGCTCATGGAGCTCTTGATCATGCTGGACGCATTCAAGCGCTCCTCGGCCCACAGGGTCACGGCGGTGCTGCCCTACTACGGCTACGCGCGGCAGGACCGCAAGGTACAGGGCCGCATGCCGATCTCGGCCAAGCTGGTGGCCGACCTGATGGAGGCGGCCGGCGCCGACCGCGTGCTCGCGCTCGACCTGCACGCCGGGCAGATCCAGGGCTTCTTCAACGTGCCCGTCGACCACCTCTTCGCCGGGCCGGTGGTCATGATCGATTACCTGCGCAAGAAGGACCTCCGTGACGCCGTGGTGGTGTCGCCCGACGCCGGCGGCGTGGAGCGCGCCCGCGCCATCGCCAAGCGCCTGGACGCCGGCCTCGCCATCGTCGACAAGCGCCGCGAAGGCCCGAACTCCGCGGTGGCCATGCACCTCATCGGTGACGTCGAGGGCCGCGACGCGATCGTCATCGACGACATGATCGACACGGCCGGCACGCTCATCCAGGCCGTTGGCGCCATCCAGCGGGAGGGCGCACGCCGGATCCTGGCCTGCGGCGTCCACCCGGTGCTGTCGGGCCCGGCCATCGAGCGCATCAAGGCCTCACCCATCGAAGAGGTCGTCGTCACCAACTCGATCCCGCTGGCCGCCGACAAGCGCGCGGCCGCGCGTATCACCGTGCTGACGGTCGCGCCGCTGCTCGGCGAAGCGATCC
>JBKPRI010000011.1:0-7404 GCA_046734515.1 Candidatus Methylomirabilota bacterium | reverse complement strand
GACGACGGCGGTGGCCGCGTCCCGACCCGAGGCGAGCGGGGAGTCGAGCGCGCCAGCTGCCAGCGGCAGCTCCGAGCCAGCGCAGCGGAGCGGTGAGGGGCCGAGCCCGGGCGGGGCGGTGTCCGCCGCAGCGAAAGAAGTGATTGTCACGCCCGCCCCGGCGCCAGAAGTTGTCGTCACGCCACCCCCGAGGCCAACCGTGATCGTCGAGCCACCTGCGCCACCAGCCTCGTCGGCACCCGTAGCCGGGCCGGCATCGACCGCGCCGCCTGTCATTGCCGCTCCCTCGCCGACCGCGCCAGCGGAGCCCCCGACCGGCGCGGGCCCATCGGACGAGCGGCTGGAGAGGCTGAAGCGCTTGGCGGGCTACATCCCAGAGGTCTGGCTGGCGCGCTCCATCTCCCGCTGGATGAAGGCGCAGCCGCCGGGTGAGCTCGACCCGCCGCACTCCGAGCGGGAGCTGCCGCAGGCCCGCTGAGGCACCCGGTGGTTCCAACTCTTCGTCTTTAAAATAGCGGGCTTCCGTCCTCCCTTCGTTACGCTGCTGGAAGCGGCCAGCGGTCCGCGAACGGAGGGGCTGGATGCGACGACTGGTGCGGTGGTCTCTGCTCGCACTGCTCTTGCTCGCGCCCGGTGCAGCCGTCGCCGGCGATAAGGGTCTGGTCGACAGCGAGACCTTCAGCGGGTTCCAGTTCAACTTCAACAATCCCGGCGCGCGCGCGCTCGGCATGGGCGGCGCCTTCGTGGCCGTGGCCGACGATGCGACCGCGGTGATCGCCAACCCCGCCGGGCTCGTCATCCTGCAGCGGCCGGAGCTCTCGGCCGAGGTCAAGTTCACCCGCTTCACCAACAGCTTCTCGGCGTTCTCGAACGTGCCCGCGGACGCGCCGGGCATGAACTACCGCTCGCGGGACTTCGACGACAGCGTCGTCACGCCCTCGTTCTTCAGCTTCGTGTACCCGACCGAGCGCCTGGTGGTGGCCGCGTTCATCCGCGAGCAGATCAACTACAAGTCCTCGTTCGAGACCAACGGCATCTTCGTGCAGGATCCGACGGGCGGCGGCGCGTGTGGCGGCGTGTGCCGGGCGCTACCGACGAAGTCGGAGCTCGAGATCACGTCGCTCAACTTCGGCCTCGGCGTCGGGCTCAACCTCGAGAAGGAGAACCCGTTGCTGCCGAACATCGGTGGCAGCCTGGAGTTCTCGGTGGGCCGGATCCGCTCGCGGCTGCAGCGCTTCAACATCACGAGCGCGACCGGGCCGCCGGATTTCACCCAGCTCCTCTCCACCGAGGGCGTGGACGGCACCGACCTCGGCATCGGCTTCAACATCGGCGCGCTCTGGCACCCCGTGAAGGACCTCGGGCTCGGCGTCGTGTACCGGCGCGGGCCGCGCTACGACATGACCTTCACGGTCACCAACGAGACCAATGGCGCCACCACCTCCACGCCGTTCGGCTTCAAGGTCCCGGACGTCATCGCGGCCGGAGCGTCCTACCGGTTCTTCGACAGGCTGACCGTGGCCTTCGAGGCGACGTACATCCAGTACTCGCAGCTCGTGAAGAACTTCCAGGTGCCGCTGGCCGACGCCGTGGGCAAGAAATATCGCGTCGACGACGCTCTCGAGCTGCACCTGGGCGGCGAGTACATCTTCTTCGTGAAGGACATCCCGTTCGCGGCGCGCGCCGGCTTCTACACGAACCCCGACCACAAGATCCGCTACACGGGCGGGCCGCACGATCCGAGCGAGGCGATCGACCGCGCGCTCTACCAGGCCGGCAAGGATCGCTACCACGGCACGGCGGGGCTCGGCATCGTGCCGCTGCCGGGATTCCAGCTCGACTTCGCGGGGAACTACTCGAAGGACGTGAAGGAGCTGTCGGTCTCGACCGTGTTCCGTTTCTAGACTCACCAGCCTGCCGGGAGGACGTCCATGAAGCGCTTGAGATGGTGTGCGTGGCTCGTGCTGCTGTCGCTCGGCCTGGTCGCGGAGGCCGCCGCCGGCGACAAGGGGCTGGTGGACAGCGAGACGTTCAGCGGCTTCCAGTTCAACTTCAACAACCCCGGCGCGCGCTCGCTCGGCATGGGCGGTGCCTTCGTGGCCGTGGCCGACGATGCCACCGCGGTCGTGGCGAATCCGGCCGGGCTCGTGATCCTCCAGCGGCCCGAGCTGTCCGCCGAGGTCAAGTTCGCGCGCTTCACCAACACGTTCGCCACGGCCGAGAACACGCCGGCCGATGCGTTCGGCCAGAACTATCGCTCCAAGGATTTCTCCGACAGCGTCGTGACGCCGTCGTTCTTCAGCTTCGTGTATCCGACCGAGCGCCTGGTGGTGGCGGCCTTCGTGCGCGAGCTGATCAACTACAAGAGCTCGTTCGAGACCAACGGCGTGTTCGTCACGGATCCCAAGGGCATCGGCTGCGGCGGCGGTCAGCCGGCCGGTATCTGCCGCCTGCGCCCGTCGAGGTCCGAGCTGGAGATCACCGCGCTGGACTTCGGCCTCGGCGTGGGCCTCAACCTCGAGAAGGAGCATCCGATGCTGCCGAACATCGGAGCCAGCCTGGAGTTCTCGGTGGGCAAGATCCGCTCGCGCCTGGATCGCTTCGACACGATGGGCCCGACGGGACCGCCGGACTTCTCCCGCCTGCAGTCCACGGAGGGCGTGGACGGCACCGACCTCGGCATCGGCTTCAACATCGGGGCCCTGTGGCACCCGGTGAAGGACCTCGGCGTCGGCATCGTGTACCGGCGCGGGCCCCGCTACGACATGACGTTCACGTTCATCGACAACACCGGCACGATCTCGCTGCCCTTCGGGTTCAAGGTCCCCGACGTGGCGGCGGCCGGCGTGTCGTACCGGTTCTTCGAGCGCCTCACGGTGGCGTTCGAGGCGACGTACATCCAGTACTCGCAGCTCGTCCGGAACTTCCAGGTCCCGCTGGCCGAGGCAGTCGGCAAGAAGTACCGTCTGGACGACGCAGTGCAGCTGCACCTGGGCGCCGAGTACGTGTTCTTCCTGAAGGACGTCCCGTTCGCCGCCCGGGCCGGGTTCTACACCGACCCCGAGCACAGCATCCGCTACACGGGCGGGCCGCACGACTTCACGGAAGCGTTCGATCGGGCGCTGTACCAGCGCGGGACGGATCGCTATCACGGCACGGCCGGGCTCGGGGTGGTGCCGTTTCCCGGCTTCCAGCTCGACTTCGCGGGGAACTACTCGAAGGACGTCAAGGAAGTGTCGGTCTCGACCGTGTTCAGGTTCTAGGACGGCGGGGGCCCACGAAGGCCCCCGCTCGCCCCTCACATCTTCTCGAGGGCCTTCAGACCGGCGGTGACGGGCTTGGCGTCGCCGGTCAGCTTCGCGCGCGCCGTCTTGTCGGTCACCTCGGTGATCTCCGCCTCGCCGATGACGTCCCGCTGACCGCCCGCCCCCTCGCGGAAGATCAGCAGCTTCTGGCCCACCGCGGCGCCCTCGGCGGTGCCCACGTTGAGCATCGCCTCGCCGTTGCCGCCCCCCGTCACGCGCGCGCGCAGCGGGAAGGTCTTGCGCAGCTTGCCGGCGAGGTCCTTGGCCACCACGTCGGCGGCCTGCGCCGTGCTCTGGGTGGCCGGGAAGACCTGGGCGACCGAGGCCACGACCTGCGAGGTCTCGGTCTCGATGACCCGCATGGTCAGCGTCCACTCGTTGGGACCGCCGGCGACCGTGCCGACGGTGATGAGCCGCGCGGAGAGCACGCGGCCGAGCTGCAGCGCCGTGCGCTGATCGGCCAGCGCGCTCGACGAGAGCTTCAGCTCGGCGAGGAGCTTGTCCATGACGGCGCGCTCCACCAGCCGCGCGCGCGTCTGGCCCTCGAGCGCCTGGCCGATCTTGAGCGTCATGAAGTCGTACTCGCCCTCGCGGAACGGCATCCGGCCGCGGCTCTCGAGCCCCAGCAGCGAGATCGTGAGCGGCGGCGACGTCCAGTCGTCGCGGCCCGCCGGCGGCTTCGTCACCTCGCCGCGCTTGAACTTGCCGGCGAGCTCGTTGACCAGCGCGTCCACGCGCTTGGCCTTCTCGGCGTCCTGGCTGCTGCCGGCGGCCTCGCGCGCGTCCTTGAGCAGCGTCTGCACCATGGGATCGTTCGGACTGAGCGCGGCCGCCTTCTCCAGCGCCTGGCTGGCCTCGGCGTACCGGCCCTGCTTGCGGAGCAGCGCGCCGACGTTCGCGACGGCCTCGGCGCTGCGCGGGTCCGCCTGCTGCGCCTGCTGGTAGGCCGCTTGCGCCTGCTCGGGCCGTCCCTGCTCGGCCTCGAGGCGTCCGAGCCGGTTGAAGGCGATCGACTTGGGGATGCTCGGGACGCCGGCGAGCGTGATGACCGACTGGTACGCGGCCGCCGCCTTCGGCAGGTCGCCCTGCAGGGCGATGGTGTCGCCCTGCACGAGCACGCAGCCCGGGCGCGTGGCCCCGAGCCTCTGGACCTCGCCGCAGAACTTCTGCGCCGTCACGCCGTCGCCCTGGCGCAGCGCGACGAGCGCCAGGCCTTCGTACGCCTCGGCCGGCCGCGCGTTGACGGCGGCCTCGAACTCGCGCGCGGCCTCGGCCAGCCGGCCATTCTCGAAATGCCGGTAGGCCGCGTCGAGCTTCGCCTTGCCGCCGCCGGCGAGGGTGAAATAGAGCGCGCCGACGAGGGCCGCCACGGCGGCGCCGCCGCCGAGCAGGGTCATCAGCCGCTTGCGCTCGAGCACCGCCGCACGCTTCACCGGCGCCGCTTCGACGGCCGTGACCGGCGCCGTGACGTACCGCGTGGTCGGGTCGCCGTAGAGCACGTAGGAGGCCCACGCCAGATCGGTCTTGCCGAGGCGCCGTGCCGCATCGCGCCGCGCCTCGCGCAGCGCGATGCCGATCGACGTGCCGCCGGCGAGCTGGCGATAGAACTCGTGGGCGAGCTGGAAGCCCACGGCGCCCGGCAAGGTCCGCAGCGAGCCGATGAAGTGCTTCACGCCCGTCGTGACGATGGCGGTCGCGAGGCCGAAGACCGTCCCCTCGTCGTGCGGGTTGCGCCCCGGAGTGATCGGCTCGGACGCGGTGAAGTAGACCAGGCGCGGCACGGTCGCGGTGGACGGCAGTCGGGCCAGATCGGCGGCCGTGATGACACCGTCGCCGAGCACGAAGCCCGTGTCTCCGTACTTGGCCTCGCCGGCCACGTGCACGACGTCGCTCGAGCTGAACTCCGCGATGAACTCCGCCCGGCTCACCCGGCGATCGTTGACGAGCGCCTGGTATTCCGGGCGATCGCCCAGATGCGTGCCGAGCTGCGCCCCGTGACGCAGCGTCTCCGGCAGCGTGCCCTGCGGATCGGCGACGAGCGCGATCTTCAACGGCCCCTTGGACTGGCGCGTCTTCGAGGCGGACAGCATCGAGGCAGAGCTGACCACCCGGCCGACCCCGAAGCGGAGGCCGAGGAACTCGCGTCCATCGTGCAGCAGCTCCCACGGCACCCGGCCGAGCTGGTCGTCGAGCGTGAGGACCAGCTCCGGCGCCGTGCTCTGGGCCAGGCGGGCGCGTGCCTTCGGCGGCAGGAGCTGCTCGGCGAGCATGCGACCGAGGCCGCCGAGATCCTCGAGGTTCTGCTTGGCCATACGGCCGTCGCGATCGACCCCGCCGAGCAGCGTCGTGATCCGCTCGAGCGTCTGGGTGACCGCGGCCTCGTCGTAGGCGAGCTCCTCCACCTCGCGCGCGGTGGCGTCCTCG
Organism: Candidatus Methylomirabilota bacterium; assembly: GCA_046734515.1. Taxonomy (GTDB): domain Bacteria; phylum Methylomirabilota; class Methylomirabilia; order Rokubacteriales; family CSP1-6; genus AR5. The sequence goes on along the minus strand of JBKPRI010000011.1, from coordinate 1,675 downwards.
AGCCCCTCCGCCTCGCGGCTGGCCACGGTGAGCCGGCCGCCGGTGCGTGAGACGTCGAGGTGCAGTACGCGGCGCGTCGTGTCGTCGGCATGCACGGCGGCGCGCAGACGCGCCTGCTCGGGCGACCAGACCACCTCCAGCACCACGACCTTCTCCAGCTTGCCCTTGAGCGCGGCCGGCCCGACCGGCAGGAAGATGTCGGTGCCGAGGTCCGGGCTGGCGCCCTTGTAGGTGGATTCGGAGACCAGGATCTGCCCCGGCTCGGCCAGCGATTGCACGCGGGCAGCCGTGTTGACGGCATCGCCGAAGACGTTGGCTTCCTCCACCATGGCCAGGCCACTGTTGAGGCCCACGCGGACGTGGATCTGCTCGCGCTCGGACGCCTGGCTGTTGTGCTGGTGCAGGCGCTTCTGGATCTCGATGCCGGCCTTGACGCCCGGGGTGGGCGCCGGGAACACCGCCAGCAGGCCGTCGCCCAGGCGCTGGAGCACGCGGCCGCCGTTCTCCTCGATGGGCGGCACTACGAGGTCGTTGTGGCGCTGCAGCATGGTGACGCCCTCGAGGTCGCCGCGCATGTCGAAGAACGTCGTGGAGCCCTTGATGTCGGTGAACATGACCGTCACCGGCTTGGCGAACTTCTCCTGGATCTCGCGATCCAGCTCGTTGCGCCGGCGCACGTAGTCCCAGACGTCGCTCTTCAGGCCCGGGCTTTGCTCCTTGTCAGGCACGGTGGCTCCTCACTTGGTGATCACTTTGACGAGCTTCTTCTGGGCCACGAGCTGCTCGACCCTGCCGGGATCGCGGATCTCGCAATAGGAGATCTTCTCCTTGACCTCCTTCAGCAGGCCCTCGCCCAGCGACTCGATCGGACGGTCGAGCACTTCCTTGGTGGTTGGATCGATCAGCGGCTGCCCTTCCTGGTACACGATCACCTTCATGTCGGTGCGCACGTTCTTGGGAGCGCCGATGCCGACCACCACGCGCTTGTTGGCGACCGTCACCACGGCGCCCTCGACCAGCGGATAGTCCTGCTTGAGCTTGGCGGCCAGCTCGATCATCTTCGCCCGCGCGCTGCCCGGGGCCTTCTCGGGATCGAAGATGTCCTTGGAGGCGAGCACCGTGCTCGTCTCGGTGCTGATGAGCTGCGCATAGGCCTCGACGGACTTCGGCGTCTCGTTCACGGTGATCGCGATCACCGCCTCAGCGGCGACCAGCTTGCCGAGCCGGATGGCGGTGGCGGAGTCGACGAGCTGGGTGGCCGAGAGCTTCTGCTCGCGCAGGATCGCCTCCAGCTGATCGCGGCTGAGCACCTTGAAGCGCTTCTGGTTCACGAGCGCGTCGGTCATCGCCTCCAGCGCGCTGGCGTAGTGCGGCGTCGGCTGGCCCTTGTGGTTGACCGGCATGACGGCGACGGCGAGCCGGGAGCCGACCTGGGCGACTTCCTCGACCTTGCGCACGACGGTGAACGTCCGCGTCTCGGTCTTGCCGGCCTGGTCGCTGGCCACCACCGTGATCGTGTTGCTGCCTTCGACGAGCGGCACTCCGTAGCTGAACGCGAAGGGCTTGGTGGCGGCGGCCGCCGGGATCTGATGCGCCTGACCGTTGATCTTCAGCTCCTTGAGCCCGGCGCCCGAGCCGACCAATCCGGCGACCGAGACCGAATCCTGCTGGACCT
>JBKPRI010000010.1:0-14230 GCA_046734515.1 Candidatus Methylomirabilota bacterium | reverse complement strand
CTTGCCCGGCATCGGCTTCACCAGCGCGTCGTGCAGGGCATAGAGGATCATGAACGGCGTGATGATGCCCGGCGTCTCGGCGGGATCGAAGAACGTCGGCGCCAGCGTGAAGTGGGTGGCGAGCGTGAGCTGGCCCTCGGGAGCGCCGAGCGCGGGCCCGGCCGCGAAGAGCGCCGCGGCCAGCACGCCGGCGGCGAGAGTGCGCGCCTCCCGGCTCACGGGTTGAGGATCACTTTGAGCGGATCGCCCGTGCGCGACTCCAGCACGTCGATCGCCTCGTGCACGCGCGCGAGCGGAAACTGGTGCGTGATGAGCGGCTTGGCGGTGAGCCGGCCGGCCGCCAGCAGCGCCAGTGCGCGGCCCACGCTGGTGCCGCCCTCGCCGCGCTCGGTGTAGATCGTGACGTTGCGTCGCACGGCGTGGCTGATGTCGGCGGTCACCGGGCCGTGGTAGAAGGCCACCAGCAGCACCTTGCCGCCGGGCTTCGTCATCTTGAGCGACTGGTCGAACGTCTCGTCGCCGCCCGCGCAGTCGATCACCAGATCGGCGCCCTTGCCGTGCGTGGCGTCCATCACCGCCGCCACCGGATCGTGTGTGCGGCTGTTGACGGTGACGTCGGCGCCGAGCGTGCGCCCCACCGCCAGCCGGGACTCGCGCGTGCCGGTGAGGATCACGCGGGTGGCGCCGAGCGCGCGCACGAGCTGGATGGCCATGAGTCCGATCGGGCCCGGGCCGAGCACGGCCACGGTCTCGCCGGCGAAATAGCCGCCGGCGTTCTCCAGGCCGAACAGCGGGCTGCCCGAGGTCATCACCACACTGGCCTCTTCGTAGCTCACGCCGTCCGGGATGCGGTAGAGCGTGTTGACGTGGTTCACCGCGTACTCGGCCAGCCCGCCGTTGGTGGTGAAGCCGTTGGCGCGGTGGCCGCGCTTCATGTTGCCGTAGTTCAGGCACGCGGTGTACTGACCGCGGATGCAGTTCTCGCAGCGACGGCAGCCCATGTGCGCTTCGACGACCACCCGGTCGCCGATCTGAAACTCATCCACCGTGCGCCCGACCGCCACGATGTCGCCCGCGTACTCGTGGCCGAAGATGAACTCGCCGTAGGCGGGCATCTGCGGCATGCCCTGGTGAATGATCTTCAGATCCGTCCCTCAGACGCCGCAGGCCCGCACGCGAACCAGCACGTCCTCGTCCCCCGGCACCGGGACCGGGCGCTCCTGCAGCTCGAAGCGGTGCGGCGCGACCAGCACCGTCGCCGCCATGGTGGCTGGAATCGGCATGGATGCTCCTTTCGTGGCAGGACCGTAATGGATTAGCGCGGGCCGGTCAAGGAACGCCGGAGTAACGTTCCGGGTTCTCCACGCATCCAAATCGCAGACGAGGGAGGGCTCACGCCATGCGCCGGTCGATCCTGATCATCGCGCTGCTCGCGGCTGTCACCGGCTGTGCCAATCTCGAGTCCGGCTACGTGGGACGGCCCCAGACGGGACTCCAGCCGCTGAACGTGGGCTGGGAGCGAGACCTCTCGGTGGCCTGGGAGAGCGGCCAGCCGCACGGCAGGCAGGCCGTGTCCGGCTACGTCACCAACACCTCGCCGTATGACCTCGCCAACACCCGCGTCCTCGTCGAGGCCCTGGACGCCGGCGGCCAGGTCATCGAGCAGCGCGTGGGTTACCTGCCCGGCGAGCTGCGTGGCGGCGGCCGTCTGTACTTCGTGGTGCCGATCGCCCAGGCCTCGACCTATCGCGTGCGCGTGTTCTCCTACGACCGGATGGAAGCCGGCCTGATGACCTGAGCGAGGGCTCCGGCTTTTACCGTACTATGGCGCCCCGGGGCGATCCCTGGCGGGAGGGAGGGCGCACCATCCTCATCACCATGGCTGCCGTCACGCAGACCTACGTCAGCCAGGACCGGTCGCTCGTGGCGGCGCTCGCGGACGTCACGCTCGACATCGCCCCCGGTGAGTTCGTCACGATCGTCGGCCCCTCCGGGTGCGGCAAGACGACGCTGCTCCGGATCATGGCCGGCCTGCAGCGTCCGACCTCGGGCGCGGTGCACCTGCTCGGCCGTCCGGTCACCGGCCCCAGCCCGAGCGTCGGGATCGTGTTCCAGGATCCCGTTCTCCTGCCGTGGCGCACGGTCCTCGACAACGTCATGCTGCCGGTGCAGGTGCTCGGCCTCGACCGCGAGACGTTCCGCCGGCGCGCGCTCGAGCTGCTGGCCCTGGTCGGGCTCCGCGGCTTCGAGGGCAAGTACCCGCACGAGCTGTCGGGCGGGATGCGCCAGCGTGTGTCGCTGGCCCGGGCGCTCGTCCACGATCCCGCCCTGCTGCTGATGGACGAGCCGTTCGGCGCGCTCGACGCCATGACCCGGGAAGCGATGAACCTCGAGCTGCAGCGCATCTGGCAGGAGTCGGGCAAGACCGTCGCCTTCATCACGCACTCGATCTCCGAGGCGGTGTTTCTCGGCGACCGGGTCGTGGTGATGTCGCCGCGCCCCGGGCGCATCACCGACGTCCTCGGCGTCGACCTCCGGCGACCGCGCGACCTCGACCTCATGGCCTCCGACGCCTTCGGCGTCTATGCGCGCAAGATCCGCCAGGCCCTCGGCCCCCGCGGGATGCTCGAATGATCCCGGGCGATCTCCGCCGCCGTCCGCACCTGGTGCTCATTCCCCTGGTCTTCGTCGCCGTCGTGACGGTGTGGGAGGCCACGGTGCGCCTCTGGCGCCTGCCGGACTATCTGCTGCCGGCCCCCAGCGCCATCGCGCGGGCCCTCGCGGCGGGGCTCGCGAACCGCGTGTACGTGGAGCACGCGTGGATCACCGTCAGCGAGGCGCTGCTGGGATTCGTCATCGCCGCCGCCGCCGGGATCGTGCTGGGCACGCTGATCGCCCAGTTCCGTCTCGTCGAGCGCACGCTCTATCCCTACGTGGTGGCGTTCCAGACGCTGCCGAAGATCGCGGTGGCCCCGCTGCTGGTCGTCTGGCTCGGCTTCGGCGTGTCGTCGAAGGTCGTCATCGCCGCGCTCGTCGCCTTCTTCCCCGTGCTCGTGAACGTGATCGTCGGCCTCAAGACCGTGGACGCGCCGAAGCTCGACCTCATGCGCTCGTTCAGCGCCACGCGCTGGCAGACGTTCCGGTTCGTGACGTTCCCGAACGCGCTGCCGTTCGTCTTCGCCGGGCTCGACATCGCCGTCGTGTTCAGCGTGCTGGGCGCCATCGTCGGCGAGTTCGTCGGCTCCCAGCGGGGCCTCGGCAACCTGATCTTGCAGTTCAACACCGCGCTCGACATCGCCGGCATGTTCGCGGTGCTCCTGCTGCTGGCCGCGCTCGGCGTGGCGCTGCACCTGATCATGCAGGCCATCCAGCGGCGCGTCATCTTCTGGGCCCAGCCCGATCACGTGATCGGCGCGTAAAGGAGACTGCTCTCCATGAAGCGACTCGCGCTTGTCGTCCTCGTCGGCCTCGCCCTCGCCTCGACCGTGGGGGCCCAGGGCAAGCCGCCGGCCAAGGTGGTCTACACGCTCACCACCAAGGACGTCTCGGTCGGGCTGTCGGCGCACACGTCGATCCCGCTCACGCTCGGCTACTGGAAGGCCGAGAATCTCGACGTCGAGGTGACGACGCTCGAGGGCTCCACGGCCGGCCTGCAGCAGCTGGCGGCCGGCAACATCCAGTTCGCCACCGTGGGCCCCGAGGTCGCCCTGATCGCCCGCGAGAAGGGCGTGAAGGTGAAGTCGTTCTACGTCGTCTCCGGCGTGACCATCTTCCGGGTGGTGGTGCCGCGCGACAGCGCGATCCAGAACGTGGGTGACCTGCGCGGCAAGACGATCGGCTGCTCGGCGCTCACCTCCGGCGCGGTGCCCGTGGCCCGCGCGCTGCTGGCCTCGGCCGGGCTCGACCCCGACAAGGACGTGAAGTGGATCGCGGTCGGCACCGGCGCGCCGGCGGCAGTTGCGCTCAACGGCAAGAGCGTGGACGCCATGGCGCTGTGGGGCGACTTCCAGGCCAGCCTGGAGAACCGCGGGCTGCAGTTCCGCGAGATCACCGCGCCGTTCATGAAGGATCTGCTGGGCCAGGTCGTCATCGCGCGTGACGACTTCCTGGCCGAGCAGCCGGACGTAGCGGCGCGCTTCGCGCGCGGCCTGGCCAAGGCCACGCTGTTCGGCTTCAGCAACCCGGAGGGTGCGGTGCGCCTGCACTGGAAGATGTACCCGCAGAGCAAGCCGGCGGGAACGGACGACGCCAAGATCCTCAAGGACGCGATCCACGTCTTCAACGGCCGCTTCGAGAGCCAGCGCGTGGACAATCGCGAGGACAAGCGCTGGGGCGCGTCCACGCCCGCCCAGTGGCAGAAGCTCTTCACGATCGCCAAGCAGGAGAAGCTCATCCAGGGCACGTTCGACGTGAAGGACGCCTTCACCGGGAGCCTCATCGACGAGGTGAACAAGTTCGACGCCCAGGCCGTGATCCGGCAGGCCCGCGACTACAAGTGACGCCGATCGCCTCCGCGCGGATGTACTCGTGGTCGCCGGCGCTGACCGCGGCCTGGCACCGGCTGCTCGCGTGGGTGTCGGCCCGCGCGAAGGTGGAGATGTCGGTGCTCGACGCGGCCGATCCGCTGCCGCTCGACGACATCTGGCGCCGCGACGACATGGGCTGCGTCTTCATGTGCGGCTATCCGTGGGCACTGCGCCGCGATCCACCGCACCTGCTCGCCGCCGCCGTCCCCTCGCCCGCACGGTATGGCGGACGGCCGGAGTACGTCACGGAATTCCTCGTGCGCGACGACAGCCCGTATACCCGGCTCGAGGACACCTTCGGCGGGCGTCTTGCCTACTCCAGCGAGCACTCGCACTCGGGCTACAACGCCGCGCGCTTCCACCTGCTCGCGTACCTGACCCCCGCGCGGCGGTCGTTCTTCCGCGAGCTCGTGGGACCGCTCGTCCGCCAGGTGCCGGTCGTGGACGCCGTCATCGACGGGCGCGCCGACGTCGGGCCCGTGGACGGCTACGCCATGGACCTGCTGCGCCGCCACGGCGATCCGCGGGCCAAACGCGTGCGGGCGGTCGCGACCACGGTGGCGGCGCCGAGCGCGCCGCTGGTGGCCTCGCCCGCGGTGGACGCGGAGGCCCGCGCGCGCCTGACGGCCGCCCTGCTCGCGGCGCACACGGCACCCGACCTGGCGGCCACGCTCGACGAGCTGCTGCTCTCGCGCTTCGTGCGCGTGACGCCCGCCGACCTCGACGTCTTCCTGCAGCGTGCCCGCGCCGCCGAGGCAGCCGGCTACGCCAAGCTCGCCTGAAAGGACGGATCGACGATGAAGCCCAGGACGTGGATCGTGGTGGTGCTCGTGGCGCTGTCCATCTCGACGGCCGGGGCGCAGGGCCCGGAGAAGATCGGCCGGGTGACGTTCCCCATCTCCTGCGCTGCCGCCGTGCAGAAGCCGTTCGAGCGCGCCGTCGCGCTCCTGCACTCCTTCTGGTACCTGGAGGCGGCCAAGGCCTTCACCGAGATCACCCAGGCCGATCCCGACTGCGCGATCGCGTACTGGGGCCTGGCCATGACCAACTGGACGCAGATCTGGTCGCCGCCGCCGCCGGCCGCCCTCAAGCGCGGCGGGGACGCCGTCGAGAAGGCCCGGGCCGCCACCGCGCGCACGCCGCAGGAGCGCGACTTCGTGGCGGCGGCCGAGGCGTTCTTCAAGGACGCGGACAAGACCGACCACCGCACGCGCACGCTCGCCTACGGCCGCGTCATGGAGCAGATGGCCTCACGCTATCCCGAGGACGTCGAAGTGCTGGCGTTCTACGCGCTCTCCCTCCAGGCCGTCGCCGATCCGAAGGACAAGACGTACGCGGGCCAGAAGCGCTCGGCCGAGCTGGCCGAGAAGATCTTCGCCGCCGAGCCCGATCACCCGGGCGCCGCGCACTACATGATCCACGGCTACGACTATCCGACGCTCGCCCAGCAGGGGCTGCCGGCCGCGCGTCGCTATGCGCTGTTCGCGCCGTCGGTGCCGCACGCGCTGCACATGCCCTCGCACATCTACGTGCTCCTCGGCATGTGGCCCGACACCGTCAAGAGCAACATCGCCGCCGCCGCCGCCGAGAAGGCCCGCGGGAATCCGGACGATCACATGCACGCGCTCGACTACCTCGTGTACGGCTTCTTGCAAATGGCCCAGGACGTCGAGGCCAAGAAGGTGGTGGACGAGGCCCGCGCCATCATGGCCGAGCTCGCCGCGAAGAAGTACGACTCCGGCCGGCCCACCGCGCACTTTGCGATGGCCGCCATCGAGGCGCGGTGGGCGCTGGAGCGCGGGCAGTGGGCGGAGGCGGCCGCGATCGACCCGCGCCCCAACCGCTTCCCGCATACGGAGTCGATGGTCTATCTCGCCCGCGCCCTCGGCGCCGCCCGCACCGGCAACGGCGCGCGCGCCCGCGCCGACGTCGACCGGCTGGCCGCGCTGAAGGACAGCATGAAGGACGCTTACTGGGCCGAGCAGATCGAGATCCAGCGCCGCGCGGCCGCCGCGTGGACCGCGCGCGCGGAGGGCAAGGCCGAGGAGGGCTTCGCGCTGATGCGCTCGGCCGTGGAGCTGGAAGCCTCCACGGAGAAGCACAACATCACGCCGGGACCGATCGTGACCGCGCGCGAGCTGCTCGGCGACATGCTGCTGGAGGCGGGCCAGCCGGGCCCGGCGGCCGAGGCGTACGAGGCCTCGCTGCGCGTGGCACCCAACCGCTTCAAGGCGCTGCACGGCGTCGCCCGGGCTGCCGAGCGCGCGGGCGATCGCGAGCGGGCGAAGACCTACTACGGGCGGCTGCTGGCGACGGCCGCGACCGCCGACACGCCGCGGCCCGAGCTGCAGGAGGCCAAGGCGTTCAGGTAGGACGCCCGTGCGCACGCTGATCCGCGGCGGGTGGGTCGTCGGCTTCGGCGCCGGCGGCCACACGCTGGTTCCCGACGGCGTGGTGGTCTACGAGGACGATCGCATCGTTCACGTGGGCCGCCGGTTCGAGGGCCGCGTGGATGCCGAGCTCGACGCGCGCGGCCGGCTGGTGTGCCCGGGGTTCATCGACACGCACGTCCACTCCGGCCACCGGGCCTCCCACCGGCTCATCACCGACACCGGCCGGCCGGACCTGTACGGCCAGCCCTTCCTCGAGATCACCGTGCCGCGGGAGGGCACGCGCGTGGGCGGCGACCCGCGCTACGCGCGCCCGACCGACGCCGACGCCGAGGCCGGCAACCGCCTGCTCGCCACGTTCACGGTCGCCGAGATGCTGCGCAACGGCATCACCACGTTCATGGAGTTCGGCAGCCAGCTGCGCGTGCAGGAGGCGCTGCTGGTCGAGGTCGAGCGACTCGGCCTGCGCGCCTATCTCGGCGCCGGCTACGACTCCGGCCGCTGGGTCGGCGACGCCCGGGGCCGGCTGCAGCGTGTCGTCGACGAGGCGGGCGGGCGACGGGAGTTCGACGGCGCGCTCGCGTTCATCCGCCGCGTGGACGGCAGCGTACGCGGGCGGGTGCGCGGGCTGCTGGCGCCGCGCGAGGTCGAGACGTGCAGCCTCGAGCTCCTGCGCGCCACCCGGGCGGCCGCCGACGAGCTGCGGCTGCCGATCGTGACCCACGCCGCCTACAACGTCATCGAGTTCTACGAGCTCCTCCGCGAGCACCGCATGACGCCGGTGGAGCTGATGGAGAGCGTCGGGTTGCTCGGACCGGACCTCACGATCGGCCACGGCAACCTCATCGCCGACAATGCCCTGCTGAACTACTCGGGCGGGCGCGAGCTGGAGCTGATGGGGCGTCACCGCGTGACGGTCTCGCATTGCCCGGTGAACATCGCGCGCCGCGCCCGGTATCTGGACTCGTGGCCCAAGTATCGCGCGGCCGGCGTCAACCTCGCGCTCGGGAGCGACACCTACCCGCGCGATCTGATCATGCAGATGCGCATCGCGTCCTACTTCGGCAAGGTCATCAGCCACAACCTCTTCGCCGCGCCGGCCGCCGAGGTCTTCGAGGCCGCCACCCTCGGCGGCGCGCGCGCCCTCGGCCGCGACGATCTCGGTCGGCTGGCCGCGGGCGCCAAGGCCGACATCCTGGTGATCGATCTCGCCACGCGCGACACGCTGCGCTTCGGGCCCGTGCGCGATCCGATCAAGGCGCTGGTGGAGTGCGGGATCGGCGACGACGTCGAGAGCGTCATCGTGGACGGCGTCGTCCGCATGCGAGATCGTGTCATCCCCGGTGTCGACCTGGCGGCGGTGCGCGCCCAGGCGCAAACGGCAGGCGAGGTGGTGTGGGACCGTGTGCAGGAGTGGGATCCACTCCAGCGCACGGCGGAGCAGATCAGCCCCTGGTCGTTCCCGCTGGCGCCCGAGGACTAGAGCGCGACGAGAGAGCCGCGTCAGCTTGGCGCGCGGTCCCGGCCAGTCGTGCCAGCATGGCCGCGCCGTGGCGTCTGCCGCCGGTCAGAATCCGCGGCAGAACGGATCCCCGAGGCACTCGCCGGGTTGGTACTGACATTGCTCCCGCCTCCCGGAACCGGTGAGATCCCCACGCTCGGCTCTGCGAGTTTCCGTCTGCGCGTCCTTCGGCGAGGCCGCCGTCGCCGAGCTGTTCGGGGCATGCACCGGGGGAGCCGTGCTCACCGCGTGGGCCCTCTATCTCGGCGCGAGCCCGTTCACGATCGGGCTCCTCGTGGCGCTACCGCTGGCCGCCCAGGTCCTCCAGGTGCCGGGCGCGTGGCTGACCCTTACGTTTGGACCGAAGGCCGTCGCCATCGCCGCGATCGGCGCCTCGCGGCTGATCTGGCTGCCGATGGTGGCCTTGCCGTTCGTGGGATTGCCGGCCGAGAGGGCGCTCCACGTCCTCGTCGGCGTCGTCGCGCTCGCCGCCGTGTTCGGCGTGATCGGAAACAACGCGTGGACGGCGTGGATCGGCGAGCTCGTGCCCGGCGCGATCCGCGGCCGCTTCTTCAGCCGCCGAACGGTCTACATCTCGATCGCCAGCACCGTCGCGTCGCTGGGCGCGGCCGGCGCCCTCGACGGCCTCGGCTCACGTGGGTGGGTGGGGCCCACGCTCGGCGGGCTGGCGGCGATCGCCTGCGTCGCCGGCGTCCTGAGCCTGTACCTTCTCCATCGCCAGCACGATCCGGCGCGCGCCCACGCGCCTGAGCGGCCGGACTGGCGCGTCCTCATCAGGGTCGCGCGCGCCCCCCAGGCCTGGCCCTTTCTCCGGTACCTGCTGGTCTGGAACAGCGCGGTGGGCCTGTCCGCGAGCTTCTTCTCCCTGCACATGCTGGTCAACCTGCAGACGGGCTTCGCGCTGGCGGCGCTGTACGGGGTCGGAGTGGCCACGGTGCGGATCGTCTCGGCACCCTTGTGGGGACGCGCGGTCGACCGTCTGGGAGCGCGGCCGGTGCTGGTGCTCTGCTCGTTCGGGATCGCGTCGGTGCCGGCCATCTGGCTCTTCGTCACGCCGGCGTTCCTGTGGCCGCTGGCGCTCGAGGCGGCGCTGGCCGGCGCGCTGTGGGGCGGTCACGGCATCGCCGCGATGGATCTGACCGTGAAGTTGTCGCCCGGTCCGGAGCGTCCGTTCTATCTCGCGATGTTCGCCGCCGCCAGCGGTCTCGGCTTCGCGGTCGCCGCCACCCTGGCCGGGCTCCTGGCCTCGCACCTGCCGGCGCGCTTCGAGCTCCTCGGCGAGACGTGGACGAACCTGCACGTCCTCTTCCTGCTCTCCGCGCTCGCGCGACTCGTCGCCGCCGTGCCCGCGCTGCGGATCCAGGAGTCCGGCGCGCAGGACGTCCGGACGTTCGTCAAACGAACGTTCAACGCCGCGGCGACGGCCCTCGTCCCGCGACGCCTGACCGCCTGACCCTAACTGCCGGTCTCGCGCACTGTCATGACCTCCAGCAGATGTCCGGAGGGATCCTCGAAGTAGAAGCCGCGGCCGCCGCGCCGGTGGTTGATCCGGCCGTTGGTGTGACTGCCGGGCCCGCTGCCATACGCAATGCCTCGAGCCTTCACCCGGCCGAAGATGGCGTCGAACTCCGCATCGCTCACGTGGAATGCGTAGTGGTGGCCGTATCCGCCTCCGAAGTCCGGGTCGTCGGAGAAGTCCAGCGTGAGCGCGTCGTTGATCCGCACCTGCACGAAGTAGCCGTCCCCCGGCGTGACCTTCAAGCCGAAGATCTCGGCGAAGAACTCGGCGGAGGCCTTCTTGTCCCTGGCCGGCACGATGGTATGGTCCAGCTGAATCATCATTGCACCCTCGCAGAGCCGACTATGCTCGGAGGCTACCATGGCCGACCCGTCCGACACGCCGACGCTGGGGAGCTTGCCGGAGCGCGCCGCGCATCGGTGGGGCGCGCGCGAGGCGCTGGCGTTCCAGGGCACGCGCTGGACGTTCGCCGAGATCAACGCGCGCGTCGATGCCACCGCCAAGGGGCTGCTGGAGCTCGGCATCGCGCCCGGTGACAAGGTCGCCCTCTGGATGGGGAACCGCCCGGAGTGGATCGACGCGATGTTCGCGATCATGAAGATCGGCGCCGTCCTCGTGCCCGTCAACACGCGCTTCCGCACCGAGGACATGGCGTACGTCCTCGGCCAATCCGACGCCGCCGCCGTGATCCTCGCCGAGCGCTCGGGCCCGATCGACTACCTGGCCATGCTCCGCACCGTCGTGCCGGCGCTCGGCACACACCCGGACCCCCGCTTCCCCTACCTCCGCCACGTCATCGCGCTGAGCAACTGGCAGGGCCTGCTCGAGCGCGGCCGGCGGGTCAGCGATGCGGCCCTCGCGGAGCGCGCCGGCCGGGTCGATCCCGAGCAGGACGCCTTCATCTTCTACACGTCGGGGACCACCGGCTTCCCCAAGGGGGCCGTGCACAACCACCGGATGGTCAGGAACACGTGGGACCACGGCGACCGCATGGGCGTCACCGTCAACGACGTGATCCTCATGTACCTGCCGCTCTTCCACGCCTTCGGCTTCGTCGAGGGCCCGCTCATGTCGATGATCCGCGGCGCCCGCGAGGTGCTCACCGAGACGTTCGATCCCCACGAGTGCCTCGACCTTCTCGCGAGCGAGCGGGCGACGATCATCCACGGGTTCGACACCCACTATCTCGCGCTGCTCGACGCCCAGGCACAGAAGCCCCGGGACGTGTCGAGCGTGCGCACCGGCATCTGCGGCACCGGCATGTCGAGCTCCATCCCGATCGCGCGGCGCGCCCGGCAGACCTTCGGCAACCTCATGACCGGCTTCGGGATGAGCGAGGTCGGCATCGGCGTGACGTTCTCGTTCCTCGACTCCACCGAGGAGCAGTGCGTGGAGGCCAACGGCTATCCCGGTGCCGGCTACGAGCTGCGGATCGTCGATCCGGCGACGGGCGCCGAGCAGCCCACCGGCGTGCCCGGCGAGATCCTCGTGCGCGGGTACATGGTGACGCGCGGCTACTACAACAAGCCCGAGGAGACGGCGCGGGCCATCGACGCGGACGGATGGTTCCACACCGGGGACATGGCGGTCATGCGCCCCGACGGCCACATGCGCTTCGTGGGCCGCTACAAGGACATGCTCAAGATCGGCGGCGAGAACGTCGACCCCATGGAGGTCGAGGCGCTCCTCATGAGCCATCCGGCCGTCGCCGCCGCCGCCGTCGTCGGGTTGCCCGACACGCGGCTGGCCGAGGTGGCGGTGGCCTTCGTGCAGCGGGCGCCCGGCGCGGCGCTGGCCGAGCGCGACGTGCTGGAGCACTGCCGCGGGCGCGTGGCCAGCTTCAAGATTCCGCGCCACGTCATGTTCGTCGACGAGCTGCCGATGACCAGCACCGGCAAGGTCCAGAAGGTCAGGCTGCGCGAGCGCGCGCGCGCCGCGTGGCTCTCCTCATGAGCTAGCCGCGGCCGATCACCCCGGCGATCGTGCGGCACAGCACGTCGGGATCCACCGGCTTCGTGACGTGCCCGGCGAATCCCGCCGCCGCGGTCTTCTCCCGCGAGTGCACGCGCCCGTACGCCGTGGTGGCCACGACCGGCACGCCGCCGAGCGCCGGATCGGGCAGCTTGCGGATCTCCCGCAGGAGCCAGTACCCGTCCTGACCCGGCATCGCGATGTCGCTCAGGACGACGTGGGGTCGTGAGCGCTCCAGGATCGAGAGCGCCTCGGCCGCGCCGGCCGCGGTTGTCACCTGCGCGCCGCAGTAGGTCAGCGCCGCCGCCAGGAAATCCAGCGTCGTCTCGTCGTCGTCGACGACGAGCACGCTGACGTCGACGAGGTTGCGCGGCAGCCGCGGTGGCGACGGCTCCGGGCGCCGCTGGTGCGCGCCGGGTCGCGGGGGCTCCGCGCTCGTCCGGCCGGTGTCGCCGCGCAAGGGCCGCCCCGGGATCGGCCGCGCCGGGCGGGGATCCGGCAGCGCTTCCAGCCGCCACGCGGTCGTTGCCACATACGTCGTGTCCATCGTCATGGGCCCTGGTGCTCCTTCACGGTCGGTTCGAACGGGTTCAGTGGTCGTCGCGGCAGCACCACGGTGAAGCTGGCGCCCCGGCCCTTGCCGGGGCTCGCCGCGTGGACGCGGCCGCCGTGCAGCTCGACGAGATGCTTGACGAGGGCGAGGCCGAGACCGAGGCCGCCGTGCGAGCGCGTGGTCGAGCTGTCTTCTTGACGGAACATCTCGAACACGTGCGGCAGAACGTCGGGCGCGATTCCCTCGCCGTTGTCGCTCACCGCAATCTCGGCCATCTCGCCGGCCTCGCGCAGCGATACGGTGATGGTGCCGCCGGCGGGCGTGAACTTGATGGCGTTGGTCAGGAGGTTCCAGATCACTTGCTGCAGCCGATCCGGCGCCCCGATGATCGGCACGCTGTCGGCCACCAGGATGGTGGACAGGGTGACGCCCTTGGCCTCGGCCGTCGGCCGCACGGTCTCGACTGCCGCCGTCACCACCGCGGCCAGATCGCACGCCTCGAGGTCGAGGCGCAGCCGGCCGGTGACCACGCGCGACATGTCGAGCAGGTCATCGACGAGCTGGGCTTGCGTGGCCGCATTCCGCACGATGGTGCGCGCGGCGCGGGCGATGCCCTCGGCGTCGAGATCGGCACTTTCGATCAGGCGCGCCCAGCCCAAAATGGACGTCAGGGGCGTCCGGAGCTCGTGCGAGATGGTGGCGAGGAACTCGTCCTTCGCCCGGTTGGCCGCCTCGGCGGTCTCGCGCGCCTTGCGCTCCCGGGCCAGGAGCTCGTCACGCTGCATCTCGAGCCGCCGCCGCTCGGTGACGTCGCGCGCGATCTTCGAGGCGCCGACGATCACGCCGCTGGCGTTCCGCACCGGCGACACCGTCAACGACACGTTCAGGCGATGCCCGTCCTTGGCCACGCGCACGGTCTCGAAGTGCTCGATGCGCTCGCCGCGGCGGATCCGGGCCAGCACCTCGTCCTCCTCGGCGTGCCGCTCGGGCGGAATGATCAGCGTGATGTGCCGGCCCACCGCCTCCTCCGCGGTCCAGCCGAAGATCCGCTCGGCGGCGCCGTTCCACGAGGTGATGACGCCCTGCAGCGTCTTGCTGACGATGGCGTCGTCGGAGGAATCCACGATGGCGGCCAGGCGGGACCGGAGGTCCTCGAACGCGCGGCGCTCGCTGATGTCACGCGCGATCTTGGAGGCGCCGACGATGCGGCCGCTCGCGTCGCGGACCGGCGAGACGCTGAGCGAGATGTTGACCAGACGGCCGTCCTTGGCCACGCGCACCGTCTCGAAGTGATCGATGCGCTCGCCGCGGCGGATCCGGGCCAGGACCTCGTCCTCCTCGGAGTGGCGCTCGCGCGGAATGATCAGCGTGATGTGCCGGCCCACCGCCTCCGCCGCGGTCCATCCGAAGATCCGTTCGGCGCCGCGGTTCCACGAGGTGATGACCCCCTCGATGGTCTTGCTGACGATGGCGTCGTCGGAGGAATCGATGATGGCGGCCAGCCGTGCCGGCAGCAGCTCCTCGGGATTGAAATCCGGTAGTCGAGCCACGCTGGACTCAGCGGAGGCGATAGTCGGCGGCTGCCGCCGCGCGCACGCGCGCGGCGATGTCGCGTTCGAGCGCCCGGACCGCGCCGGGCGAGGGTGAGGCATCGGCCGCCAGCGTGAGCAGCGCCGGCAGCGCCATCCACCACACGAGCGCCTCGTAGGGCTCCTTGACGAAATAGCGCTGCCCCGCGTGCTCGTGGAC
>JBKPRI010000009.1:0-18726 GCA_046734515.1 Candidatus Methylomirabilota bacterium | reverse complement strand
AACAGGGGCAGGTTACGGCCGGTGCCGCAGCCGAGATCGAGCGTGGAGCCGCGCGCGCCCTGGGTGAGCCATCGCCGCCAGCGGCCGAGGCCGCGCCGTTCCGCCAGCGCGCAGATGGCGTCGTACAGCCAGGGGATCTGTTCCACGCCGCGCATGCGTCAGGGAAAGAGGCGGTAGAGGATCACGTAGACGACCACGCCGGTGATCGACACGTACAGCCACACGGGCAGCGTGAGGCGGGCCAGACGCACGTGGCGCGCGAAATCGGCGCCGAGCGCGCGATAGAGCGTGGTCAGCACGAAGGGCACCATGGCCGCGGCGAGCACGACGTGGGAGATCAGCACGGTGAAGTACACGGGACGGATCCATCCCTGCCCCGTGAACGGCCGCGAGCCGGCCAGCGCGTGGTACACGACGTACGACACGAGGAAGAGCACCGAGACCGAGAACGCGCTCAGCATGCAGGCGCGGTGGACCGCGATGCGCCGGCGACGGATGGCCAGCCAGCCGCACGTCAGCAACGCGGCGCTCGCGCCGTTGAGCAGCGCGTTCAGCGCGGGCAGCGCGCCGACGTCGGCGCGGCCGCCCTGCCCCGGCGTGTGCCCGAGCAGCAGGAACCCCACCGCCAGGACCACGACGAGGGAGACCACGGCGATGAGCGAGAGCGCGACGCGGTCACGCACGGGACCTCATGGTACCCGACGCAGCGCGCGTCAGCCGCCGAAGACGATCGGCGCCAGCAGCGTGACGATGAGCGCGCAGACCGCGGTGAGCGGCGCACCGACCCGCACGAAGTCGGCGAAGCGATACCCGCCGGGGCCGTAGACCAGGAGGTTGCCGTGGTGTCCGATGGGCGTGAGAAACGCCACCACCGAGGCCATGGCCACCGTGACGACAAACGCGTCGGGCGATTTCCCGAGGGCGGAGGCGAGCGCGATGGCCACCGGCGCGAAGAGCGCGGTGGTGGCCGAGTCCGACATGAACTGCGTGATGACGGCCACGACGGCGAAGATGGCCAGGAGCACGGCGAGCTGGCTCCAGTCGCCCACGACCATCTGCAGCCAGCCGGCCAGACGCTTTGAGGCGCCGCTCTTCTCCATGGCCACGCCGAGCGGGATGGCGCCGGCGATGAACACGTAGATGCGTGCGTCGATGGCGCGGTAGGCCTGGGCCGCCGTCAGGCAGCCGGTGAGCACCATGGCCGCCGCGCCGGCCAGCGCGGCGATCTCGATCGAGAGCACGTTGACCGCGGCCAGCACGATGGTGCCGAGCATGATCAGACCGGCCAGCGGCGCGCGGCGACGCGGGCGCGCCTCGCCCTCGAACGGGACCATCATGAGGAAGCCGGGATCGGCCGCCACGCGGCCGAGCGCCTCGTCGTCCCCCTGCAGGACGAGGACATCGCCCGCGCGCAGGCGGGTCTGGGCGATCTCCTGATCGAGCCAGCCCTGCTGCCGCCACAGGCCCAGCACGAGCGCGCCGTAGCGCCGGCGGAAGTCGATCGCGCTGATCGTGCGCGACACCAGATCGGAGCCGGGCGCCACCACCGCCTGCACCAGCCGGTCGGCGGCCTCGTCGTCGCGCTTCTCGGCCTTCCCCGGCTCGTACTGCGTCAGCGGGTGCAGCTCGACGTCGGGCTCGTCGCGGATGGTGACCAGCTGCTCGGGCGTGGTGCGAACCAGCAGCACGTCGCCGGCCTCCACCCGCTCGCCGGCGAGGTGGCGGCGGGGCCGGCCGCCGCGCACCAGCCCGACCACGTCGACGTGATAGCGGTCGTCGCGCTCCACCTCCTCGAGCGTGCGGCCGACCAGCGCCGACTGGGGCCGGACCGTCATCTCGGTGAAGTACTCGTCCAGCCGGAAGCGGGCGCCGCCCTCGTCGCTCCCCTTGCGCTCCGGCAGCAGCGCGCGGCCCACCAGCATCATGAAGAGCGTGCCGGCGGCCGTGAGGGCCAGCCCGATGGGCGCGATCGAGAAGATGCCGAGGCCCGGCCGCCCCGCCTGCTGGAGCAGCGCGCTGGCGATCAGGAACGCCGGCGCGCCGATGATCGTGATCGTCGTGCCGAGCGAGGCCGCGAAGGACAGGGGCATCAATAGCTTGGAGGGCGGAATGTTCCGCTCGCGCGAGAGCGTGAGCGTGACCGGCAGCATCACCGCCGTGGTGGTCACGTGATGCGTGAAGGCCGACAGCAGGGCGACGGAGGGCATGATGACCGCCAGCGCGCGCGTCAGTCCCTGACCCGCCCACCGGCCGATGAGGACGCCGATGAGGTCGCTGAGCCCGGTCCGGTGCATGCCGGCGCTCAGCACGAAGATGGCGGCGACCACGATGGCGGGCTCGCTGGAGAACCCGGCCAGCGCCTCCTTGGGCTTGAGCAGGCCGGTGACCGCAAGCGCCAGGACGATGAGCACGCCGACGACGTCGTTGCGAAGCCGCTCGGTGATGAGCAGGGCGAAGGCGACGACCACGATCACGAAGAACGTGATCTCCGGTCGGGTGAGCTCGGTCACGCCTCCTCGTCACAGCAGGAGGCGTGCCAGCGGACGGCGATCAGCGGGTGTCGGTGACGGTGACCGTCGCGAACGTGCGGGTGCCGAGCACGGCGCCGCCGCGCGGGGAGCTCAGGATGACGCCGAAGTTCTTCATGGGCTGGGCGCCCGGCTCGATCTGGAGCGGGATCTTGATCGTCTGCGAGGCCTGGTTGGCCGCGAACGTCAGCGTGCCGCTGGTCGCGACGTAGTCGCTCAGCGCGTTGCCGGTGCCGTCCACCGTGACGAAGTCCACGGAGACCGCGCTGGCGCCCCCACCGGAGCGGCTGACGGTCAGCGAGGCGAAGCACGGCAGCGTCGCGCACTCGCTGGCGCTGTACGCCGCAGCAGAGAACTGGATGGTGCCGCCCACGTCGTCGTCGGCGATGTCCACGCTGGCCACGCTCGGCTGGCCCAGGATGGCGCCGCCGGTGGGCGCGGAGAGCGCCACGGTGAAGCTGCGGATGCCGTCGTCGCGGAAGTTCGACAGGATCGTGACCGGGATGCTGGCCACGGTACCGCCCACGGGGAAGGTCAGCGTGCCGGCGGCCGGGACGTAATCGATGCCGGCCTTGGCGGTGCCGTCCACGGTCGCGAAGTTCACGGTCACCGGGCCTGCCACGGTGGTCGACGGCCGCCGCACCGACAGGTTGATGATGCCGGTCTCGCTGGCCTTGTAGGGCGAGCCGAAGAAGGCCAGCGCTCCCGCGTGGTCGTCGTCGACGATCGTCACCGTGCCCGTGGTGATCGGCCCCAGCACGGCGGCCGCGGTGCCGCTCGGCGCGCCCAGGCTCACCGCGAAGGCGCGGTCGCCCTCCTGGCGCGTGTTGCCGATCGTGGCGACGGTGAACGTCAGGGACATCACTCCCGGGTTGAAGGTCAGCGAACCGGTCCGGGGCTGGTAATCGGTGCCGGCGCACGCACGGCCGGAGCCGTTCGGCGCCGGGCAGGATCCGATGTTGGCGGTCGAGAACGGCACGATCACGGTGCCGGTGGTGCCCGTGCGCTCGACCGTGACAACGGCGGCGGCGCCCTCGTTGACCGAGTAGGTGGACGAGCTCAGCTGCACCGTCGCTTCGTCGTCGAGGATCTTGAGCGTGGCCGCGGACTTCACGCCCAGCTTGGCGCCGCCACGCGGGTTGGCGAGCACCAGGAGCACGTTCTTGTTGCCGTCCGCGCTCAGGTTGTTCGGCGCGAGCTGAATGGTGACCGTCTTCGGCAGGTTGTTGGTGAAGACCACCGCCGTCGACGTCGGGGTGTAGTGCACGCCCGCGATCGCGCCGTTCAGGCCGCCTGGATCCATCGTCACGAAGTCGACCGCGGCGTTGGTGGCGGCGCCGCCCGTCCGGGTGATCGTGACCACGGCCGACGCCGCCGTCTCGCTCACCGTGTAGAGCACCTGGCTGAACTCGATCACGCCGCCGATGTCGTTGTCGGTGATCGACAGCACCGCGCTGTCGCGCGCGCCGAGCACGGCGCCGCCGGTCGGCGTGGACAGCTTGAGCCGGAGGGTCTCCGTGCCCTCGGCCAGCGTGTCGTTGTTGATGGTGATCGGCACGGTCACCGAGGCCTGGCCGGCGTTGAACGTCACGATGATGTCCACCGGCACGTAGTCCAGCCCCGCGCTGGTCGTGGATTCGGGCTCGACGGCGGTCAGATGGACGGTCACGGGCCCTCCGAGGCCGCCCGTACGCGTCAGCATGATCGGCGCGGTCGCCGTGCCCTCGGCCACGGTGTAGGTCGCGGCCGAGAACTGGATGGCGCCGCCGAGGTCCTCGTCCACGATCGTCACCAGGGCCGTACACGAGGCGGGCGGGCCGGCCACGAACGTCACGCACGTCGAGGGCGAGAAGCCGACGCTGCCGCCCGCCGGCGAGAAGCGCGGGTTGCTGAGCTGGACGACGAAGGTCTCGTTGCCCTCGATGAGGCCGTCGTTCACGATCGGGACCGGCACCGTGAGCGTCTTCACGCCGGGTCCGAACGTGAGGGTGCGCGTCACCGCCGTGTAGTCGCCGGTGGTCGCCGGGGGAACCGGCAGCGCCGTCGCCGTGCCGTCGACCGTGGTGAAGTCGACCAGCACCGTGCCCGTCGTGGGACCGACGCGGTTGACGACGATCGAGGCCGGGCCGGCGTTCTCACGCACGGAGTAGGCCGGGGTCGAGAACACCACGGTCTGCTCCTGGTCCAGGATCGTCACGATCGTCTGGCTCGGCGGACCGATGTCCGCCGGCGGCGTGGCACCGGACAGCCCGAGAATCACCGTCTTCGGGCCCTGGGCGAGCGGATTGAGGATGGGCGTGATGGTGAACGTCTTGACCGTCTCGTTCGGGCCGAAGCTCACCGTGCCGGTGCCGCTCACCGTGTAGTCGACGCCGTTGGCGGCCGTGCCGCCCGTCACCCCATAGTTGACGCTGATGCCGCCCGAGTTTCCGCCGCTGCGGTTGATCGTCACCGTCAGCGGCGTGAGCGACGACTCCGGGATCGTGTACGAGCCCGAGCCGAACGAGAGTGTCCCGGGGCGGTCGTCGTCGTTGATGAACAGCGTGGCCGGGTTGGTCCCGAGGATGCCGGCCGCCTGCACGCCGCCGAGCGTCGCGGCGCCACTGAGCGTGAGCACCACGCTCTGGGTGCCGTTCAGCGTCGTGTCGTTGCCAATCGGCACCGAGAACGTCTGGCTGGTGACACCGGGCCCGAAGGTCAGTGTGCCGCTTGTCGAGGTGTAGCGCGGGAACGTCGCCGTGCCGTCGCTCGTGGCAAAGTTGACCGTCACGGTGGCGGTCAGACTGCCCACGCGCCGGACGGTGATCACGGCGGGCAGGCTCCCCTCGCCGGTCGTGAACGTATCGCTCGCGAAGAACACGAAGGGCTCGTCCTCGAGGATCAGCAGCGTCGCCGTCGTGCGCGCGCCGAGCTTCGGGCTGCCGGCCTGGAGGGCGGGCGCCGGGTTCGACAGCGTGAGCATCGCCGAGGCGTCGCCGTTGGCGAGGTTGTCGTTGGTGATCGTAATCAGCGCCGTGACGCTCGGTTGGCCGGGCATGAACGTTACCGTCTGGCTCACCGGAGTGCCGATCGAGGTGGTGAGGTCGACCGAGGCGCCGCCGGCGAGACCGCCGGTGCGGGTGAGCGTGATCATCGCCTGGCCGCTCGCCACGTTCTCGGCCACCTGGTAGGTGTCCGCGCTGAACTGGATGACGCCGCCCTGGTCGTCGTCCTGGATCGTCACCACCACCGAGCACATCGTCGCGGTGAACGTCGCGCACGACGCGGTGGCGACCGGTACGGGCGTGGAGTCGGTGAGCCGCGGGTTGTTCAGGGTGAGCGCGAAGGTTTCGTTGCCCTCGATGAGGCCGTCGTTGACGATGGGCACGGGCACCACGAGCGTCGTCACGCCGGGTCCGAACGTGAGGGTGCCCGCCACCGCCGTGTAGTCGCCGGTGGTGGCCGGGGGCACCGGCAGCGCCGTTGCCGTGCCGTCGGCCGTGGCGTAGTCGACGAGGACGGTGCCGGTGGTGCCGGTGCGGTTCACAGTGATGGCGGCCGTCCCGACGTTCTCGGCGACGGTGTAGCCGAGGGCGCCGAAGCCGATGGAGTTGTCCTTGTCGGTGATGCGCAAGGCCGCCGTCTCGGGCGAGCCGATCGAGGCGCCGCCGGTGGCATTCAGCAGCAGGAGGTTGGCCGTGCGCACGCCGACCACGCCGTTGCGCACCGGCACGGTGAACGTCTTCAGCGTCTCGCCGAGACCGAAGGTGACCGTGCCCGTGGTCGCGTCGTAGTCGAGACCGGCCACCGCGCTGTCGTCGGCGGTGGCGAAGTCCACGGTGACGCCGGACGCACCGCCCGCGGTACGCCGCACGGTGATCGTGGCGGCCGCCGTGGGCGTCACGGGCTCCAGCGCATCGAACACGGGCTGGCTGAAGGTGATGACGCCGCCCATCTCGTTGTCGAGGACAGTCACCGTCACCGCGCACGAGGTGACCAGCGGCGGCAGCGCCGGCGGGGCCGGCGCGGGCGGCGCGGCGGTTCCGCACGAGTCCCGGGCGATGGTGGCGCCGCCCGGATTGCTGAAGACCACGTCGAAGGATTCGTCCGTCTCCGCGATGCTGTCGTCGCTGAGCGTGACGTTGAGCGTCTGGACGGCCTCCCCGGCCGCGAAGGTGAGTCGGCCGCTGGTCACCGCGGTGAAGTCGCCGGACGGCGTGGACACCGCCGTGCCATCGGCCGTGACGAAATCGAGCGTGGCGGGACCGGACAGGTCACCCACGCGGACGACGGTGATGATGGCCGGGCCGCCGCCCTCGCCGAACGTGTACGCGGTGGCGCCGATGCGGAACTCCGTCTCCAGAATCGACAGTGTCGCGGCCGCGAGGCCGAGCACGGGCGCGCGTCCCACGAGGGTCGCCCCGGCGGGCTGCGGGTTCGTGAGCGTCAGGTTCACCAGCTCGGTGCCCTCGCCGGGCCCGTCGCTCATGATGGGCACCAGCACGGTCTTCTCGGTCTCGCCCGCGCCGAACTCCACGACCGTCGACACCGCCGTGTAATCGCTGCCGGCCAGCGCGGTGTTGTCGGACGTGCTGAATGTCACGAGCGTCGGCTCGGCGCAGGAGCCGCCGGGCGGCGTCGGGACCGTCAGCGGCAGCGGGCAGCCCGCGGTGCCGTTCGTCCGTACGACCGTGATGACCGCCGGACCGCCCGTCTCCTGAACGATGAAGCTCGCGCCGGCGAACGCAATGACGCCGGCCTTGTCGTCGTCCTTGATCGTGAGCGTGGCGCTGTCGCGGCCGGCGGGAATCGCGGCGCCGCTGACGTTGCTGAGCGTGAGCCCGAGCGTCTTGTCGTCGGCGACCGTCGTGTTGTCGATGACCGGCACCAGCACCGTCGCCACGTCCTGCCCGGCCGCGAATGTCACCGTCCCGCTCACCGTCGTGTAGTCGCGCCCGGCGAGCGCGGTGCCGTCGGTGGTCGCGAAGTCCACGGTCACCACGCCGGCCAGGCTGCCGGTGCGCTCGATGATGACGGCCGCCATGCCGGCGCCCTCGTCGACCGTGAAATCGGCGTGCGCCAAGGCCACCGTCTGC
Source organism: Candidatus Methylomirabilota bacterium (assembly GCA_046734515.1). GTDB lineage: Bacteria > Methylomirabilota > Methylomirabilia > Rokubacteriales > CSP1-6 > AR5. The sequence goes on along the minus strand of JBKPRI010000009.1, from coordinate 11,123 downwards.
GCGGCGTCGACGATGTGCAGCTCGGCGGTGATTTGCGCGCCCAGGATCGGCGAGGCGATGAAGCCGGTCGGCTGCGGGTTGGCGATCTGCAGCTTCACCGTCTTGACGCCGTCAGCGGCCCCGTCGTTGATGATCGGCACCGTGAACGTCGCGATCGCATCGCCCGCGTTGAACGTCACCATGGTGTTCACGGTGTTGTAGTCGACGCCGGGCAGCGCGGCCTCGAACGGAATGGGCGCGACGGGCGCGACCGTGCTCGCCTGCACCGTGACCTGGGCCTGCCCGCCGGTGCGCGAGAGCGTGATGATGGCGAGCCCGCTCGCCGCGTCCTCGGCCACCGTGTACGCGGCTGCCGAGAACTGGATGGTGCCGCCGGCGTCGTCGTCGGTCACCACGAGCGGCGCCGAGCGCGGCTTCGCCAGGCCGGGACCGCCGGGCGTCCCGCTGTTGACCGCACTGCGGATGTAGACCCGGAAGTTCTTGGGCCCGTCCACGAAGTCGTCGTTCAGCAGCGGCACGCGGAAGACCTTCACGGTCTCGTTCGGCGCGAAGCGGAACTGCGCGTCGCGCGCCACGACCCGGGCGAACGGATCATCGGGGGACGCGCCGAGATCGACGAAGTCCTGGCCGGCCACCGGGGCTGTCGGGCCGGCGCCATCCGTCACCGCGATGATGTCGATGTCCTGCGCCTGGGCCAGGAACGTCGGCAGGCCTGACCGCAACACGGTGATGAGCGCCTCGCCGGCGCCTTCCGACACGCTGTAGTTCTCGGAGGACAGCCTCACGAAGTAGAGATCGTCCTCGACGATCGTCACCAGCTGCTGCGCGCTGCCGAGCTGGGCACCGATCTCCTGACCGTCCTGCATGACGGAGGCGACCCCGGGCCCGGTGCCGGTCAACGGCTCGGTCAGCTGCACACGGATGTCGCGGCTGCCCTCCGGAATCGCATTGCCGTGGATGAGGACTGTCCGCGTCTTGCTGATCTCACCGGCCAGGAACACGATCCGCTCGTCGATCGGATCGAAGTCCACGCCTTCCGTGGCGACGAACTCGCACGGCGCCGCGATCTGCGGCGGGGTCGTGATCAGCGTCGTCGGCAACACCGTGCCGCACTGGCGGGCATGGAAGAAGACGCTGACGGGGCCGCCGGTGCCGCCGGTGCGGCTGATGGTGACGGTGGCCGAGGTGCTCCCGTTCGTCTCCGACACCATGGCGCCGCTGACCGAGAACATTCCGCCGCGGTCGTCCTCCTTGATTCGGACGTTGGCCGTGGTGCGCGGACCGAGCGTCGTCGCCGGGACCGGCGGCGGCCCGTCGGTGGAGCGCAGATTGCTGAGCTGTACCCCGAACAGACGCTCCAGGTCCACCGCGCGGTTGTCGATCAGCGGCACGCTGATGCGCTGCGCGTTCACGCCCGGCTCGAACACCACCGTGCCGGAGGTGGACTGGTAGTCGGTGCCGGCGCACGCGCGACCCGAGCCCGCAGGCGCGGGACACGCCCCGAGGTCGACGGTGTTGTAGTCCGCCAGCAGGCGCGTCGGGGGGCCGGTGCGCACGACTTCGAGCGTCGCCGCGGGCGAGTTCTCGATGGTGCGGAACTCGGCCGCGCTGAACTGGACCGTTTGCTGGGCGTCGACGATCAGCACGGCGGCGATCGACTGCGGCCCGATGGTGGGCGCGCCGCCGATGCCTGCGGCGACGCACACCAGCGTGGTCGGATCGAAGGCACCGCCGCAGGGTGCGCTCAGCTTGACGTCGAACTGCTCCAGGCCCTCGGCCACAGCGTCGGCGATGATCGGGATCCGCACCATCTTGGCGCTCTCGCCCGGCCCGAATGTCACGCGGCGTCCGGACGCCGCGCCCGTCATCAGCCTGGTGTAGTCCACGTTCGCCGTCGCCGTGGGCGCGATCGGCGTCGTGGCGAACGCGCCGGTCTCGATCAGCACCGACACGCCGCCGCCCGTGCCGCCGGAGCGGATCACGGTGACGACGGCGTCGCCGCCGGTCTCGCTGACGGTGTACGCCTGCGCGGAGAACTGGATGGTGCCGCCGGCGTCGTCGTCGGTGATCGTCGCCTCGACGCGGGACGGCGTGAGGATCACGACGCCCGCGGGGGTGGGGTTGCGCAGGATGATGTCGAACTTGCGGTCGGGATCGGGCGCCGTGTTGTTGAGGATCGGGATCTGGAACGAGCCCAGCCGCACGCCGGGCGCGAAGGTCAGCGTGCCGCTGGTCGGCGTGTAGTCGACGCCGCCGACGGCCTTGCCGCTGCCGCCGGGCCGCTGGTCGGCCGTCGTGTAGTCGACCGTGGCCTGGCCCGCGGTGGCGCCGCCGCGGTTGACGGTCACGGTCAGGATACCGACACTCTCCGTCACCGTGTACGACGGCGCCCCGAAGGCGATGTAGGGGTCGTCGTCGACGATGGTCAAGATGGCCAAGGACTGTCCGCCGAGCACGCCGCCGCCGGCGGGCGCGAGGAGCCGCAGCACCACGGTCTCGTCCCCCTCGCCGAGGGTGTCGTCGATGATCGGCACGGTGAACGTCTTCAGCGTCTCGCCGGCCGCGAAGGTCAGGCGTCCGGCGGCGGCCGTGTAGTCGACGCCCGCGGTGGCGCTGCCGTCGCCCGTGGCGTAATCCACGGTGACGCCGCTGGCCAGGGGGCCGCCGCCCGGCGTCGCCGTGCGCTTCACGCGGATGGTCGCGATCCCCGCGCCTTCCACCGCGCTGAACGTCGGCGTCTCGAACTCGATGATCCCGCCCTGCTCGTCGTCGAGGATGGAGATGACCGCGGTCGACCGCCCCGTGATGATCTGGGCTTGCGGAAAAGGCGTGGGCGCGCTGAGGGTCAGGTTGATCGTCTCGGTGCCCTCGGCCAGTGTGTCCGCCAGGATCGGCACCGTGAACGTCTGCGTCCGGATGCCGATCGGCGTGCCGGTGCCCGGGAACGTCAGCGTGCCGGTGGTCGCGATGTAGTCCTGGCCCGCCGTGGCGGTGCCATCGCTGGTCGCGTACTGCACCGTCACCGGCCCGGCCGACACGCCCGTCAGCTCCACCTTGATGGTCACGGAGCCGCCTGCCTCACCGATCGTGTAGTTGGTCGCGCTGAAGCCCAGCGCCAGCTCGTCGTCCACGATCTTGAGCTGGGCCGTCGAGCGCACGCCCAGGCGCACGCCGCTGTCCGCCGGCTGCGGGCTCGACAGAGACAGGGTCAGCGCCTCGACGCCTTCGACGGCCGCGTCGTTCAGGATCGGCACAGTGAACGTCTTGAACGTCTCGCCCGGACCGAAGGTGACCGTGCCGGTGGTCGTCGTGTAGTCGGAGCCCGCGCAGGCGTAGAAGGCGCCCGCCGGCGCCGGGCACGGCCCGTTGTCGCTCGTGGCGTAGTTCACGGTGACGCCGCCGAGCGTGCCGCCGCTCCGGATGACGCCGACGGTGGCGAGACCGCCCGCCACGTTCTCGGCGACCTCGAAGGTGCTCGACGCGAATTCGATCACGCCCGCCACCGCCGCCTGGTTGATCGTCAGGGTCGCGGTGCGGGGCTCCACGATCGTGGCGATGCCGGTGCCGGCGGTGATGGCCACGCCGACCTTCCGCGCGCCGCTGCCGTTGGGGTTGTTCAGGATCGGCACCGAGAACGTCATGGTGGTGTTGCTCGTCGGGAACGTCAGCACGCCGGCAACCGGGCGGAAGTCGACGTCGGGAACGGCCGTCGTCTCCGGGCCCGTCGTCGTGCTGTAGTTCACCGTCACCGGACCGGCCGAGTTGCCCGACCGGCGGACCACGATGGGCGCGCTCGCGACGCTCTGCAGCACCACGAACTGGCTCTGCGTGAAGGCGACGGTCGCCTCGAATTGCTCGATGTTCAGGACGGCGGTGAACGGCGTGCCGAGGGCGCCGCCGCCCTGCGGGTTCGTCAGCGACAACGCCACGGTCAGCGGATTGCCGCGCGGCGCAGAGGTATCGCTCAGAATCGGCACCGTGAACGTCTGCGACATCTGGCCCGCCGCGAACGTGAGCCGGCCGGAGGTCGGCGCGTAGTTCGTGCCCGCCAGCGCGCCGTTCGGCGGCGGCCCGTCGGTGGCCTGGTAGTCCACGGTCACGCCGCTGGCGGTGCCGCCGCTCCGCGTCACCGTGATCACGGCCACCGCCGTCTGGCCGGCCGCAGGCTCCTTCACGAGGTATGTGCTCGTGTTGAACTGCAGGTTGCCGCCCTTGTCCTCCTCGTCGGTGATCTGCAGCACCGCGGTCGACCGCACGCCCAGCAGCGCGGGCGGCGCGCCGCCGCGCACGTTGAGCAGTTGCAGGTTCACGGTCTCGGTGCCTTCGGCCAGTGTGTCCTGCAGGATCGGGACGGACACCGTCTGCGTGCGCACGCCCGGGGCGAAGGTCAGCGTGCGGGAGACCGCGGTGTAGTCAGCGCCGGCCACCGCGGTGCCGTCCTGGGTCGAGAAGTCCACCAGCACGGTGCCGGCGGTCGGGCCGGAGCGATTGACCGTGATGATGGCCGGGCTCCGGGTCTCCGACGCCGTGAAGGTCGGCACCGAGAAGTTCACGGAGGGCTCGTTGTCGAGGATCGTCAGGTTCACGACCTTGCGGGCCCCGAGCACGGCGCCGCCGGTCGGATTGCGCAGCGTCAACACCACCGTCTCGTCGCCGTCGCCGATGACGTCGTCGAGGATCGGCACGCTGACCGTCGCGACGATCTGGCCGGGCACGAACGTCAGCGTGGTGAGCACCGCGGTGTAGTCGGCGCCGGCCGTGGCCGTCCCGTCGCTGGTGACGAACTCCACCGTCGCGGTGGCCGAGGTGTCACCCGTGCGCTGGACCGAGATGACGGCGTTGGCGGCCGTCTCGTCGATCTGGAAGCCGGTGGCGGTGAACTGGATGATGCCGCCATCGGCGATCTGGGTGACGAACGCGTCGAGCAGGCCGCTGGCGGTCGCCAGCGGGGTCTGCGTCGGGAAATTCGTCGAGTTCGTGACACCGGTCAGGTGCGCCACGCCGTCGGCGTCCACCGCCACGGCCTGGGCCACGTCGTCTCCGGCGCCGCCGAGATAGGTCGAGTAGATGAACGTGTTGCCGGCCGCGCTCAGCTTGGTGACGAAGGCGTCGAGACGCCCGCCGGAGATGCCCTGGAAGGGCTGGATGCTCGGGAAGTCGACCGAGGCCGTGGAGCCGACCACGTGGACCGTGAAATCCGTCGCGTTGACGGCGATGCCGTTGGCGATGTCCTCGCCGGTGCCGCCGAGGAACGTCGAGAAGAGCAGCGCGCTCCCGTTCGGGCTCAGCTTGCTGACGAAGGCATCGTGCCGCCCGCCGAACGTCGGCTGCACCGGCAACACCGTCGGGAAGTTCGGCGACAGCGTGGAGCCGGCCACGTAGGCGTTGCCGAGGCCGTCGACCGCCACCGCGAAGGCCTCGTCGTCCTGCGCGCCGCCCAGATACGTGAGGTACACGATGGCGCCCAGCGGATCGAGCTTGCCGACGAACGCGTCGGTGTTACCGGCCAGCGTCGGCTGCAGCGCGTTCACGACGCCGATCGCCGTCGAGGTCGTCGTGCCCACCACCCACACGTTGCCGGCCGCGTCGGCCGCGATGCCCTGGCCCACGTCGGTGCCGGCGCCGCCGATGAACCGGCAGTAGTCGACCGTGGCGCCGGTGGCGTTGAGCCGGAGCACGAACGCGTCGACGCCCGTCGATTTGATGCCCAGGCAGATGACCGCGTTGTTGTTCGGGAACGTGGACGACGTCGTGGAGCCGGTGATGTAGGCGTTGCCGAGCGCGTCGACCGCGATGCCGTTGGCGACGTCGTCCGTGTTGGAGCCGATGTAGGTCGAGTAGACCAGCGTGGAGCCCGTCGGATCGAGCTTCGCCACGAAGGCGTCGTTGGCGCCGCGCGTCGACGACTGGAAGGCGCCGGCCACCGGGAAGTTGTTCGAGTTCGTGGTGCCGGTCACGTAGGCGTTGCCGGCCGAGTCCACCGCGATCGCGTTGCCGGCCTCGTCGCCGCTGCCGCCGAGGAACGTGGAGTACATCACGGTGCTGCCGCTCGAGTCGAGCTTGGTGACGAACACATCGGTCGCCCCGGCGCGCACGCCCTGGAACGGGGTCGTCGACACGGGGAAGTTCGCCGAGACCGTGGAGCCGGTGACGTAGGCATTGCCCGAGTCATCGAGCGCGATCCCGAAGCCCTGATCGTTGGAGGCACCGCCGAGGTACGTCGAGTAACCGAGCACGGGGTCGATGACCAGGGCCCGCGCGCGATCCCACGCCGCCACCTGGAACCGCACCTTCCCATCCTCGAGGACGTACCCGCCGGCGACGCGCTGTCGCTCGCCGCCGGTCTCCTGATAGATGAGGGGACGCCGTAGCCGCAGCTCGCCGGCTGCCGTGGTCAGGACGAGGTCGCCGCCGTCATCGATGCGAAGCGCGTCGACGCCCTCGAAGGCCAGCGCGACGGCGGCGGGATCGGCTCCGGGCGCGACGACGAAGTCGTACTCGAGCTCGCGCTCGCTGCCGTAGAAGACGAGGCTGACACCCGGGTAGACGTCCGTGTAGCGCACGCGCGCGAAGGTCGGGACGTCACGCTGCCAGCGGCTGCGATCGCCGATCAGGTAGTGGTGACGCCCGGGCAGCGGCTCGACGCCGCTGATCGTGGCACCCGCGTGCGCGCCGACCAGGCGCATGCGCACCACCGATGGCGTCGGCTCCTGCGCCGCCCCGGGCTGCGGCCGGCGCCCGATGGACCCGTCCGCCGGCGTCGCCGGCCCCGTGAGGACCAGGACACTCTCCGTGGGGGACAGGAACAGGCCGTAGCCGCGGCCCCGGGCCAGGAAACGGACGCCGCTGTCAGCCTGACCCTGGTTGGGCTCGAAGGTGAGCGGCAGCGGGCCGCCAGGACCCAGCGCCGGCTTGCCTGCGGCGAAGGCAGCCACGGGCAGAACGCACGCAAGTGCAAGCAGGAACGCGCTTGGAATGACCCGGGCGAGGTTCAGTACGATGCCGCTCCGGACCCGGCTAGGCACTGGCCGACTCCCCGTGAGACGGCGCGGTCCGCCCGCGCTCCTCGGAAGTCGCTCACCGAACGGCCCGATGGGCGTTCGTGTTCTAGCACCCGTTGCTATGGGCGGCCACCGTTCCGCGATTGTAAGACATGCGCCCAGGACGGTCCTAGATCTGAGTGCCGTGACCCCTTGGTTGCGCCTAACCTCTTGTCGCGTTTGGTGTTTGACACGCCATGGCCACGACGCCTAGAATCCGCATCGGTATATTCTGGACCGGGGGATGGACGCCAACCTGGACGCGCTTGCCCGAGAGCTGACCGCGCTGACTCAGCGCTTTGCCGACCTGGGCGCCAAGCTGGGCGATGCTGCCCGGGCACTCGAAGAGGCGGGGGCGCCCCCGGCCGACGTGCTGGTCGTCGACCTGGCCGGAGCGCGCAGTAAATTCATAGAGTTACGGTCGGACGTCCTCAACGCCGCCGACGCCGCTTCGGTCCCACCAAGGGGTGAACCCGAGAGCCTGACGGAGCTCGAGCCGCTGCTCGGCGCCATCGCCACGGCGCTGCGACTGCAGGCCAAGACTGCGGCGTTCGAGCAAACCCGGCAGGAGGTTGTGGCCACGCTCGACCGGGTACTAGACATTGTGCACCGCGACGACCGGGCCTTCCCCAGCCTCGTCGGCTGCCACGACAAGGCTCGCGTGCTGCGGGAGCAGGCCCTGGGGCTAAGCGACCCGGACGCACCCGAGGCCCAGAAGCTCGCGGCCAACGCGCAAACGTTCGGCGACCTTCTCTCGATGGTGGAGAACCGCGACGCCATCGATGACGAGCGCTACGGGCAGCTCGAAGAGGCCGTCTCGCGCGCGTTCGGCCGGCCTCTGGCGGTCGCCGTGGCCCGCGGGCGTCTCGCCTTCGCCGACGAGATGCTGGAACCGCCGCCGGCAGCCGCGCCCGAGCCCGAGCCGGAACCCGCCCACGAGCCGGTCCTGGCGGCGCCGGCACCCGTCCCGCACGTTCCTGTCCGCGATGCGCTGCCGAGCCTCGCGCCGCCGCCGGTGGAGGAGCCACCGCTCGAGCTGGCGATCGAGCCGCCACCAGCGCCACCCGAGCCGGCGACACTCGCCCCCGAGTCCGCGGCCCCACCGGTGATCGAGCTTCCCGACGAGGTGCCGGCGCTGACGATGCCCGCAGTGGAGCGCGTCGAGCCCGTCGCGTCCCCGCCGGCGCCCGAGCCACCCGCACCCGAGCCCGCCCTGGCCGTCGCGGTCCCGCCCGAACCGGTGGCTGCCGCGGCGCCCGCGAAGCCGGTCGCCGAGCCCTCGGCGCCGGACGAGACCGCGCAGTGGTGGCTGGCGGCCTGGGCACGCTGGTCGGGCTGGAAGTCCACCCACGACTTCGCCAGCGTCGTTCGTGAGGAGCTCGGCAAGTATCCCTACCTGCTGTCGGTGCCGATCCAGAAGAGCCCGGAATACGACGACGGCCTGCTGGCCTACGGGTACTCGATCCTGATGGACCACGTCGAGAAGCAGAAGCCCGGTTGTGTGGGCAATGCTCTCAACAGCCTCAAGGCCGGAGTGTCGCGTCCGGTCGGCGAACAGCTCTACGACTACCTCGTGAGCGAGGGCCATCTGGGCGAGAGCTACCCCGACTTCGTCAAGAACACCCTGCTGGCCGCAGTGCCGGAGCCCGGCGTGTGGTTCCAGTTCCGCATCCTCGAGTCCAAGGAGGACACGCGGATCTTCCAGCGGCCGACAGCGCGCCTGGGCGACTCCGAGCTCTCCGGCCAGCGGCTGGCCAATGACAACCAGCGCTACGCCGAGCACAAGTTCAAGATGACGCTGCCGCCTCTGACCATGCGGTGCGTCCAGGTTTCCGCGGAATCCATCCGGGACGCGCGCGGCGTGGGTGTGAAGCTCGCCAGCGACGGCGCGGCGAGCGAGAGCGGATGGATCGCCACCGTGCCAGCCGGCTCGAAGGGGAAGACCGAAGCCCGCCGGATCGGCGGGGACGGCACGCACGTCCCGGGGCTCGGGAAGGACTTCGCGGCGGTGTGGATCGCGGTGTTCAACCCGGATCCTGCCGCAGACCGGCGCTACGACCTCAGCGTGTTTCTGCGAAAAGACACGAAGTCGCCCTTCCGCGGTCGCTGATCAGCGGTCGCTGATCAATCGCGCGGGGCGGGATTCGGGGCGACGGCCGGCGCCTGGGCCTGGGCCTCGGCGCGGCGGGCGAACGGGCTCTTGGTGACGCCGAGCTTCTGCGCGATCTGGTTGGTGGCCTGCACGGTCTCGAGCACCTTGGCCAGGGCCTGGCCAGCTTCTTCCTTCTCTGCCCGCAACAGCTCGTTCTGCTTGCGCAGATCCTCGAGCTCCTTGTGGAGGTCGCCGCTCTCCTTGCGGAAGTCCACGCCCTGCGTCTTCGCCTCGCCCAGCTCCTTGCGCAGCTCCGCCAACTCCTTGCGCAGACGCTCGGATTCCTTCTCCGCGTGCTCCGTCTTGGCGCTCAGCTTCTGCTCAACCTCCAGCAGCTCGGGCAGCAGGGCGAAGAACTCCTTGCTGTCCTCGACCCAGCGGCTGATTCGCTCGCGCAGCTGCGACGGTTCCATGTCGGCCCTCGCTTCTCCGGGGGGCTGATGCCAGCGGCCCCAATCTAGCACCGGCCTCCCGGCCAGCGCAATGTTGTCGAGCATATCGGTGATACCTTGAGCGAAGATACAGGGCCATGGCGGCAATCGCACGAAACCTCCGGCTCGGCGGGCGGCGACACCGCCTGCTCATGGGCATGGTTTTCACCACCCTCGCCGTCGTCGGGGGCGCGGCGCTGATGGCCGCCGGCCTGCCGCGGGGCATGCGCCTGGTGCTGGCCGTCCCCTTCTACCTGGGCGCGGTGGGCTTGCTGCAGTATCGCGACCACACCTGAGTGGGCCTGGCCGCGCGCGGTCAGCGCGAGGGTGAACGCGGAGTGGAGAAGATCGAGGACAGCTGGCTCGTGAGGCAGCTCCGCCGGCAGGCGCGTGAGGTCCTCATCGAGGCCGCCCTCGGCGCCGTGCTGCTCACGGGGATTACGCTCATGCTGCCCGGCTGAGCTCGAGCTCGGTCGACGGCGTGAGCTGGGCCTTCAGGACGCGGTGCATGTGCTCCAGCGCCTCGCGCGTGTGGGCGGGCTCGATCGAGGCCACGCAGTCGGGCGGCACCACGAGATGGTAGTCGCGCAGGTAGGCATCGCTGGCGGTGAACAGCACGCAGTTTTCGGCCGTGAGGCCGGTCAGGATCAGCGTGCGCGCACGCAGGTACTCGAGCAGGATGTCGAGCGTCGTGGAAAAGAATCCCGAATGCTTCGGCTTGAGCACGAAGTAGTCGTCGGGGCCCGGCGCGAGCCGCTCGGCCAGCGGCTTGCCGCGCACGCCGTCGCGCAGGCAGTGGGCCAGCTGCGTCCGGAAGTCCGAGCGCCAGCGTCCGAAGTTGTCGTTGACGTAGATCGCAGGCACGCCGGCCGCATGCAACCGGCGCTTGAGGGCCGCCAGCCGCTCGGCCATGGGCAGCGCCTGGCGCAGCAGCGCCTCGCCACCTTCGAACTCGAGGTCGTTGATGACGTCGATGAGCAGCAGGACCGTCGGCGACTGGTCCGGGGCGTTGCCGTGGAGGTCGTGGTTCTTCACCGGCATGGCGTTCGCGGGCCTCGTTATACTGAGTACACCCAGTCTGGCCAGTTGAAAGGAGCGTTCTCATGCCGGTGAGGCTGTTCGTGGGGGGCTTGGCGTTCACGACGTCCACTGACGGGCTGCGTGAAGCCTTCGCCCGATTCGGACCCGTCCAGTCAGCGGCGGTCATGACCGACCGCGAAACCGGCCGGTCGCGCGGCTTTGGCTTCGTGGAGATGGCGAGCGAGGAAGAGGCCGAGCGAGCGATCAGCGCGCTCAACGGGTCGAGCCTGGACGGCCGGATGATCCGCGTGGACAAGGCCACCCCACGCGGCGCCGGCGGCCCACCCCGCCCGCGCCCGGCCGGCGGCTTCGCACCCCGGGGGCCCGGCGGCGGAGGCGGTTTCGCCCCGCGAGGCCCCGGCGGCGGAGGTGGTTTCGCCCCGCGAGGACCCGGAGGCGGCGGAGGTGGTGGCTACGGGC
>JBKPRI010000008.1:0-4196 GCA_046734515.1 Candidatus Methylomirabilota bacterium | reverse complement strand
TCGAGCTGAGCCTGCGCCAGTCGCTGGCCATGTCCGACGGCCGCTACGGCATCTTCGTGCAGCGCCCGATCGCCGCCACGCTGCTCGCGGTCGGCGCCGCGCTCGTGCTTCTGAACCTGTACGCCGTCGCGCGCCGCACGGTCGACTGGCGCGCCCGGATGGCGCTCGCCGAAAAGGGGGAAGTCCAATGAGACATGCGCTCGCGGTGCTCGTGGTCCTCGCGCTGGCGGCGCCGATGGCCGCCGCCCAGGAGGCGTACCCGTCGCGCCCCATCTCGATGGTGGCGCCGTTTCCGCCCGGCGGCGTGGCGGACCTCACGGCGCGCCCGGTGGCGGCGGCGATGGAGAAGGTGCTGAAGAACCCGGTCGGCGTCGTCAACAAGACGGGCGCCGCGGGCGCCGTCGGCATGCAGTACGTGGCCACCAGCAAGCCCGACGGCTACACGCTGCTGCTGGCGCTGTCGTCGATCTCCATCATCCCCGAGGCCGATAAGATCTTCGACCGGCCGCCCGCGTTCACGGTGGACCAGTTCGCGCCCATCGCGCTGATCTCCGCCGATCCCACGATCCTCGTGGTGCCGGCCGACAAGCCGTGGAAGACGGCCCGGGACTTCATCGAGGACGCCAAGAAGCGGCCCGGCCAGATCTCCTACTCGTCCTCCGGCATCTACGGCACGCTGCACATGGCGATGGAGCTGCTCTCGCACGCGGCGGGCATCAAGCTCCGCCACATCCCCACGCCGGGCGCCGGCCCTGCGCTGACGGCGATCCTGGGCGGCCACGTGGACGCTCTCGCCTCCGGCCCCGCCGTCGTGCTGCCGCACATCAAGTCCGGCAAGCTGCGCGCGCTGGCGGGCTGGGGCGACAAGCGGGTGGCGGCGCTGCCGGACGTGCCGACGTTCAAGGAGCTCGGCTATCCCGACGCCGAGTTCTACATCTGGGCCGGCGTCTTCGCCCCCAAGGGCACGCCGGAGCCCATCCTGGCCAGGCTGCGCGAGACGCTGCGGACGGCCGTCGCCGATCCCGACTTCAAGGCCGCCATGGACAAGCTCGAGACGCCCATCGCCTTCAAGCAGGGCGAGGAATTCCAAAAGTTCTTCGACGCCGACGCCCGGCGACTGGCCGCCGGCGTGCGCAAGGTGGGGAGGGTCGAGGACAAGAAGTAGCGCGTGACCTGCGTGGTAGAATTTCGGTCGTCATGGCCATTCTGAAGGTCGCCCGGCTGGGGCATCCGGTGCTGCGGCAGAAGGCGCAGCCGCTGTCGGTCGAGCAGATCCGCTCGCCGGCGGTGCAGAAGTTCATCGACGACATGATCGACACGATGCACGAGTACGATGGGGCCGGGCTGGCCGGCAACCAGGTCCACGAGCCCGTGCAGATCGCCGTCATCGAGGTCGAGGCCAACCCGCGCTACCCCGAGGCCGCCTCGATCCCGCTCACGGTCGTCATCAATCCCGTGGTCACCCCGGTGACCGAGGAGATGGAGGACGGCTGGGAGGGCTGCCTGTCGGTCCCCGACATGCGCGGCGTGGTCCCGCGCTACACCGCCGTGCGCCTGGAGTACCACGACCGCGAGGGCAACCGGCAGGTGGTGGACGCCAAGGATTTCTTCGCGCGGGTCATCCAGCACGAGACCGACCACCTCAACGGCATCGTCTACATCGATCGCATGCGAGACCTCCGGACCCTCAGCCACATCGCCGAGTGGAACAAGCACTGGCTGGGGATCCGCGAGCAGAATGATTAGCGCCGAGGCGCCCGTGATCGCGGTGGTCCGCGATCTGTTCTTCGTCGCCCGCATCAAGGAGACCGCCCGGCTCGCCGGCGTCCCGCTCGTGTTCGCCCGCACGCCCGAGGAGCTGACCGGCCGCCTGGGCGAGCCCGCCCGCTTCGTGCTGCTCGACCTCACGGCCGGCTTCGACTACGACGCGCTCTTCGCCGCGGCCGAGGCCGCCGGCGCCCCCGTGCTCGCCTTCACGACGCACGCGCTGGCCAGGCAGACGCAGCCGCTGCACGCGCGCTGCCGGCGCGTGGTCACCAAGGAAACGCTGACGCAGGAGCTGCCCGCGCTGCTGCGCGACGGGGTGGCGGCGTGACGGCCGCCGAGTTCGTCGCCCAGCTCGACGCCGAGAACCAGGCGGCCCTGCGCGGCCTCGAGCCCGACGCGACGCTGAAGCCGGAGGTCGAGGGCGCGCTCAACGTGCCGAACCTTCTGAAGGTCGCGCTCAAGAACGAGATCGAGGCCACGGAGATCGCGGCACGCTGGCTCGTCGCCACCGACGACGTTGCGGTGAAGCTGGCGCTCGCCCGGCAGGTGGGCGATGAGGCAAAGCACTACCGGCTCATCGCCGACCGCCTGGCCCAGCTCGGCGTCGACGCCGGCGCGCTCGATCCGCTGGCGGGCGGCTACGGCCCGCTCTTCAAGTATCTCGATACGCTGGCGACGACGGTCGAGCGGGTGGCGGCCGGACAGTTCACGCGCGAGGCCATCGCGGTCGTCAAGAACCGCCAGTTCATCGAGTTCTGCGACCGCGTCGGCGACAAGGACACGGCGGCGCTCTACCGCGACACGATCGAGCCCGACGAGCGTTACCACCACGAGCTGGGCCGCCGGCTGCTCTTGCGGCTGGCCACGACGGACGAGGCCCAGCAGGCGGCGGCGGCCGCCGCGCGACGCACGCTGGGCCTGGCCGAGGAGCTGCAGAAGAAAGCCCTCGCGACCGCCGGCATCCATCACGCCCCCGGCTGCTGACGACGCGATGGATCCCTCCCTCCAGGCGTTCGGCGCGCTCCTGCAGGGACCCGATGGCTCCATCGACCTCGGCCGCGCCGCCCTCGCCGTGGCGCGCCTCGAGCACCCCGACCTCGACGAGAAGCACGAGCTCGCACGCCTCGACGCGCTCGCCGGCCGTGTCGGCGCCGGCCGCCGCCCGGATGCCACCGCGCTCGAGCGGCTGCGCCGGTTCCTGTTCGAGGAGGAGGGCTTCCGCGGCAACGACGGCGAGTACTACGATCCGCGCAACTCCTGCCTCAATGACGTGCTCGATCGCAAGCTCGGCATCCCGATCACGCTCTCGGTGCTCACCATGGAGGTCGGCCGGCGGGTGGGCATCGAGATCGCCGGCGTGGGGCTCCCGGGGCACTTCATCGTGAGCGCGGCGGTGGGGGGCAAGCCCGTGCTGTTCGATCCGTTCCACGGCGGTGCCGTGCTCACTGCGGCCAGCGCCGCGGAAGTGGCGGCCCGCGCGGTGGGCCGGCCGGTGAAGCTCGAGGAGGCGCACTGGACGCCGTGCTCGCGGCGCCAGATCGTGGTGCGCATGCTGCGCAACCTCAAGACGATCTACGCCAAGCAGAAGGACTGGGAGCGCGCGCTCGCCGTGGTCGAACGCCTGCTGCTGGTCGATCCCGATGCGCCCACGCACCTGCGCGACCGCGGCACGGTGCTGGTCAAGGCCGGACGTCTGTGGGAGGGCGCCGGCGAGTGGGAGTCCTACCTCAACCGGTATCCCAGCGCACCGGACGCCGAGTCCTTCCGCCAGGAGCTGCGCCGGGTGCGGCAGGAGCTCGGCTCCCGCAACTAGCGTGAGGCGCGCCGCGGCGGTCGCGCTGCTGTTCTCGTCGCTTGCCACCACGGGCTGTGTCCATCCGTGGAGCGCCAGGCCCGAGCTCGACGCCCGCGGCCAGAAAGAGATGGCCGCGCTCCGGCAGCGCGTGCGGATCTACGAGGACCCCGCGCTGGTCGACTACCTGGGCACGCTGCTCCCGCCGTTCAGCCCGCCGATCGTGATCGTGCGCGACCCCGCGCTCGCCCTGTTCTCCACGCCGACCGGCGAGGTGGTCGTGCACACGGGCGTGCTCGCCGCCGCACGCACCGAGGGGCAGCTGGCCGCGCTGCTGAATCACGAGCTCCAGCATGTCGCGCACGACGATGCGTTCGCGGCGGGCGTGCGCGAGGCGCTCGGGCAGCGCCTGCGGCCGGCGACGACCAGCCGCACCGCGGTGGCCATCGCCGGCCAGAACCTGCCACTGATGGCCCGTGCCGCGATCACCGGGTACGGCGCCGCGCGCGAGCGCGCCGCCGACGCGGCAAGCCTCGACGCTTTGGCCGGCGCGGGCCGAGACCCCGGGGAGGCGGTGGCGATGTACGAGGCGCTGGCTGCGCAGGCGGCGCGCGGCGGTGAGCGCGAGGTCTACTAT
>JBKPRI010000007.1:0-20009 GCA_046734515.1 Candidatus Methylomirabilota bacterium | reverse complement strand
GCGACGCCCTGCGCGCGCGCGGCCAGGCGCGGCTCGCCGCCGTGGACGCCGGCGCGCAGGCGGAGGCACTGGCGCGCAGCTCGACGGACGCAGCGGCGGCGGCGCGCGAGATCGGGGAAGGCGTCGAGCGACTGCTCGTGGAGACCGCTCAGCTCCGTGCGTGAGAAATCAGCATCACGTTGAAGGCGATGAAGGCAGCCACCGAGATCGCCGACAGCACGACGTAGAGCGCGAAGAGCTGCTCCTGGCGCCCGAAGCGCCGGGTCACCCGCCCCCGCAGCAATCCGCCCGCCCACGCCATCGCCTCCTGCTTGAGCGTGGGCACACCGAGCACGTCCACCAGCACGTGGTAGCCGTCCATCTCGATGAAGCAGAACGGGTACAGCGCGATCACGAAGGCCTGCCACTGGATCATCCCCGACGCCGCCGCGAAGGCCTGCGTGAAGCTGCCGAGCGGGGCCAGATAGGCCGCGATGAACCACAGCGAGCCCAGCACGAGGTGCACCGAGGCGCCGGCCACCGCCGTCACCACGCGGGCCCGCCGGCTGGCCATGAAGATGTCGGTCACGTCCACGTAGAAGGTCGGCACGAAGCCGTGCAGGAACGTGAAGCCGAACTCGCGCACGCGCCGGTGATAGTGCACGAGCGCGAGGCCGTGGACGATCTGGTGCGCCGCCACCGTGAGGAAGAACAGCCCCTTGACCATGAGGATGCCGCGCAGGGCGTGGCCGCCGAAGCCGGCCACGATGTCGCCGCCTTCCTGCCACAGCCTCACGCCGACGGCGAGGCCGGCCAGCGCCAGCAGCGCCAGCGCCACCACGGCGCCGCGCGTGAAGAGCAGAAAGCCGCCGAAGCGATACATCGCGGCGAACACGCGCTGCACGTTGCGGCTGGAGATGTTGATGCGCTCCAGCACGGTGAAGCCGCTCTCGATGGCCTTCACTACCGGCCGCCGGCGGTTGCGGGCCAGCGCCTGGCGCAGGCGCGAGGACGGCGTGAGCGTCAGCAGGTGCGCGCGCTGGAGCTTGCGGATGAGGTTCGGAATGACGTCGAAGTCGAAGGCGCCGTAGCGCAGCACGTACGCCGTGGCGATCTCCTGCAGCGACGTGCGCCCGTCCATCTGCTCCCACAGGAACTTCTCGGGCTCGGTCAGCATCAGGTAGCGGTCGGTCGTGGTGTTCTTGAGGATGAAGTGGCGCTGGCCGGCCACCCGGGAGGCGCCCTCGGCGAGCTCGAACGACTCCGGCGGCACGCGCTGCGGCCGCGACTGCACGAAGGCCGTCGCGCTGCCGATCTCGCGGACCTCGAAGGCCTCCTCCTTGTCGTCGCGGCGGACGAGCAGCTCGAGCTTGGCCCGGCGCGGCGGGGTGGGCGGCGGCGTGGCGGAGGTGCGCAGGTCGCTCATGCCCGCGAGTCCAGGTCGAGGCCGGTCGCCTCGAGCCCCCAGCGCGTGACCTCGGCCACGAGATCGCCGGAGGCGCGCAGCCGCTCGATGAAGATGAGCACGAGGGCGTGGAAGAACGCCGCCGCCGCGCGCGGGCTGACCTCGGTCATGCGCCGCAACCCCTCGCGATCGAGGGCCAGCAGGGTGGCGTCGGTGTCGGCCTGCACGGTGGCCGAGCGCGGCGAGCGGTCGAAGAGGCTCATCTCACCGAAGAAATCGCCGGGGCCAATCCGGGCCAGGACCTGCTCGACCCGGCCGGTGACGAGCTTGGAGATCACGATCGAGCCGCTTCGTACCACGAACATCTCCTCGCCGGGATCGCCCTCGCGGCAAATCACCTGGCCGCGGCGCAGCGGCCGCTCCTCCAGGCTCTGTCCCAGGATCAACAACTCGGGTTCGGCGATCTCCTTGAACAGCCGGACGTCGCGAAGAAAGGCGAGCGTCTCGGCAGGAGTGGACACGAAACCCGCCCGCCGGTCTACGTTGAGACGCGGCGGATGAGTGCGGACTGAAATGCCGCGGCGCGCTGATTGGGCGGTGCCTGGGCCAGCCGGTCCAGGGCGCGCAGGACGGTGGAACGCTCGTCGGCGCTGAGGTCGTACTGGGCGAGGATCGAGTCCGGCGACCGCTGGAGATCCGCGAGGAAGTCCGGATCGATCATGGCCCGACCGATCAGCTCGGGAAGACGCGCCATGGCGCAGCGATCATACCAGAGTGGTACCACCCCCGAAAGGGTCGCGCCGATGAATCCAACCCCTCGCTTGGCGCGTTGTAAGAACCAGGGGCCAGGGAGGCCCCGGGCGATGGGCATGTTCAAAGCGGCGGCGCTGCTGGCTCCCCTGCTCCTCCTGGCCTCCACCGCCCTGGCCCGGTCCAACTACGCGCCGGGCAGTCTCGATGCGTATTTCGTCATCGACTGGAAGCTGGTGCCGGGCCCGCGCGGAGAGAACATCGAGGGGTTCGTCTACAACAAGGCCAACCAGCCGACCGACCGCATGCAGCTCAGCATCGAGGCGCTCGACGACGGCGGCCACATCGTGGGCCGGAGCACCACGTGGGTCCTCGGCGGTGTCCCCCCGAACAATCGCACGTGGTTCACCACGCCCGCGCCGGCCTCCCGCGCGGCCAGCTATCGCATCGAGATCCTGTCCTTCGACTGGGTCGGGCGCGGGGCGTAGCTCAGAACCGGCGACGGAAGATCCCGTCCGCGTGGTCCTGCCAGGTGTAGTACGGCACGGTCACCCGGTAGCGATCGGCGAGCGGGAGATTGCGGACCTCGAAGTAGGTGCGATGGCTGGGCGGCACTCCGCCCAGCACCCACGAGAAGCGCCGCTCGACGAGCGCGCCATGCTGGTCGAACGCCTCCACCAGCACCTGCACCTGGGTCGCAAAGTAATAGTAGGTGTTCACGACATAGCCGAACACCCGCGCCTCGTTGATCTCGGGCTCGTCCAGCGTCCACTCCGCGTGGATCAGCTGCCCCTCGCCGACCTCGAGGTTCTCGGGCGGCGGCTCCAGCCCGGCGCAGCCGGCCCCGCCCAGCGCGGCCAGCAGCAGCACGGCCAGCCCGATCGAACGGCGCGGATTCCGCATGCATTCAGCGTATCATCGGGCCGTGACCCGCCTCCTCGTGACCCTCGCACTGGTGGCCGCCGTGGCCCTCCCGGCGGCGGCGCAGTCGAACCTCGCCTACGTCACCCGCGTGGCGGAGGGCGACCTGATCTATGCCGAGTTCGGCGGGCGGATCGAGACCATCCGCTATCTCGGCATCAACGTGCCCGTGGTGGACCATCCCACGCGCGGCCCCGAGCCCTATGCGACGGTGGTGCGCGAGCGGAACCGCCAGCTCGTGGACGGGCACTGGGTCCGGCTGAGCTTCGAGCGCGAGCCGCGGGACGAGCACGGCCGCCTGCAGGCCTATGTGTGGGTCGACGACCTCTTCGTCAACGCCGCGCTGCTGCACTTCGGCTACGCCGAGGCGGCGCCGCCCGCCCCCGCCGTGCGCTACGCGGCGTACTTCAAGAGCCTGGAGGACGGCGCGCGCGCCGCCCGGCGCGGGCTGTGGCGCTACGGCGACGTGATCGCGCACTACAAGCCCGGTGGCCTCGAGCGGACCGGCGACAGCGACTATCAGGGGCGCGCGACCCTCGGCGCCGGCGGCCGCGTGTTCTCCGCCCCCGCGCCATTCCTGCCGTCGCTCACGCCGAGCGCACCGTCCTCGCCGGCGCCCTCCGGCGCACTGCCGGCCACCGCGCCGGCGCCGACCGCCACCCGCAACACGCCCACGGTGCCGCGCGGCGGGATGGGCACCTCGCGCTACTAGTCAGCGCTTCAGCAAGTACGGCACGTCCGCCACGACGAGGTTCTTCCGGTAGAGCAGCGCGCCCTTGACCAGCAGCGCCGTCTGGTTGTGCAGGATGTGCTGCCACCAGTGGCGCGGCAGGAATTCCGGCAGCACGATCGTCACCATCTGCTCGTCGCCGCGCGCCTGGATCTGTCCGACGTAGTCGAGCAACGGGCGCAGGAACGAGCGGTACGGCGAGGCCAGCACCACCAGCGGCACGCCGAGGGCCCAGCGGCTCCACTTTTCCTCGAGCCGCCGGGTGCCGGCGGGATCGATCTCGACGTACACCGCGCGCACGGTCGCCGTCGGCGCCGCCAGCGTGCGCGCGTACTGCACGGCCCGCACGACCCCGCGGTGTACGTCGCCGACCAGCACGAGGACGGTGTGCTGGAATTCCGGAGGGCCCTCGAAGCCTTCGAGCGAGAGGCTCGCTGCCACCGCCTCGTAATGCCGCCGCATGGCCAGGAAGCCGGCGACGAGGATCGGGATCACCAGCACGACGATCCAGGCGCCGTGCCGGAACTTGGTGACGGCAATGACCAGGGTCACCACGCCGGTGGCGACGGCCCCCACACCGTTGATGAGCAGACGGTGACGCCACCCGGCGCCCCGCTCGTGCCACCAGTGCCGCACCATGCCCGACTGCGAAAGCGTGAACGAGATGAAGACGCCGACCGCATAGAGCGGAATCAGGGCGTGCGTCTCGCCGCCGAACACGACCAGCAGCAGCGCAGCAAAGCCGGCCAGTACCAGGATTCCGTTGGAGAACACGAGCCGCTCGCCCAGGTTGGCGAACTGGCGCGGCACGAAGTGGTCGCGGGCCAGCAGCGATGAGAGCCGGGGAAAGTCGGCGAACGATGTGTTCGCGGCCAGGACGAGGATGAGCATGGTGGCCGCCTGGACCATGTAATAGAGGACGCCGGTGCCGAAGAGCTGACGCGCGATCTGCGAGACGACCGTCTCCGCCTCGCTCGGCAGGACGCCGAGCTCGGACGAGAGCATCGTGATCCCGACGAACATCGCGGCGAGGATGAACGCCATCGAGCCCAGCGTGATGGCCGCATTGCGTGATTCTGGAGGGCGGAACGCCGGGATTCCGTTGGAGATCGCCTCGATGCCGGTGAGTGCCGTGCAGCCGGAGGCGAAGGCGCGCAGGATCAGGAACCACACCAGCGGCTCCACCGGCGACACCGGCGGGGGCGGCGCCGCCTCCAGCGTGCCGGTCGCCAGCCGGAAGAAGCCCACCCCCAGCATCGCGAGGAAGGTGACGAGGAAGAAGTACGTGGGCACCGCGAAGATGCGGCCGGATTCCCGGACGCCGCGGATATTGGCCACGGCGATGAGGACCACGCACACCACGCTGAGCGCCACCTTGTGCGTCGCCAGGTCGGGCCGCGCGGAGGTCACCGCGGCAACGCCGGCTGCCACCGACACGGAGACGGTGAGGACGTAGTCGACGAGGAGCGCGGCCGCGGCCACCAGGCCGGGCACGGTGCCGAGGTTGGCGCGCGCCACGATGTACGAGCCGCCGCCGTTCGGGTACGTGTGGATCGTCTGCTGGTACGAGACGGTGACGACGACCAGCAGCGCGGTGATGGCCAGCGCGATCGGCACGTCGAGCCGGGTCGCCGCGCTGCCGGCCAGGACGAGGACGAGGAGAATCTCCTCGGTCGCGTATGCCACGGACGATAGCGCGTCGGAGGAGAAGACAGCCAGCGCGATGCGCTTGCTCAGGCGCTCGTGCCGCGCTTGCGCCAGCGGCATCGGCGCACCGATCAGCACGCGCTTCAGCAAGACGAGACGCATCACGACGACTCTAGACACGATTCCAGTGCCGCGGATACCGGATGGCCCGATTTTTACGCCGTGTTTACGCGGGCCGGCGCGGTCTTGACGCCCGCTTGATGCTCGCTGGGCTCACGCTGACCGGTGGAGGCGCATATGGGCCACATCCACTCGGTCACGCCTCGGCCGCACTGGCGCGGACTGTATGTCCGGCTGCTGGCGGGAGCCGGCGCCGGCGCGCTGCTCGCGATCTCGTTGCCGGCGTCGGCGGCGCGCACGACCCTCGGCTGCGCGCTGGCCATCGCCATCGTGCTCGCCGCGCTCGACTGGAATCGGCGCAACGCCGCCGCGCTCGATCTCGCCGCCTGGTGCGACTGCGCTCCCGCCACCGTGACCGCGCGCGTCGTCGAATCGCGCAAGCGTGTCGAACCCCGCACGCCCGTCGAGCCCCGCCGGCCCCAGCGCCGCCGGCGCCGCGGCGCTACACTGCCCGTGTGAGCACGGATGCGGCTTCACCCGGCCGCTGGCGCTGGACCGGCTACCTCGAAGCACTCGCCGGCATCGCCCTCGCGACCCTCCTCGCCGCGCTGATCGTTCGCCGCGCCGATCCCGCCGCCGCCACCACGGCGTACCTGCTGGCCGTGGTCATCGTCGCCGCGCGCGCCGGACGCGGTCCGGCGATCGTGGCGTCGATCGGCAGCGTGGCGGCCTTCGATTTCTTCTTCGTGCCGCCGTATTTCACCTTCGCCGTGGCCGAGGCGCGACACTGGCCGACGTTCGGCGTGATGCTGGTGGTCGGCCTGCTGGTCGGCACGCTGACCGCGCGGGTGCGGCGGCAGGCGGATGCCGCGAGCCGGCGCGAGCGTTGGACGGCGTCGCTGGCCACCCTGAACGCGGCGCTTGCGCGCGCCCACACCCTCGACGAGCTCGCGCGCTCTGCGCAGCAGCACCTCGCCGACCTCTTCGGCAGCGAGGTGGCCGTGCTGCTTCCGGACGCCGAGGGCGCATTACGTCCCGTCGCCGGCGACGATCCCTTTCCGGCGGACGAGCGCGAGCGCGAGGGCGCCGCGTGGGCACTCGCCGAGCGGCGACCCGCCGGCCGCGGCGGCGAGGCCTTCACGGATGCCCGCGCGCTGTACCTGCCGCTGCTGGCCGGCGCCCGAGCCCTCGGCGTCGTCGTCGTGCGCGCGAAGCTCGACCGCGGCGAGGCGCGCGAGGACGTCGACACCTTCGTCGGCCAGACAGCGCTCGCGCTGGAACGGCGCCGCCTCGCCGACGAGGCGGAGGCGGCGCGCATCCGGATGGAGGCCGAGCGGCTGCGCAGCGTGCTGCTCACCTCCGTGTCGCACGACCTTCGCACGCCGCTGACCGCGATCACGGGCGCCGCCACCACGCTGCTGGAGTCGGCCGACCGGCTCGATCGCCGCACGCGTACCGAGCTCCTCGAGTCGGTCCGCGACGAGGCCGAGCGGCTGAACCGTCTCGTGCAGAACCTGCTGGAGATGACGCGCCTGGAGTCCGGCGAGCTCCGCGTCCAGCGGGCGTGGCACCCGCTCGAAGAGGTGGTCGGCGCCGCCCTCGGGCGGGTGGCGCGGGGCCTCGGCACGCGCCCGGTCGCCGTCAGCATCCCGCCCGACCTGCCGCTGGTCGCGATCGACGACGTGCTCATCGAGCAGGTCCTCGTCAATCTGCTGGACAACGCGGTGAAGTACACACCGGTCGGCAGTGCGGTGCGGCTGGTGGTCACGGCGGGCGAGAACCACGTCACCGTCGAGCTGGCTGATCAGGGCCCGGGGCTACCACGCGGGGAGGAGGAGCGCGTCTTCGAGAAGTTCCATCGCGGGACCACCGAGGACCGGCGCGGGGCCGGGCTCGGCCTCGCCATCTGCCGCGGTATCGTCGAGGCGCACGGCGGGCGCATCTGGGCGCAGAATCTTCCGGGGAGCGGCGTGGCGTTCCTGTTCACGCTGCCGCTGGGCGGCACGCGGCCGGCCATGGTGCCCGCCGATGCCTGAGCCCGTCGTCGTGCTGATGGAGGACGAGCCCCAGATCCGCCGCTTCCTGCGCGCGACGCTGACCGGGCAGGGCTACCGGCTGTTCGAGACGACCACCGGCGCCGACGGGCTCATCGAGGTCGCATCCCGCCAGCCCGACGTCGTCATCGTGGATCTCGGATTGCCCGACATGGACGGCCTCGAGGTGATCCGCCGGATGCGCGAGTGGACGGCGGTGCCGGTAATCGTGCTCTCCGCGCGCGGGCAAGAGCGCGACAAGGTGACCGCGCTCGATGCCGGCGCCGATGACTACGTCAGCAAGCCGTTCGGCGCCGGCGAGCTGCTGGCGCGCATTCGCGTGGCCCTGCGTCACACCGCCGGGGCCTCGCACGAGGGGGAGGACGCGGCCTTCAAGGTCGGCGAGCTCGAGGTCGATCAGCTGCGGCGGCACGTGACGCTGCGCGGCGCCGAGATCAAGCTCACGCCGATCGAGTACAAGCTGCTGACCACGCTCGTGCGCCACGCGGGCAAGGTCGTGACCCACCAGCAGCTCCTGCGGGAGGTCTGGGGACCGAGTCACGACGACCAGGCCCACTACGTGCGCGTGTACATGGCACATCTACGCCACAAGCTCGAGGCCGAGCCCGCACGGCCGCGCTACCTGCTGACCGAGCCCGGCGTCGGTTACCGGCTGGCGGGCGAGTAACAGGGCGCGACGGCGTTCATGAACGTCCCCACGGCGGGATCGGCATACACGCCGAAGGCGTCCACCAGCGTCCCGCGGGTGCCGTCCCAGCCCTCGATGGCGTAGACGATCGACATATCATCGGGATCCGACACACCCTCGAAGCGCGCGAGCTTGCGGATGACGACTTGGTCGGGGCGGAAGGCCTTGCCGCCGTCGAGGCCGCGGAGCGACCCGCCGGTCACGGCGAAGTGCTCGATGAACCCCTCGTGATCCAGACACTCGATTGCGATCGACTCGCTTGCCATGGCTGCCCTCCCCACGGGTTTAGAAGCAGGCGGGGCGCCAGCGAGATGCACACACTTGCAGTGGCACGGCGGCCCGGCTAGGCTGGCGGGCGTTCGTTCGCGGAAGGAGACACCGATGAAAGCGATTCGCGTGCACAAGTTCGGCGGTCCCGAGGTCCTGCAGCTCGACGAGGTCGCCGATCCCAAGGCCGGACCCGGCCAGGTGCTGGTGGAGATCAAGGCCGCCGGCGTGAACCCGGTGGACACGTACGTCCGCTCCGGCAACTACGCGATCCTGCCGCAGCTTCCGTACGTGCCCGGCGCCGACGGCGCCGGCGTGGTGAAGGCGGTCGGCGACGGCGTGACCCGGCTGCGCAGTGGTGAGCGCGTGTGGGTGGCGCGCCAAGCCGGCTACGCCTCACTCGTCGCCGCGGAGGCGGCCATGGTCCACCCCCTGCCGGCGGCACTCTCGTTCGGTCAGGGCGCGGCGGTCGGCGTGCCGTACGGCACCGCGTATCGCGGTCTGCACCACAAGGGGCAGGCGAAGGCCGGCGAGACGCTGCTGGTCCACGGCGCCTCGGGCGGCGTCGGCATCGCTGCCGTGCAGCTCGGTGTCGCGCACGGCATGACCGTCATCGGCACCGGCGGGACGGATCGAGGCCGCAAGCTCGTGGCCGAGCAGGGCGCGCACCACGTGCTCGACCACACGTCGCCGGATTACACGAAGCGCCTGATGGAGCTGACCGGCAACAAGGGCGCCGACGTGATCCTCGAGATGCTGGCCAACGTGAACCTCCAGAAGGACATCGACGTGGTGGCGCGCTTCGGCCGCATCGTGGTCATCGGCAACCGCGGGAACATCGAGATCAACCCGCGCGGCACGATGGGCAAGGACGCCAGCATCCACGGCCTGTCGCTGTGGAACGCCACGCCGGCCGAGCTCGCCTCGATCATGGCCGCGATCAGCGCCGGCCTCGCCAACGGCACGCTGCGCCCGGTCGTTGGCAAAGAGTTCCCGCTGGCCCAGGCGGCCGCCGCTCACCAGGCCGTCCTCGAGCCGGGGGCCTACGGCAAGATCGTCCTGGTTCCCTGATGGGCGTGTTCGGGATCGGGCAGGGTATCAAGCGTTTCGAAGATGTCCGTTTGGTCAAGGGTGAGGGTCGCTTCCACGACGACGTGAACCTGCCGGGCCAGACTCACGCGGTCATCGTGCGCTCGCTGCACGCGCACGCGCGCATCACGCGCATCGACAAGACGGCGGCGCTGAAGGTGCCCGGCGTCCTCGCCGTCTTCACCGGCGACGATCTCGGCGACGAGCTCGGCACCATGAAGATGACGCTCAAGCGCAAGCGCCCGGACGGCTCGCCGATGTTCGCCCCGGCGCACCAGGCGCTCGCGCGCGGGCGGACGCGCTACGTGGGCGATCCCGTCGCCATGGTCGTGGCCGAGACGCTGGCGCAGGCGGAGGACGCCGCCGAGCGCCTGCGCATCGACTACACGCCCCTGCCCTCGGTGACCTCGACCACCGCCGCCGCCGACGGCGGGCCGCCGGTGTGGGACGAGTGCCCGGACAACATCTCGAACCTTCACGAGGCCGGCGACGCCACCGCCACCGAGGCGGCCTTCGCGCAGGCCGCGCGCGTGATCAAGCGGCGCTACGTGATCACGCGCGTGCACGCCCAGTACATGGAGCCGCGCGGCGCGCTGGGCGCGTGGGACTCCGGCGAGGGGCGCTACACGCTCTACGCCGACGTGCAGTATCCCCACCGCGTGCGCAACGCGCTGGCCACCAACATCTTCAAGGTCCCCGAGCACACCATCCGCGTGATCGTGGGCGACGTCGGCGGCGCCTTCGGCACCAAGGGCTGGCAGTATCCCGAGCACCGGCTGGTCCTGTGGGCCGCGCGCAAGCTCGGCCGGCCGGTGAAGTGGTCGTGCGAGCGGCGCGAGGCCATCCCCGCCGACGAGCACGCGCGCGACAACGTCACCGACGCCGAGCTGGCGCTGGACGGCGACGGCAAGTTCCTGGCGCTGCGGGTGAAGACGCTGGCCAACGTCGGCGCCTACGTGTCCTCCGACCGCAATCTCCTGGCGACCTTCAGCAACATCGTGACGCTGGTCGGCGTCTACGCGATCCCCGCCGCCCACGTGAAGGTGTTCAGCGTCCTCAGCAACACCAACTCGACGGCCCCGTACCGCGGCGCCGGCCGCCCCGAGGCGACCTACGTCATCGAGCGGCTGATCGACGACGCCGCGCGCGAGCTGGGCGCCGACCCCGTGGAGCTCCGCCGGCGCAACGTCATCCCCTCGGGCGCCATGCCGTTCAAGACGGCGCTCGGGATGACGTACGACTGCGGGGAGTTCCGCTCCAACATGGAGAGCGCGCTCAAGCTGGCCGACGTGGCGGGGTTCGCGTCCAGACGGGACGAGGCGCGCCGGCGCGGCAAGCTGCGCGGCATCGCGGTCGTGAACGCCATCGAGCGCGCGGCCGGCGCCCAGCCGGAGTTCGCGGAGATCCGCTTCGCGCCGAGCGGCACCGCCACCGTGCTGATGGGCAGCAAGAATCAGGGCCAGGGCCACGAGACCACCTTCAAGCAGATCCTGCACGAGCGCCTCGGCCTCGATCTCCACGAGGTCCGCTACATCGACGGCGACACCGACCGCGTGGCCTTCGGCATGGGCACGATGGGCTCGCGCTCCACCGTCATCGGCGGCAGCGCGCTGTGGATGGCCGCCGACAAGGTCATCGCCAAGGGACGCAAGGTCGCCGCGAAGATGCTGGAGGCGGCCGAGGCCGATCTGAAGTTCGCCGACGGCAAGTTCACCGTGGCGGGCACCGACAAGGCCGTGGCCCTCAAGGAGGTCGCGCGCGCGGCGTTCCAGCCCGCGTCCATCCCCAAGGGCATGGAGCCCGGCCTCTACGAGACGGGCACGTTCGTCCCGGCCACGGACACCTGGCCCAACGGCTGCCACGTGTGCGAGGCCGAGGTGGATCCCGACACCGGCGAGGTCACGCTGGCCGCCTACACGATCGTCGACGACGTGGGGACCGTCATCAATCCGGTGACGCTCAAGGGCCAGATCCACGGCGGCGTGGCGCAGGGCGTGGGCCAGGCGCTGATGGAGCAGGTCGTCTACGACCCCGACTCCGGCCAGCTGCTCACGGCGTCGTTCATGGACTACGCGATGCCGCGCGCCGACACACTGCCCGACATGCACATCGAGAGCGCGCCGGTGCCCACGAAGCTGAACCCGCTCGGCGCCAAGGGCGCCGGCGAGGCCGGCACCGTCGGCGCGCTGCCCGCGGCGATGAACGCCGTGCTCGACGCCCTCGCCCCGCTGGGCGTGCGTGACCTCGACATGCCCGCCTCGCCCGAGCGCGTGTGGCGCGCGATCCAGACCGCAAGGAGCCATCGATGATCGAGGAGGCCAGCCTGAAGCGGCTGTTCACCGAGGCACGGACCCAGAACGGCTGGCTGCCGACGCCGGTCAGCGAGGCCGAGCTGCGGCGCATCTACGACATCGTGAAGATGGGCCCGACCAGCACGAACTCCTGCCCCGCCCGCTTCGTGTTCCTGCGCACGCCCGAGGCCAAGGCGCGACTGCTCCCCGCGCTGAGCCCGGGCAACGTCGAGAAGACGAAGCAGGCGCCGGTCACGGCGATCATCGGCTACGACACGCGCTTCTTCGAGTGGCAGCCCACGAAGCTCTTCACGCACCGGCCGGAGCTGGCGGACAACTACGCCAAGAATGCCGCGCTCGCCGAGATCACGGCGTTCCGCAACGGGACGCTGCAGGGGGCGTACTTCATGCTGGCCGCGCGGGCGATCGGCCTGGACGTGGGCGGCATGTCGGGCTTCGACAACGCCAAGGTGGACGCCGAGTTCTTCCCCGACGGCCGCGTGAAGTCCAACTTCCTCTGCAACATCGGCCACGGCGACCCGTCCAAGGTCATGCAGAAGCTGCCGCGCCTGGACTTCGAGGAGGCGTGCACGCTGCTCTGAGCCGCGCGGGCCTCGCGTGGCTCGCGGTCGTGGTCGGCGCCTGGGGGCTCACCTGGCCCGTGAGCAAGGTCATCCTGGCCAGCGTGCCGCCGCTGTGGGCGGTCGCCTTCCGCTGCGCCATCGGCACCGTCGCCATGATCGCCATCGGCCTCGTCGCGCGCCGCCTGGCGCGGCCGCCGCGCGCCGACGTGCCGGTGCTCGCCGGCATCGCGCTGCTGCACATGGCGGGCTTCGGCCTGCTCGCCAGCGTGGGGCTGCAGCTCGTCCCGACGGGGCGCTCGGTGGTGCTGGCGTACACGACGCCGCTCTGGGTCGCGCCGGGCGCGGCGCTCTTCCTGGGTGAGCGGCTCACGGCGCGCCGCGCGCTCGGCGTGGGTATCGGGCTGCTGGGACTCGCCGCGCTCTTCAACCCGCTGGCGCTCGACTGGAGCGCGCGCGGCGCCGTGCTGGGCCACCTCGTGATCGTGGCCGCCGCCCTGCTGTGGGCCGCGAGCATCTTACAGATCCGCGGTCACCGCTGGCGCTCGGCACCGCTCGACGTGCTGCCGTGGAGTCTCGCCCTGGCCACGCTGGTGACGAGCCTCGTGGCGCTGGGGGTGGAAGGCCTGCCGCGCGTGACGTGGAGCGGGCGGCTCGCCGTGATGCTGCTCTACGCGGGCGTGCCCGGCACCGCGCTCGCCTACTGGGCCACGGCGATGGCCAGCCGGGCGCTGCCGGCGGTGACGACGTCCCTCGGCCTGCTGGCCACGCCCGTCATCAGCGTGATCATCGCCACGCTCTGGCTGGGCGAGCCGGTGACCCTGTCCCTGCTGAGCGCGATCGTGCTGATCCTGGGCGGTGTGGCGCTCGGGGCCATCCCGGAGCGCTGACGGACGTGGTCAGGCGGCGCGCGGCCGGACCACAGCGCGGGCGGCGAGCTCCTTGATGACGGTGGCCAGCACGTCGAGGCGCAGCGGCTTGGTGAGATAGGCGTTGAAGCCGGCGTCCTGGGCAGCGGACGCGGCGTACTGCTCGTCGTAGGCGGTCACGGCCAGCGCCGGGGTCGTGGCGCCGCGCTCGGGCGGCAGCGCGCGGATGCGCTTCATGAACTGCATGCCGTCCAAGCCGGGCATCGACAGGTCGCAGATGAACACCATCGGGACGAACTCCGAGAGGTGCTGCAGCGCGACCTCGGCCGACTCGTAGGTGGTCACGACCGCCCCGCAGTGGCGCAGGACCTCGTCCACCATGAGGCGGGTGTCCGAGTTGTCCTCGACCAGCATGACGTGGATCCCCTTGAGGTCCGGCCAGCCGTCGCTGGCGTCCAGGGGCATCTCCTGACCGTCCTCCAGGCCGGGCTCGCGCGAAGGCTCCATGTCGGAAGGCAAGTGCATACAAGACCCGCGCCATCAGCGCCGGCCTCCAAACAGGCCAGTCCACAGGCGCCGCCGGCCGGCCCACTGACGGAGTTCCCCGAACGCGGAAAAGATTTACTACCGGGAGAGGACGAAGTCGAAGCGGGCGGTGGCGCTGTCGGCGTTGTCGGCCAGCGCCACCAGCAGCGCCGGATCGAACAGGCCGTCGCGGGCATTGGTGGCTTCGCCCGGGAAATACATCTGCGTCGTCAGCGGCCGCCCGCTGGGCGCCTGGACCTTCACGTGGATATGGCGCGTCCGCCCCGGGTAGACGCCGGGCAGGATCGTCTCCAGGCGATAGTGGCCCTCGGCGTCCGTGAGCTGGTGGCCACGCAGCCGGAATCCGGTGTTGTCATAGCGGCCGCCGGCATCCGCCTGCCAGAAATCCAGCAGCGCGCGCGGCACCGGCGCGCAGTCGGTTCCGCGCACGACACCGCTGACGACCAGGCGGCGACCGCGCATCTCCGGCTCGAGCAGCGAGGCGCGCTCCGGCGAGCTCGGCTTGAAGTACGGCCCCTCCGTCTGCGTGGGCGTGGCGGGACCGCCGCAGGCCGGCGTCGGGGCCAGCGTGGTCTGCGCCAGCACGGACGGCGCGAGCCCGCCCGCCGCGGAGACGCCGAGGATCACGCCCAGGAACTCGCGGCGCGAGGGGGCCATCACCCGGCTCCTCAGACGCGCGCGGGCTCGCCGAAGCGCGGGTACTCCGTGCTGTCGGTCATGGCGGCGTCCGTGTCGGGTGGAATCCGCTCGGAGTAATTCTGGGCGCCCTCGATGTCGTGCTCCCAGACCTCGCGCGGCAGCTCGTAGAGGATCTCGATCCCGTGGCCGTTGGGATCGGCGATGTACACGCTGTGGGTCATGCCGTGATCGATGCGCAGGTGGAACGTCACGCCGCGCTCCTTCAGGAAGGCGATCTGCTTGAGCCAGCTCTCGCGATCCGGGTAGCAGATGGCCACGTGGTTGATGCCGATCCCGGCGGGAGCCATGGACCAGTCCCGCGTCGGCAGCGACTGCCCGTCGGGGATCTGGGCCAGCGCCAGGTCGTGGTGGCTGACGTCGCCGTTCTCGCGCACCCCGCTGTAGAAGCGCATCTTCATCGTGCGGCCGGGCTTGGGTTTCAGCTCGGCCACGCAGCGGAACCCGATGATCTCCGTCCAGAACCGGTGCGACTCGTCGAGGTCACGGACGTTGAGCACGAGGTGGTTGACGCCGCGGGGGGTCTGCACGCTGGCCATGGGGCCCTCCTGTATGAGAGCGAGTATAAGCCCGGCGGCCGGTCAGCGCGCGTTGCGCAGCTTCGGATCCCAGGCGTCCCGCAGAGTGTCGCCGAAGAGGTTGAAGGCCAGGACGGCGAGGCTGATGGCGAGGCCGGGGAAGACGGCCAGCCACGGCGCCTGCTCCATGAACGCACGCCCGGTGCTGCTGAGCATCAGCCCCCACGACGGCGTGGGCGGCTGCGTGCCGACACCGAGGAAGCTCAGCGTAGCCTCGATGAGGATGGCATTGCCCAGCCAGATGGAGGCGATGATGAGGATCGGCGCGGTCACGTTGGGCAGGATGTGGCTCAGGATGATGCGCGGGTGCTGGCAGCCGATGGCCTGCGCGGCCTCCACGTAGCGGTTCTGCTTGGCCGCCATCACGGCGCCGCGCACGATGCGCGAGTTGCCGGGAATGATGACGATGGCGATGGCGATCATCGCGTTCGTGGTGTTCGGCTTGAGCACCGAGACGATGGCCAGCGCCAGCATGAGGCCCGGGATGGCCTGGATGGCGTCCATCACGCGCTGGAAGATCAGGTCGAGGCGGCCCTCGCAGTACCCGCACAGCAGGCCGATGACCATGCCGGCCGCGGTGCCGATGCCGACGGCCAGCAGGCCGACCCACAGCGAGATGCGGGCGCCGTGGATGACGCGGCTCAACACGTCGCGCCCGATGTCGTCGGTGCCGAACGGGTGCTCCCACGACGGCCGGGCCAGCCGGATCTCCGGGTGCGTCTCCAGCGGATCATAGGGGGCGAGCACGTCGGCGAAGATCGCGGTGAGCACGATGACGACGATGAGGGCCGCCGACGCCGCGCCGAGCGGCTGGCGGCGCAATGCGTGCGCGAGCGCGCGCGTGCGGCTGATCTCGACGGACGGCGGCGGCGCTTCGTCGAGCGTGGCGACGCGGGCGGTCACGGTGGACATCGCGCTCAGCGGTACCGGATGCGCGGGTCGAGCCACGCGTACGAGAGGTCGACCATGAGATTCAGCGTGACGAGCGTGCCCGCCACCAGCATCACGTTGGTCTGCACCACCGGGTAGTCGCGATAGAGGATCGCCTCCACCGTGAGCCGCCCCATGCCGGGCAGGGCGAAGATCGTTTCCACCACCACCGTGCCGGCGAGAAGGACGCCGAGCTGGCCGCCGATGATGGTCACCACCGGGATGAGCGCGTTCTTGAGCGCGTGCTTGTAGACGACGATGCGGCCGCCCAGGCCCTTGGCCCACGCCGTGCGCACGTAGTCCTCGCGCAGCACCTCGAGCACCGTCGAGCGCGTCATGCGCATGGTGGCGGCGGCCAGCCGGAAGCCCAGCACGGCGGCCGGCACCAGGAACTGCTGCAGGTTGCGCCAGGGATCGACCCAGAAGCTCGTGTAGCCGATGGGCGGAATCCAGTGGAACCAGATGGCCGCGAAGGTGATGACCAGCGTGCCCAGCCAGAAATCGGGCATGGACAGCCCCGAGACGGCCACCACCCGCCCGGCGTAGTCGGCGGTGGAGTCCTGGCGCGTCGCCGAGATCACGCCGATGGGCACCGCGATGACGACACCGAGGACCATCGCGAGCGCGGCCAGCTCGATCGTCACCGGCACGGCCTTCTTGAGGCTGGTGGTGATCGCCTCCCCGGTGAAGAGCGAGTCGCCCGGGCTCAGACTCACCATCTGCCAGAGCCACAGCGCGTACTGCTCGTGGTACGGCAGGTCCAGGCGCAGCTGCTTGCGCACCTTCGCCAGATCGCGCTCGCTGATGTTGCCGGACTCGCCCATGAGCACGGTCAGCGCGTCGCCCGGCATGACGCGCATCAGCCCGAACACGATCAGCGACGACAGCAGCAAGACCGGGACCGCCAGCATCAGCCGGCGCAGCGCGTACTTGTACATCGTGGCCGGTCGGCTACTTGTCGAGCCAGGCGCGCGCCAGCGTCGGCGAGCCGTAGCCGTCCGAGCGCCGCAGGGCGGCGGCCGCCGCGTTGCGCACGTGCGGCTGGAAGATCATGAAGCCGTTGTCATAGGGCATCCACATCCGCGCCACCTGGTCGAACTCGCGCTCCACGAGCTTCTTGGTGAGCGCCCGCTGCTGGGCGACGTCGGGCGTCTGCCGCAGCTTGGTGGTGAGGTCGTCGATCATCGGATCGTTGACCCTGAAGAAGTTCTTCGAGGACTTCGAGTGCATGTAGTGATACGTGCGCTCGTCGAGCCCGATGGCGTGGCCCGACTGGAAGCCCCACGACATGCCGTCCCACTTGCCCTCGATGTAGCGCCCGTAGTAGCTCGTGTAGTCGAGCTTGGTGATCTTCACGTCGATGTTGAGATGCTTCTTGAGGTCCTGCTGCACGAGCTGCACCTGTGAGGACATCTGCGGGAAGTATTCGTAGTAGAACAGCGTCGTGCTGAACCCGTTCGGGTGGCCCGCCTCGGCCAAGAGCTTCTTGGCCTCGGCCGGCTTGAACTGGAACCACGGGCCCAGGTCCTTGAGCGTCGGCTGCTTGTCGGTGTAGTAGATGTACGGCACGCCCCAGCCCGCGATGCCGTGCCCCTCGAACACCGTGTCCACCATCTTCTGGCGGTCGATGGCCATCGAGAGCGCCCGGCGCACGCGCACGTCGTTGAACGGCGGCTTGTCCTGGGCCAGCGCGACCCCGAACGGCGCCAGCGAGTTGTGGAACGACTGCACCTGGATGTTCGGGTTCGTCTTGCGAACGGTCTCGACCTCGGACGGGCTCGCCACCCAGATGAAGTCGACCTGGCCGGTCCGGAACGTGGCCAGCCGGGTCGAAGCGTCCGGCGTGGACAGGATGGTGTACTCGTCGATGTACGGCCGGTCCTTGTCGAAGTAGTCGGGGTTCTTCTGCAGCACCACGCGCACCTTGCGCGTGTGCTCCTTCAGCGTGTAGGGCCCGGTGCCGACCAGCCGCTTCTTCAGATCGCCGTCCTCTTCCAGCACCTCGCGCGCGAAGAGCACCGAGACCGGCTCGGCGAGGTTCTGCGGGAAGAGGACGTTGGGCGTCTTGAGGTGGATGCGAACGGTCAGCTTGTCGGGCGTCTCGAAGCCCTCGATCTCCTGGAAGGTGGAGGACTGCACGCCTTCCTTGGCGTACTGCTCGAAGCAGTACTTCACGTCGGCGGCGACGAACTCGCGGCCCTTGACCGGCGCCACGTTGTGCCACTTCACCCCGGGCCGCAGCTTGAAGGTCCACACGCGATGATCCGGGCTCGCCTGCCAGGACTCGGCGAGGTCGCCCTTGAGCGCCAGGTCGGCGGGACCGCTGACCTCGTCGCTGAATCCGTAGCGCACCAGGCGGCTGTTCGTCAGGCCGACGAACTGGAAGGTGCCCACGGACAGGGTGTAGCGCGGGTCGATGACCGGCGGATCCCACGCGGAGGCGCGCGCCCAGCTCCCACCCTTCTTGGCCGGCTTGTCGCTGCGCGGAATCCAGTCGGGATATGTCGAGCTCGCGCTCGCGCGGCGCGGGCGCCCGGCGAGGACGGCGGCGGCGCCGAGGCCGGCGGCGGAGGTCCGGATGAATTCGCGGCGGTTGACTCCCGAACGGCTGGGACGGGCAGCGTCAGCGCGCATCCTGGGTCTCCTTCTCCGAGATCTCGAAGCGGAAAGCACCCTAGCGACCGAGCGGACCGAACCGTACAGGTGCTGCGTCCTGTTACCGGAGTGGGCGGACTGTGCCCTGTGAGGCGAACGATGTCAAGCCCATACGGCTGTCGCGCTGCGTCAGTCGCTCCACACGCGATAGCCGCGCGCGTCCGTGGAGCCGCCGTCGCGGTAATTCACGATCCGATGCGGCGAGGCATGCGTGCCGAGCGTGCGCAGCGGCTGGTTGCCGACGACGCGAAAGGTGTGCGGCACGTTCGGCGGCAGCGCGATGGTGTCGCCCTTCTGCAGCATCACCTTGCGATGCTCGCCGCCCTCCATCCAGGCCTCCGCCACCCCCTCGAGGACGTGCAGGACTTCGAGATACGGATGCGAGTGCATGGGCGCGGCATAGCCCGGCTGCGAGGTCTGGATGCCGACGCGCACCGGCGTGGAGCCGTCGTCATCGCCGAGGATCGGCTGGTAGGAGGCGTCGGGGCCGAACTTCACGATCTCGCACTCGTCGAGCCGGACGACCCGGGGCTCAGCCATGGCAGCCTCCTGGTGAAAGGGTGCCGCCAATACTCCGCGCGCGCCGGATGGTCGTCAAGTGGCGCCGGCGGGCGGTAGTGTCTCGGTTTGACTCTGGCCGCTGGGCTCGACCGGCGCGCGGACAATGCGATACTCGCGGCATGGACCCCAAGGCGAGAGCGATCATCCGCGAGATGAAGCGGCATCTTGCCCAGCAGCGCCGCCCCGGCCAGCTCAAGCGCGCGCTCGCACGGCTAAGGCTGACGACTACCGACCTGGTTGTCCCTCGGAAGGGCCGCCGCGCCTAAGCGCCGCCAAGCGCGATGTTCCCGGCGAGCGTCACACGTCGCGCTCGAAGCGGTACTCGCGCGTGTCGTTGATGTCGCCCTCGAGGGTCCGCTCGCCATCCCGGCGGAAGCCCAGCCGGAGGTAGAGGCGGTGCGCGTGCTCGAAGCGCGTGTCCGACCACAGCTCGAGCCGCGCGATGGCCTCCGCACGGCACCACTCGAGCACCCGCCTCACCAGCGCCTCGCCGAGCCCGCGTCCCCGCTGCCCGGGCTCGAGATAGAGCCGGTGCAGTTCCGCGAGAGCCGGCCCGCGGCGATCGGCGCCGGCGGATCCCACCACGCGCCCGCCGTCGATCACCACCCAGAAGGCGCCATGCGGCGCCGCGTAGTGCGCATCGAAGTCGAGG
>JBKPRI010000006.1:0-24340 GCA_046734515.1 Candidatus Methylomirabilota bacterium | reverse complement strand
AAGTGGGTCAACTACGTGACCGAAAACCGCCTGCTCAGTCTTGCCGCGGATCTGTCCGAATCGGTCAATCTCGAGCACGGCAGCATCTGGGGTCACTACGATCCAGAGGTGAATCCGCTGGGGACACGGCTCAAGGCCGCGATCCAGGAAGCCGGCAACGCGTCCAGCGCCATCGGGCTGGTGAGCCAGAGCGCGTCGCTGGATCCCGACAAGTTCGCCGGCGTCTGGGCGGTCAGCGGGACCTACGGCGCGTTCACGCCGCTCATGTACACGCCGGCGCGCGTCTGGAGCCAGCAGAACCAGGACAGCAAGTTCCGCACGGGTGTGCTCCACATTCTGGCCGGGCACTCCGGGCCGGAGACGGCGGCGGATGCCCGCACGCACTTCGGCATCTTCGCGCCGCAGGTATGGAAGCTCTTCCCGCGCGATCAGACGATCCACCTGAGCTTCTGGGACTATAACGACGTCGCCCCCGGCTACTTCGCGGCGGCGGAGATCGCGGCGCGCGAGAAGAAGGTGGGGATCATCACCATCGAGGTGGCCCGCCCTGATTTCAAGGTGGCCGACCGCAGCACCTTCGCCGACAAGGACGTGCGCGCCGCCGCCAAGGGCCTCTA
Source organism: Candidatus Methylomirabilota bacterium (assembly GCA_046734515.1). GTDB lineage: Bacteria > Methylomirabilota > Methylomirabilia > Rokubacteriales > CSP1-6 > AR5. Next base: position 23,723 of record JBKPRI010000006.1, on the reverse strand, counting down.
CGTCATCCGGGACTTCACGCCGAAGGCTCCGCGGCACGGGTATGTCGTGGCGCAGGGCTCGAGCTCGACGTTCAACCTCGTGTCCGTGCTGCCGCGCCTGGAGGCGGCCGGCCTCAACGTCAAGGTGATCGCGGCCATCAGCGAGGAGCTGTTCGACCGCCAGCCCGAGAGCTACCGGAACGCGGTGCTGCCCCCGGAGGCGCGCCAGGACCTCATGTTCGTCATGAGCGGCACCCGGCGCATGTGGCCGCTGCGCAACGTCGGATCCCTGACCGACGAGTACTCGCTCACCGCGGACTGGGACAACCACTGGCTCACGGGCGGTCTCGAGGCCGACGTGATCGCCGAGGCGCACCTGGATCCGGCGTCGATCTTCGCCGGCGTCCAGCGCTTTGCCCAGGACCGGACCAAGCGCCTGGCGCGCCAGCGCGCCCTGCTGGACTCCCTGGGGTAGCTTTAGCGCTCCGGCGCCTGCTTGCTCTGCATCTTTTCGTAGCACTTGACGTGGACGCGCGAATCGCCGATCCGGAAGTGTCCCTCGCCGCTGGCGATGGACTTTTTGCACACGGCGCAGGTCAGCTCCTCGGTCTCTGGCATCCCAGTGCTCCCGGCTGTGGGACGCGGCCGGGGCGGCCGGCATTCGCGGGCGCCGTGAATTCCCTTGACGTGGTTCGACATTTCCATATACTTCGAATCATGAAGACGATAGCCCGCCTGCCGATGGCCCAGCTCGCCGCCGACGGCACCCACGTGGAGGCCTTCAAGGCCCTCGCGCACCTCAGCCGCCTGCAGATCTTCTTCACGCTGGTGAAGGCCGAGCGCGAGATGGCGGTGGGCGAGATCCAGGAGATCGTCGAGATCCCCGGGCCCACCCTGTCCCATCACCTGGACATCCTGCGCCGGGCCGGGCTGCTCGAGAGCCGCAAGGAAGAGCGGTACATCTACTACTCGGTGCAGCGGGATCGGGTCACCGCCCTGGTGCGGCTCCTGACCGCCTGCTGCTAGGAGGCCTCATGAGCGCAAAAGTCCATCTGCATCTGCACGTGTCGGACCTGGCCAAGAGCCGCGACTTCTACGAGAAGTTCCTGGGCGGCGACCCCGTCAAGGTCAAGCAGGGCTACGTGAAATTCCTGCCCGAGTGGGCTCCGGTCAACCTCGCGCTGTCGACGGGCGGCCACGCTGCGGGCGGCACCATCAACCACGTCGGCGTCCAGGTGGACTCCGTCGAGGGCGTGATGGGGCAGCTGGCGCGGGTGAAGGCAGCCGGGCTGCCGGTGGTCGAGGAGATGGGAGTCAACTGCTGCCACGCCAACCAGGACAAGTTCTGGGTGACGGATCCCGACGGCGTGGAGTGGGAGGTCTACCACCTGAACTACGATCTCGAGGGCGAGGAGCCCGTACGCCGCACGCGGGGGCTCGCGGTGGTGGGCACGACGTCGTCCTGCTGCGGAAGCGGCGGCTGATCCCCGAGCGGAGAGGAGAGACACCGTGGCTGACGAGACCATCCGTGATCGCGTGAAGGAGAAGTACGGCCAGGCGGCGCTCCGCGTGACGGCGAGCGAGTCGGCCTCGTGCTGTGGCACGGCGTCGTCCCGCGGAAGTTGCGATCCCGTCACGTCGAATCTCTACGCGGCGGGGGAGACCGCCGATCTCCCGCAGGCGGCCGTCGCGGCGTCCCTCGGCTGCGGCAACCCGACGGCCCTGGCCGAGCTGCGGCCCGGTGAGACGGTGCTCGACCTTGGCTCGGGCGGCGGCATCGACGTGCTCCTGTCCGCCCGGCGCGTGAGTCCCGGGGGCAAGGCGTACGGCCTGGACATGACCGACGAGATGCTGGCGCTGGCCCGCGAGAATCAGCGCAAGGCCGGCGTGAGCAACGTGGAGTTCCTGAAGGGCGAGATCGAGGCGATCCCGCTGCCGGACGCGTCGGTCGACGTCATCATCTCGAACTGTGTCATCAACCTCTCGGCCGACAAGGACCGCGTGTTCGCGGAAGCCCTGCGCGTCCTGAAGCCGGGCGGCCGCTTCGCCGTCTCCGACGTCGTTGTGCGCGGTGAGGTGCCGGCCGAGATCCGTCGCAGCGTGGAGCTGTGGATCGGCTGCATCGCCGGCGCCCTCGACGAGAGCGACTACCGCGCGCGGCTCGCGAAGGCGGGATTCGAGGCCATCGACGTCGAGCCGACGCGTATCTACCGCGTGGAGGACGCCCAGGAGTTCCTGGACCGGGAGGGCATCGACGCCAGGGCTCTGGCACCGGTCGTGGACGGCAAGTTCATGAGCGCGTTCGTGCGGGCGCGCAAGCCCACGGCGGCGTGACGGATCCCGCACGCGCGAGCCTCGACCGCCGTCTGGTCGCGGAAGCCGTGGGTACAGCCTTCCTGCTGGCGACGGTCGTCGGCTCGGGCATCATGGGCGAGCGCCTGGCGGGCGGCAATGTCGCGGTGGCGCTGCTGGCCAACACGCTGGCGACCGGCGCTGCACTCGTGGCGCTGATCCTCACGTTCGGTCCGATCTCGGGGGCGCACTTCAACCCGGCGGTGACGCTGGCCGATGCCTCGCAGAGCGGCCTGGCCTGGGGCGAGGTGCCACTGTACGTCGTGGCGCAGGTGGTGGGTGCCTTCGCCGGCGTGGCCGCCGCCCACGTGATGTTCGAGCTGCCGCTGTTCTTCGCCTCGCAGCACGCACGCTCCGGGCCCGCGCAGATGTTCAGCGAGTTCGTCGCCACGTTCGGTCTGCTCGCCGTCATCTGGGGATGCGCGCGCACGCGCGCGGCGATCGTCCCGTTCGTGGTGGCGGCCTACATCACGGCCGCCTACTGGTTCACCGCCTCCACGTCGTTCGCCAACCCGGCGGTGACACTGGCCCGCGCGGCCTCCGACACGTTCGCCGGCATTCGCCCGGCCGACGCGCCTGGATTCATCGTGGCGCAGCTCCTCGGCGCCGGCGCGGCCACGGGTCTCTTCCGGTGGCTGGTGCCCGCGCTGCCGCGGTCGGCGCCCGATGTCGTCATGCCGCGCGTGGTGAGTGGACGCGAGGCGCCGCGGAGCACGCCATGACGACCGTGGCGATTCGAGTGCGACTGGCGACGCCCGCCGATGCCGCCGCCATCGCCGCGATCTACAACGAAGGCATCGCCGATCGCATCGCGACCTTCGAGACCGAGCCCCGAACGGCAGAGCAGCTGGCCAAGCAGCTGGCCGACAAGGGAGACCGTTTCCCGACGATGGTCGTGGAGCGGGACGGTCAGATCGTGGCGTGGGCGGGCGCCGGCGCCTACCGGTCACGGCCGGCCTACGCGGGAGTGGCCGAGCACTCCGTGTACGTGGCGCGCCGCGCGCGGGGCACCGGCGCCGGCAAGGCCGCGCTGGAGGCCCTGTGCGAGGCGTACGCCACGCGCGGGTTCTGGAAGATCGTCTCGCGCATCTTCCCCGAGAACACGGCCAGCCTCGCGCTGCACGAGCGCTGCGGGTTCCGGGTCGTGGGCGTCTATCAGCGGCACGGCAAGCTCGAGGGCCAGTGGCGGGATTGCGTGATCGTGGAGCGGCTGATCGGGCCCGCGGCGTCGACGTGACGACGCGCCGCCGTGTGCTGTTCGTCTGCACCCACAACTCGGCGCGGAGCCAGATGGCCGAGGGCTTCCTCCGCGCGCTGGGGGCCGGGCGGTTCGAGGCCGCGAGCGCCGGCACGGAGAAGACCTCGGTGAACCCGCTGGCGATCGAGGCGATGGCGGAGCGGGGGATCGACATCCGCGGCCACGCCTCGAAGACCGTGGACAGTCTGCTCGGCGCGCCGTGGGATTACCTGATCACGGTGTGCGACGACGCCAACGAGCGCTGCCCGTTCGTGCCCGGCATGCGCCACCGGCTGCACTGGTCCTTCCCTGATCCGTCGCGTGCCTCGGGGACGCACGAGGAGCGCCTCGCGATCTTCCGGCGAGTCCGCGATCAGATCGAAGCGCGGCTCACGGAGTGGCTCCGCGGATCCGGGCCCGCCTGACGCCACGATCATGACCCGCGGCGTCGGCGCGCTCTGTGCCGCCCAGTTCTGCGCTCAGATCGGCGCGTTCGGGGTGGCCGCGCTGCTGCCGGCGCTCATGACCGCGTGGACCCTCAGCAACACCGAGGCCGGCTGGATCAGCGGGATCTACTACGCCGCGTACACGGTCGCCGTGCCGCTGCTGTCGTCGCTGACCGACCGCATCGATCCCCGGCGCGTCTATCTCGGCTCCGTCGCCGCGACGGCGCTCGCCTTCGCGGGCTTCGCATGGCTCGCCAACGGCTTCTGGTCGGCGCTGGCCTTCCGCGCGCTGATGGGCGCCGGCTGGGCCGGAACCTACATGCCGGGCCTGAAGGCGCTGAGCGACCTGACCGAGGGAGCGCGGCAGTCCCGCGCCGTGGCCGCCCACGCCGCGGCCGTGGGTGTGAGCGGCGCGCTGTCGTTCGGCGTGGCAGGTCTGGTCGGCGCCTGGCTCGGCTGGCGGTGGGCGCTGGTCCCGGGGGCCGTCGGCGCTGCCCTCGCATTCGTCCTGGTGCTGGTCGCCGTCCCCGCTCGGCCGCTCGCGCCGGCGGCCGGTCCGCGCGGCGCCCTGCTCGACTTCCGGCCGATCCTCCGCAACCGCTCGGCCATGGCCTATTCGATCGCGTACTGCGTGCACACGTGGGAAATGTCCGCGCTGCGCGGGTGGGTCGTCGCGTTCCTGACGTTCGTGGCGGCGGCATCGTCCGGCGGCTGGACGCTGCTGGCGCCCGCGACCGTCGCGAGCATCATGGGCTTGCTCGGTGTGTGGGCCAGCGTCTGGGGCAACGAGCTGGCCATCCGCTTCGGCCGCCGCCGCTTCATCCTCGGCACGATGCTGTCGTCCGCCGCGCTGGCCGGCGTGATCGGCTTCGGCGCAGCACTCCCGTATGCCGGTGCGGCGGCGCTCGTCCTGCTCTACGCGATGCTGATCTGGTCGGACTCCTCGTCGCTGACGGCGGGCAGCGCCGGCAGTGCGGAGCCGGGGCGCCGGGGCGCGACGCTGGCCGTGCACTCGACGCTCGGCTACGCCGGCGGCTTTCTCGGCCCGCTGGCACTCGGCGCCACGCTCGATCTGTGCGGCGGCGCCAGCGTGCTCGGATGGGGTCTGGCGTTCGGCCACGTGACCGTAGCCCTGCTGCTCGGCGCGCTCGCGTTCCTCTGGCTCCGGCCCGCGGATCTCGCCGGCGATCGCGCCGTGGCCGCCGCCGGTGCCGTGCGCCGCTGACAGGCGCGGCGGCATGTCCCTTGCTCCTCCCCCATCCAGGGAGATTTTTCAATGAAGACGGTAATGGCGATGGCGGCGGCCGTGACGCTCATGTTCGCGATGACGACCACTCCGGGCTTCGCGGCCGGCGATGCCCGGGTGGAACAGGCGCAACAGGCCCTGAAGGACGCGGGCCACGATCCGGGCGCGATCGACGGCGTCATGGGCGCCCGGACCACCGCGGCGCTGAAGGCCTATCAGGAGAAGCAGGGACTGCCGGTCACCGGGCAGCTCGACGACGCCACGGCGGCCAAGCTCGGCGGCGGCCACGCCGCGGCCGCCGCGGCCTCGCCCAGCTCGACGCAGACCGGCGGTGACACGAAATCGTCGAGCGTCGATCCCGCCGCGGCCACGACCACGGGGGCGAACGCCGGCGAGGGCGCGTCGTACTCGCGCAGCACCGAGAAGGGCCTGTCCACGCTGAAGGACGCCGAGCAGAAGCGCAAGTAAGCGCGGGGTGCTATCCTTCCGCGCCATGGATACCTTGGAGCTGGGCCTCAAGGGCAAGGTGGCGATCGTCACGGGAGGCAGCGAGGGACTGGGCCGGGCGGCGGTGGAGCGCTTCGCGCGCTCGGGCGCGCGCGTCGTGGCGTGCGCGCGGCGCAAGGACGTCCTCGAGCAGGCGGTCGGCGACATCCGCAAGGCCACCGGCGCGGAGGTCGTCCCGCTGTCGGCCGACGTCTCGACGGCGGCCGGCTGCGAGGCGGTCGTGGCCGCCGCCATCCGGCAGTTCAGCAGCGTCGACATCCTGCTGAACAACGCGGGGACGTCCGCGGGCGGCGCGTTCGAGACCGTGAGCGACGAGGCCTGGCAGTCCGATCTCGATCTCAAGCTCATGGCCGCCGTGCGGCTGTCCCGCCTCGTGGTTCCCCACATGAAGCGGCAGGGCGGCGGGCGGATCATCAACGTCGTGAACACGGGCGGTAAGGCGCCGCGCGCCCAGGGGCTACCGACCAGCGTCTCGCGCGCCGCCGGCATCAACCTCACGAAGTCGCTGGCCAACGAGTACGCGGCGGATCGCATTCTCGTGAACGCCATCTGCATCGGGCTGGTCAAGAGCGCGCAGCTCGCCAAGCGCGCCAAGGGAGACCTGGAGGCGCACTACCGCGAGCTGGGCAAGCGCGTGCCGATCGGGCGCGTCGCCGAGGCCTCCGAGTTCGCGGACCTGGTGGCGTTCCTGGCGTCCGACCGCGCCGCGTTCATCACCGGCACGGCCATCAACTTCGACGGGGGCATCTCTCCGGTCGTCTGAGCTCAGGAGGCCGGGGGCTGCATCAGCCAGTACACCCGGCCGATCTCGCCGCACGCTCGGCAGCGGTCGCCGGCACTGCGGCGGAGCTGGAGTACGTTGGCGATCCGGGCCAGGTACGCGTCGGTCTCGCTGCGATCCATCCCGGTCTTCGCTTCGAGGCACTCGAGGCACAGCGGCCGCTCCACGATGAGCGCCGCGATCAACGCTGCATGCTCTGGCATGTCCTACCTCAACGGCTCGCCCGAGTTCACGTGGAAGTGCAGGTGCTTGGAATCCTGGTACCGGCCGAGATTCGTCAGGACCCGGCAGGCGCCGTGCTCGCGCGTGACCTGCGCGGCGACACGGCGAACGACGCTCAGCACGGCCTGGAGCAGCGTGTCGTCCGCGCCGCCGAGGTCGATCAGCGATGGCACGTGACGCTTGGGAACGACCACGATGTGCACCGGCCAGAACGGGCGGGTATGGTGGAACGCCAGGACGTCATCCGTCTCCAGCACCACGTCGATCGGCGTCCGGCCGCTGAGGGCTTCGTCGCAGTAGAAGTCCTCGGTCATCGACGCGCAGCGTATCATCACCCCGGGAGGGTCGGGCGATGAGTGTCGATCGCAGCCACGAGACGCAGAACGACAGCGAGCGGGCGCGCCTCGACGCGCTCGTCGAACGCCTGAGCGACGCGGACCTCGCCCGCGCGATGCCGGACGGCTGGACGGTGGCGAGCGTGCTCGCGCACCTGGCCTACTGGGATCAGCGCGCGTACATCCTGCTCGACCGCTGGCAGCGCAAGGGCGTCACGCCGCCGTCCGGCGACGAGGCGGACGTCGACTGGATCAACGATGCGGCCAAGCCGATGTTCCTCGCGCTGCCGCCGCGCCGGGCGGCCGAGCTCGCCGTGGCCATCGCCGAGGCGACCGATCGCAAGGTCGCGTCGCTCTCGGACGAGCTGGTCGGCCGCAACGCCGCGCTCGGCACGCCCGTCGCGCTCACCCGCGCCACTCATCGGCGGGGGCATCTGGACGACATCGAGCGCGCACTGAAGGGCTGAGGGAAGCGTACGGTGAAAAAGGCGATCGCGTTCTACAGCGAGGGCATGCGGCTGGTCGGCGACGTGTTCTATCCGGACGGCTTGCGGCCGTCCGAGCGGCGCGCGGGCATCGTCCTCTGCCACGGCTACACCGGGGTGAAGGACCTCTACCTGCCGGACAACGCGCGCGTGCTGAACGAGGCGGGCTACGTCGTGCTGACGTTCGACTACAAGGGCTGGGGCGACAGCGAAGGTCCGCGCAGCCGCCTGGCCCCCTACAGCCGCGTGGCCGACGTGCAGGCGGCGCTCACGTTCCTGGGCAGCCTGCCGGAGGTGGACGCGGCCCGCCTGGGCATCTACGGCACGAGCTATGGCGGCGCGACCGTCGTGTGGACCGCGGCCATCGACCCGCGCGTGAAGTGCGTGGTGAGCGTGGTCGGCATCGGCAACGGCACGCGCTGGATGCGGAGCGTGCGCCGGCCCGACGAGTTCCACGACCTGCTCGCGCGCGCCGATCAGGACCGCGTACGGCAGGTGACCGAGGGCAAGTCCGAGCTCGTCAAGCGCGAGGAGATCCTGCTGCCCGATCGGCAGTCCGCCGAGCTGGCGGCGGCCGCCCGCCGCAACAATCCGGCCGCGGTCGGCACGATCCCGCTCGAGTACATCCACGAGACGCTGCAGTTCCACCCCGAGTGGGTCGTCGACAAGATCGCGCCGCGCCCCGTGCTCTTCATCACCACGGACGACGATCGGCTGGTGCCGCCGGAAGAGTCCGTCGCGCTCCACGCCCGGGCCGGCGAGCCGAAGAAGCTGGTGATCCTGAGGGGCTACGGCCACTACGAGGTCTACCTGGAGCCCGCCTTCAGCGAGGTCATGCGCGAGACGACGGCGTGGTTCCGCCGGTACTTGCCGGCGGTACAGTGAAGGCAGGAGGAGCCTCGGGTGTCATGAAGAAGATCGGATTGATCGTGGCTGTCGTGATCATGGCCGGCTGCGCGCACGCGCCGACCGGTCCGAGCGTGATGGTGCTGCCAGGCTCCGGGAAGTCGATGGAGCAGTTCCAGAAGGAAGACGCGACCTGCCGCCAGGCCGCGACGGGCGAGCTCGCATCCGGCAAGGGCGGCAACGTCTCGGATCAGAAGCGCTACGACATGACCTACATCCAGTGCATGTACGGGCAGGGCAACCAGGTCCCCGTGTTCAACCGGCCCGGCTACAGCACACCCTACGGCTCGGCCCCGAGCACCTCCACCACCGTTGCGCCGCCCGCGGGGACGCCTCCGCCGCCGGCCGGCACTCCGCCGCCCCCGCCGCGATAGCGCTGCGCTTCTGACCCCGCTCGAGCTGCTGCTGGCGAAGATCGCGCTATCGGCGGGCATCGTCATCGGCGTCACGCTCGCCGCGGAGCGCCTGGGGCCGCGCCTGGGCGGTCTCATCGCCGCCACGCCCCAGCTCTCCGTCCTCGCGCTGGTGTTCTTCACGCTGGAGCAGGGGCGGCAATTCGCGGCCGAGACGGCGTTCTGGACCATCCCGGGCATGTGCGCCACGATCCCGGTGTACTTCGTGTACCTGGCGGTCGCCGATCGCATCGGCGGCCCGCGGCTGGCGTCGATCGTGGCAGGCGCGGCCGCGGGGCTGGGCGCGTTCGTGCTCGCCATCGTCCTGATCGGGCTGCTCCCGCTCACGCGCCTCACCGTGGTGCCCTTCGCGGCGCTGGTGTGCTTCGTGGCGGCGCGCCTCGTGAAGCGGCTGCCGGACACGGCGCCGCTGATCCGCGTGCGTGCCTCGGCCGGCTTGCTGCTGGTGCGCGCCGGCGTGTCGGCGGGGATGGTGATCGCGATCACGGCGGCCGCACACGCGCTCGGCCCGAAGTGGTCCGGTCTCGTCGCCGGGTTTCCGGTCAACAGCCTGCCGGTGATGGCCATCCTGCACTTTCACTACGGCGCGCGCACCATCGAGCCGATGGTGAAGCTCTGGCCCGCGGGGGCCTTCGGCATCTGCCTCTTCAATCTGGCCGCATGGCTCACGCTGGCGCGACTGGGGATCGTGGGGAGCCTGCTCGTCAGCTACACGGTGGACCTGGCCTATCTGGCGGCCATCAACTGGAGCTGGCTCGTCCGCGCGCGCGCGCGTCTATAATCCGGTCGCATCTCGATTCGACCGGCAGAGAAGGAGACGACCATGCTTCGTCGTGTCCCGCTCGCGATCTTCGTCGTGGCCATGACCGCCGCGTGCGCACTCTCCGGCCGCCAGGCGCTGACGTGGGACGCCTACAAGGAATGCCAGGTGGCCGGCGTCTCGGCCCGGCTGGATCGCATCCAGACGGATGGCGGCTGGGATCTCACCGGGCGCGAGGGCGATATCCACCGCGTCGACCGCTGCATGGAGGAGTACTGGCAGCGGGCCTCACGCGAGGGCCGCGTGCCCGCGCTCCCGGCCTCGCACACCGTCACACCCGTGAAGGCGGAAGGTCAGGCTCCGGCCAGCCAGTCCCAGGTACGCGCCGCCAGCGTCACCGAGAGCTCGACGTCCTCATCCAGCAGGTAACGCGCGCCCACCAGGTCGAGGGCCGCCTTGCGGACGCGCTCGAGGTAGTCCGTCCGCGAGGCGTAGCGCTCGGCGATCGACGCGCGCGGATCGCCCGACCGCGCGCGCTCGTCCGCCGTCTTCGCGAACGGCAGCGTGGCGCCGGCGAAGTAGAGCAGCTGCTCGGCGCCGCCGATGTCGGGGTGCCGCAGGCTCCAGCCGGTGTAGGCGGCCAGCGGCACGCGAATCTCCGGCACCGCGATGCCGCCCGTCTCGTTGCCGTCGTCGTCCACCGCGGAGACCAGCGTGCCGAACGGCGCGCCCTCGACCGGCGGCATCCTCGTGAGCACGCGCTGCTCGGCGTCGCCCCCGAAATCCCGGCGGCCGGCGCGGGCGTGGTGGCGCGGGTACTGCGCGCTGGGAATCCGATCGAACGTCTTGGCCAGCGCCTCGGGCGGCACCGCGGTGCCGTCGTCCACGCGCGGATGGCGGCTCGGCGGTGGCTCCACGCCCGCGGTGACCCAGCGGTCCAGGTTCACGAGGCACGCGCGCAGCAGCCGGCTGTAGTTGATCGTGTTCCGCACGTTTTGCGAGCGCTCCGTCCAGCCCGACGGATCGGCGGCGACCGGCGTGGTGTCCGTCGGCGGCCAGATGCCCACGCCGTGCTCGGTGCCGGCGAAGTGATAGACGCGCGTGAAGGGGCCGTGCGCGACGTCGCGGCGGCCGTCGGGATCCGTGTGCACCAGCGAGGCATCGCCGCGGTGATATTCGGCCGAGGTGTTCGTGTAGACGACCTTCAGCCGGCTGCCGCGCGCGTCGATCCGGGCGTGGAGCGCGGCGCTGACGCCGCCGTCGGTCGTCGGCGTGTCGGTCGCGGGGAACACGTGCGCCATCATCTGCGGGCGGTCCTTGGAGTTCTGGCCGAAGCGCTGATTGAACTCGCCCCGCATGCCGCCGGCGACGTTGGCGATGACGCCGTCGAGCGCCTCGCGGCCTTCCTCGTCGACGTTGAGGTCCCACCAGACCATCGTGCGCAGGAAGCGGCCCGTCTGCGAGCGGCCGTAGGCGTAGGCCCAGCGCGCGTGGCCGGCGGCGGGCGAGGTGGGATCGTGCTTGAGCCACGACACGCTGTCGCGCAGCGCCGCGAAGCTGAGCCCGAGCACGGGCGCGCCGACCGCCGTGTACGCCACCTGGTAGAGGCGCCCCTTCTCGAAGCCGCCCTCGAGCCAGACGTGGCGCGCGTCGTCGACCACGCGGCCGTCCACGGCGCGGGCGAAGCGCCAGCGCTCACGCGGGATGGTCTGGGCGGGCCCGTCGAGCTGATCGCGCACCAGGAGGACTGCCTCGCGCTCGGCGAGGTCGGCGGCCGGATGGGCCAGGTGCCCGCGATCGGAGAGCAGGAAGTGCGGCACCCGCTCGGGCGCCTGGAGATTGACGTAGATGCGGCCCTGCACGGGACGCCCGCCCTCGAGCGCCTGCGGGGCGTGGAGCCGGAACAGGCCGCCGATCTCGGGCACGTCACACTGCCAGCCGCAGGAGATGACGGTGTACCCCCGGCGCATGAGGAAGCCGTCGCCCGCGTCCACCGGCGGATTGGGGTCGGCGCCCGCGCCGAAGACCGGCCGCGTGGCGTGGTTGAAGTTCGGCATGGCGACGGTGTTGCCGCGATTGACGACGTCGAGCATCACCCGGCCGCTGCCGCGCGCGGGATCGACCGGCGTCAGGATCGAGACGTCGGCGGCGAACTCCACGCGGCCGTCGCGGTTGCGCGGCGCCAGGCCGATGTCGGTGATCCGGCGGTTGGCGTCATGCGCCGGATCGACGGCGAAGCGCAGGCGGCCCTTGAGCTCTTCGTAGGGGCCGACCGTGCCGAACGCTCGGCCCTGGGCGAGGGGACGTCGGAGCGCGAGATCGAAGTGGGTGACTGGCATGGCGCGTAGTGTACCGCGCCCGGCCGCCCTCGATCAGCGCGAGACGCGATTCATTCCGCCCTCACGCGCGCGTGCCAGCGCGCGCTCGGCCGCTTCGATCACCGGCTTCGGGTCCTCGGTCGGACGCCCGCACTCCGCCACCCCCGCGCTGATCGTCACCGACACGGTGCGCTCGACCGTGCCCGCGCGGACGAGGCGGGACGCCGGTGGCGGCCCCTCGACGGAGACATCGACCGTGAGGTCCTCGACCGTGATGCGCACGGCATCCAGGTGGCGAATCGCATGCTTGGCGGGGATGCGGGGGAACAGCACCGCGAACGTCGGCCCTTCGCAGTAGTACGCCTGCGCGCCGTGCGCGGTGCGCCGCAGCCGCTTGGCGATGAGCCGCAGCATGCGCTGCCCCGCCTCGACACCGTGCTCGCTCCGGAAGCGCGCGTAGTCGTCGACCTCGACGAACGCCAGCGTGTACCGCTTCGTGAGCCGGCGCACCGCGCGCATCAGCTCGATGCGCGTGGGCAGGCGCGTGATCTCGTCGGTCGCGATGACCGGGCGCGGATCCCACGTAGCGCCGACGAGCAGCAGCGCTCCCGCTGCGGCGAAATGCACGCTCACGCGACCGCCGGTGGACATGCCGTCGAGGGCCAGGAACGACGCGACCAGGGCCCACGCGGCGCCGGCCGCCAGCGTCTGGCCGTGCCGGTAGAAGCGCGCGACCAGCAGCCCGAGGGCGGCCACGAACGCGAAGACGGAGAGCCCCGACAGCCCCGTCCACGTCGTCAGGCGCGAGCTCGCCGCCAGGGGAACCTCGAGCGCCTCGGCCATCGGCGCGAGCTGCGGGTTGAGCAGCACGGCGATAACGGCGGCCTGCAGCAGCGTGATGGCGAACAGCAGGGCGCCGCGGCCGGCGTACGGATTCTCGTCGCCGAGCCAGACCACGATGGCGAGGTTCACGGGCAACAGCAGTGCGACCGCATCGAAGACCGAGCGGCTGCCGACATTCACGAGCGCGGAATTCGCCAGCGCCAGGATCACGACGCCGAGGATGAGCCGCGCGCGTCGCGTGTACAACCCAAGGGCCGCGCCGACGGCGAAGACGAGCAAGGGCGCCGCATCGAGGACGGTCGCCAGTGACGACGGCAGCTTGTGCGCAAAACCTGCGACGGCAGCGAGCGGCAGCAACAACGCGGGCGCGATGAGGGATGGTGTGCGTTTCACGAGGGCGGTGGAGGAGCAAAGGGGGTACCAAACACGGCTGGTCTTGTACAACAAGCGCTTAGGGCGATCCCCGGATGGCGGGCGACGGTCTGGCACTTCAAGACGGCATGCGCGTCAAGCTGACGCACACGATGCCGCGGGATGGTACTGTCTGCGCCTGGAGGGTCGACCATGCGCCGTCGCCTCGCCACTGCCGCCATCGTCGTCCTGGGCCTGCTCGCCGCCGCGCCGGCGCTCGCGCAGCCCGCGAGTACCGTGACCATCGGCGCGCACGTCTCGCTCGTCACGCGCTGGCTCGACACCTCGGAGACCGAGGCCGAGATCACGCCGTTCATGATCTACTACGCGCTCCACGACGCGCTCGTGAAGCCGATGCCCGGAGCGCTCAACACCCCCAGCCTGGCCGAGTCCTGGACGATGTCCAGGGACGGGCGCGTCTGGGACTTCGTCCTGCGCAAGGGCGCGCGCTTCCACAACGGCGATCCGGTCACGGCCGAGGACGTGAAGTTCTCCTTCGAGCGTTACAAGGGTGGCGGCGCGCCGCTGTTCCGTCAGCGGGTGAAGGAGGTGCAGGTGGTCGATCCCGGCCACGTGCGCTTCGTGCTGACCGAGCCGTGGCCCGATTTCATGACCTTCTATGGCACCAGCGCCTCGGGCGCGGCCTGGGTGGTGCCCAAGAAGTACGTGGAGAAGGTCGGTGAGGACGGCTTCCGCCGGGCGCCCATCGGCGCGGGACCCTACAAGTTCGTGAGCTTCCAGCCGGGGATCGAGCTGGTGCTGGAAGCCTTCGACGGCTACTGGAAGAAGGTCCCGGCGGTGAAGCGCCTCGTGATCCGCAGCATTCCCGATGAGGCCACCCGCGCCGCCGCGCTCAAGCGGAACGAGGTGGACATCGTCTACTTCATCAATGGGCCGATCGCCGAGGACGTCCGCCGCACTCCCGGGCTGACGCTGACGGCGATGCGCACGAACGGCGTCTTCTTCCTCGAGTTCCCCGACCAGTGGACGGCCGGCTCGCCGTGGGCGGATCGCCGCGTGCGCCTGGCCGCCAGCTTGTCCGTCGACCGCCAGTCCATCAACGAGGCCGAGTCGCTCGGGTTCTCCGGCATCACCGGCAGCTTCATCCCACGCCACCAGGAGTTCGCGCTGCCGCTGGACGCCCACCCGTACGATCCCAAGCGCGCCAAGGCGCTGCTGGCCGAGGCCGGCTATCCGAATGGCTTCGAGCTGGCCGAGTTCACGGCGTACCCGCCCTACAACTCCATGGGCGAGGCCATCGCCAACTACTTCAACGCGGTCGGCATCAAGACGCGCGTGCGCACGATGGAGCGCGCGGCGTTCCTGTCGGCCTGGCGCGACAAGAAGCTCCGGGGCGTGTTCGTGGGCGCGACCGGCTCGGCCGGCAACGCCTCCACGCGCATCGAGGCCTTCGCGACCAGCAAGGGCCTCTTCTCCTACGGCTCCCTCCCCGAAGTGGACGCCCTGTTCCCGAAGCAGATCCAGGAGATGGATCGCAAGAAGCGCGAGGACATGCTGCATCAGATGCAGAAGGCGCTGTACGATCGGGTCGTGTTCGCGGGCATCTGGGAGAACGGCTTCATCCGCGGCTTCGGGCCACGGATGGAGGAAGCCGGCCTCAACCTGATCCCGTCGTTTCCGTACGCGGGACCGCTCGAAGAGCTGCGTCTCAAGAGGCAATAGAGGAACCCATGGCGTACGACCTCATCGTCAAGAACGGCATGATCGTGGACGGCAGCGGTTTTTCCCGGTACCGCGGTGACGTGGGGATCAAGGACGGCGCGATCGTGGAGATCGGCAAGATCCGCGCGAGCGCCGAGCAGACCATCGATGCCGAAGGCCGCTTCGTCGCGCCCGGAGTCATCGACCTGCACACGCACTACGACGCCCAGCCCTTCTGGGACCGCCTGTGCACCTCGTCGGTGTGGCACGGCGTCACCACGGTGCTGACCGGCAACTGCGGCCTCACGCTGGCGCCGCTGCGGCCCGAGCACCGCGACCCCATGCTGGCCACGTTCTGCTGCGTCGAGGACCTGCCGTTCCGCTCGCTGAGCGGCGTGCTGCCGTGGAGCTGGCAGACCTTCGGCGAGTTCCTCGACGCCATCGACATCGGCCTCGGCGTCAACATGATGCCGCTGGTGGGGCACAACCCGCTGCGCCTGAGCGCCATGGACAAGGCCGCCTGGGACCGCGCCGCCACCGAGGACGAGACACGCGTGATGCAGGATCTGCTGCGCGCCGCGATGGAGGACGGCGCTTGGGGCTGGTCGACGACGAACTCACCGACGCATGCGGGCACCAAGGGTGAGCCGGTGCCGACGCGCCTGGCCGCCGACGCCGAGCGCGTGGCGCTCGGCCGCACGATGGCGGAGTTCAACCGCGGGATCATCGAGATCCTGCCGCCGTCGATCACCCAGCCCGACGAGGCCGACCGCCGCCACCTGGAAGACGTCGCCCACGTCAGCGGCCGGCCGGTGTTCTTCCTCGTGTTCGACGCCGCCTCGCGCACGTGGGTCGAGGGCGCCACCCAGCGAGGGGCCCAGCTCTTCGCGCTCATGCGTGCCATCCCCAACAATCCGCGCCTGACGCTCAAGAAGACGACGTTCTTCAACAGCCTCGACGTGTGGGACGTGCTGATGTCCAAGCCCGTCGAGGAGCGCCTGGCCGCGCTGGCCGACGCCGACAAGCGCGCGGAGCTGCGCACGGCGGCGGTGCAGCGGCAGCGCCGGCGGCCGGGCGTGCTCGGGCGCTTGGTGCAGTGGGACAAGATCGTGGTCAGCAAGGTCGCGCACGAACGCAACCGTGCGCTGCAGGGCCGCAAGCTGGCCGAGATCGGCGAGGCGCAGGGCAAGCACGCCGCCGACGTCATGCTGGACCTCGCGCTCGACGAGCGGCTGGAGACGGAGTTCCAGCTCCAGACGCGGTCGCCCGAGAGCGACGTGGAGCTGGCCGACTTCGTGCGCACGGGCCACGCGCTGCCCTCGCAGTCGGACGCCGGCGCCCACCTCAACACGAATTTCTGCACGGCCGGCGAGTCGAGCTGGGTGCTCTCCACCTGGGTGCGCGACCGCGGACTGCTGAGCCTGGAGGATGCGATTCGCCGCTACACGTTCCAGCCCGCGCGCATCATGGGCCTGCGCGACCGCGGGCTCGTGCGCGAGGGGCTGGCCGCCGACCTCATGGTGTTCGACCTCGATCGGATCGGTGTGAAGGAGGACGAGATCACGCGCGACGGCCCCGGCGGCACGCCGCGGCGCGTGCAGGGCGCCGAGGGCATCGACTGGGTGGTCGTCAACGGCAAGGTCGTGCTCGACCACGGGCGGCCGGCGGGCGCATTCCCGGGCAAGGTGCTGCGCTCGAACCGCTGAGCGCAATCGTTTTCCGGCAGACCCCGGTATTCCGTTGCGATGAAAAGGGCCGCCGGGTTCACCGGCGGCCCGGCTGACGTCAGCGCCGGCGCAGCGCGCCCGCGAGGATCAGCCCTGCCGCCAGCGTGAGGATCATCGTCGGCTCCGACGCCGTCGCGTGAATCGTCCCGCCGCCACCGCCGGTGCCGCCGCTCCCGCCGACCGTCCCGCCAGCAGTCCCGCCCCCGTTGCCGTTGCAGCCGGGAAAGATCCCGCCGGTGTTGCCGCCGCCCGGGAAGGTCCCGCCGACGCCGTTGCCCTGTCCCGGGAACGTGCAATCTGTCGCACCCTGCGCGAACACGACGACCGGCGCGAACAAGGTGAACACCACCGCGAGTGCCACCGCCACTCTCGACATGGTTCTGGTGCCCTTTCTGCCCCTGGGCATCCTGTACAGCAAGTCGGCTGCCGACCCGCCGCGGGGTGCGTCACGGATCGGGCACCGACTTTGCTGCCTCGCGGACGCGGATGGTGAGCGGCGGATGAGTGCGTGGCTGGCAAGGCTCGGCGCCCTGGCGCTGGCGACCCTCGTCGTGGCGGATGTCGCGCGCGACCTGCGGGAGACGTGGACGGGTTCGCCCTACGCCGCGCATGGTCCGCTCGTCGGCCTGTTCGCGGCCTATGCGGCGTGGCGGCTGCGTACGGCATTGCCGATTGAGTGCTGGCGCCCGTGCCTGCCGGCCGCGCTGGCCGGCCTGGCGACGGTCGCCGCGCTGGCGGCGGGCCACGCGATGGGCTCGCTCTCCCTGCGGGCGGTGGCGTTGCCGCTGACCGTGTTGACGATCGTCCTGCTCGCATACGGGCGCAGGGGCGTGCGCGTGCTCGCGTTTCCGGTCATCTTTCTCGTGGCTGCCGTGCCGCTGCCGGCCGGATGGCTGGCGATGCTGTCGTCCGCGAGCCAGCACGTCGCGGCGGTCGTCGCGCAGCGCACGCTCGACCTGTGCGGCATCCCGGTCGTGCGCGAGGGCCTCACGCTTCACATCGGCCGCGTCGATCTCGAGGTGACGGAGGCGTGCAACGGACTGCGCTTCCTCTTCGCGAGCGTCATCGTCGGCCTCGCGATCGCGTGGGCATTGCCGCGCCGGCGGCCGGCGGAGCGGGTCCTCGTCGTCGCTCTCGCGCTCGTCGCCGGCCTCGCGGCGAATCTGGTGCGCGTGACGGGAACGGCGATGCTGGCGTGGGTCGAGCCGACCGCGGTGATCGGGATGCCGCACCTCGTCTTCGGCAAGGCCGTCTACCTGGCCGTCGGCGTCGCCGTGGCGCTCACGGGAGCGACGCTGCTCCGGCGGAGCCTGCGCGCCGCGTGAGCGTAAGATGGTCGAGTGACGCCCGACACTCACGCCTGGTTACCGACGTCCGCTGAGGAGATCCGCGCCCGCGGCTGGAACGCCCCCGACGTCGTCTTCGTCACCGGCGACGCGTACGTCGACCACCCCTCGTTCGCCATGGCCGTGCTCGGCCGCGTCCTGGAGTCGCACGGCGTGCGGGTGGCCATCCTGCCGCAGCCCGACTGGCGGAGCGCCGAGGCATGGCGCGCGCTCGGGCGGCCGCGGCTCTTCTACGCCGTGTCGGCCGGCAACATGGACTCGATGATCAATCACTACACGGCGAACAAGAAGCGGCGGAACGACGACGCGTACTCGCCGGGGGGCCGCATCGGCCTGCGTCCCGACCGGCCCACGCCGGTCTACGCCCAGCGCTGTCGCGAGGCGTTCGCCGGCGTGCCCGTCGTGATCGGCGGCATCGAGGCCTCGCTGCGACGCATCGCGCACTTCGACTACTGGTCCGAGCAGGTGCGGCCCTCGATGCTCGCCGCCAGCAAGGCCGACCTCCTCGTCTTCGGCAAGGGCGAGGCGACGATCGTGGCCCTCGCCCGGCGGCTGGCGGCCGGCGAGCCCGCTACCGCGCTGCGCGACCTGCGCGGCGTGGCCTACCTGCTGGGCGCGAAGGAAACGCTGCCCGCATGGCCGGGACGGACGCTGAGGTTGCCGTCGCTGGAGGAGGTCAGCCGCGATCGGACGGCGTTCGCGCGGATGACGCGCACGTTCCACCACGAGACGAATCCGTTCAACGCCGCCCGGCTGACGCAGACGCACGGCGAGCGAACGCTGGTGCTCAATCCTCCGACGCTGCCGATCGGCGAGCCGGAGATGGACGCGATCTACGACTTGCCGTACACGCGGCGGCCGCACCCGCGTTACCGCGAGCCGATTCCCGCGCACACGATGATCAAGGACTCGGTGCAGATCATGCGCGGGTGCTTCGGCGGCTGCACGTTCTGCTCGATCACGATGCACGAGGGGCGGGTGATCCAGAGCCGCAGCCCGCGCTCGATCCTGGCGGAGGTGAAGGCCGTCGCGGCCGAGCCGGACTTCAAGGGCACCATCAGCGACCTCGGCGGGCCCACCGCCAACATGTACCGCATGCGCTGCACGCGGCCGGAGGTCGAGGCGGTCTGCAAGCGCCTGTCGTGCATCCACCCCACGGTGTGCAAGCTGCTCGGCACCGACCACGGACCGACGATCGAGCTCATGCGCGCCGCCCGTGCGGTGCCGGGCGTCAAGCGCGTCCACATCGCCTCGGGCATCCGCATGGACCTCGCGAACCTGGACGATCGCTACGTGAGCGAGCTGGTGACCCATCACGTGGGCGGGCACCTCAAGGTGGCGCCCGAGCACACGTCCGCGCGGGTGCTCGACCTCATGAAGAAGCCGAGCCACGGCGAGTTCGAGACGTTCGCGGGCAAGTTCCAGCGCGCCAGCGAGCGCGCGGGCAAGGAGCAGTACCTGGTGCCGTATTTCATCGCCAGCCATCCGGGCTCGACGGTGGCCGACATGATCGAGCTGGCCGTGTTCCTCAAGCGCCACGGCTACCGGCCGCGCCAGGTGCAGGACTTCATCCCGGCGCCGATGGACATCGCGACGTGCATCTACCACACGGGCATCGACCCGCTGACCATGCAGCCGGTGGAGACGGTCAAGAAGCTGCGCGACCGGCAGACCCAGCGCGCGCTGATGCAGTTCTTCGAGCCCGCCAACTGGTTCGTGGTGCACCGGGCGCTGGTCGAGGCCGGTCGCCGCGACCTGATCGGCAGTGGGCGGCAGTGTCTGATCCCGGCGGAGCCGCCGCCGGAGGCGCTGGCCGCGCGCCGCCGGGAGGCCACCGAGGCCACGCACGTCCACGCCGAGGATGCCGGGACGCAGCCGACCGTCGGGTATCGCCCCGGGCGGCCGGGGGCCCGCGTGAGGCCACGGCGACGCAGCGGAGGCGGGCGGGGAACTCCGCGTCGCTGAGGCTCGCGCCGCGATGGCGCCGTGGTATCGTGCGCCACTATGACTGACCTGACTGCCGCTGTCCGCTCCGACCTGGCGCCGACGGGGGCGCTGCGCGTCGGCATCAACTACGGCAACTTCATCCTCGCCACCCGCGACGCGGCGACCGGCGAGTCGCGCGGCGTGGCCATCGATCTGGCGCGCGAGCTGGCCGGCCGCCTCGGCGTGCGCGTCGAGATCGTCGCCTACGACAGCGTGGCCGTCATGGTGGAGGCCGCGCCGACGAACACCTGGGACATTGCGTTCCTCGGCTCCGATCCCGCGCGCGAGAAGCTCATCGACTTCACCGCGGCCTATCTCGAGATCGAGGCCACGTACCTCGTGCCGGGCGCCTCGCCCCTCCGCTCCGTCGGCGATGTCGATCGGGCCGGCGTGCGCGTCGCCGCACCGTCGAAGGCCAACTACGAGCTGTTCCTGAGCCGTAACCTCACGCAGGCGACGCTCGTCTCGACCGAGGGCGGCGGCGCGGCCTTCCAGGCGCTCACGAGCGGCAAGGTCGATGCGCTCGCCGGTCTCAAGCAGGCGCTGATGGATCTCGCCGACAAGCTGCCGGGCTCGCGCATGCTCGACGGACGCTTCATGGCCGTGCAGCAGTCGATCGGGGTGCCGAAGGGGCGCACGGCGGGACTCGCCTACCTGCGCGGGCTCGTGGAAGAGGCCAAGGCCTCGGGCCTGGTCGCCCGGGCCATCGCCGCCACCGGCGCGCGCGGCGTGTCCGTCGCGCCCCGTGCCGCCTAGTGCAGACGCCGAGCTTCCTGTACGGCACCGCCTGGAAGGAAGACCGCACCGCCGCGCTCACGGAACAGGCGCTGCGCGCGGGCTTTCGCGGCATCGACACCGCGAATCAGCGCCGTCACTACGTCGAGGCGGGCGTGGGCGAGGGACTCGCCGCCGCCTACCGCGCCGGCGTGGTCACGCGCGCCGACGTGTTCCTCCAGACCAAGTTCACGTACCTGCCGGGACAGGATCACCGGCTGCCGTACGATCCGTCCGCGCCTCTCTCGACACAGGTCGCGCAGTCGATGGCCAGCTCGCTCGAGCACCTCGGCACCGATCACGTCGACAGCTACGTGCTGCACGGGCCCGCCTCGGCCCAGGGCTGGTCGCCGTACGACGTCGAGGTGTGGGCGGCGATGACGAAGGAGCGCGACGCCGGCCGCACGCGGCTGCTCGGCGTCAGCAACGTCTCGCTGCGCCACCTGCAGCAGCTCGTGGCCTCCGGCGCCGAGCCGCCGGCCTTCGTGCAGAATCGCTGCTTCGCGCGCGCGGGCTGGGACCGCGCGGTGCGCGCCTTCTGCGCGGAGCGCCACGTCGTCTACCAGGGCTTCTCGCTCCTCACCGCCAACCCCGAGGCGCTGCGCCATCCGGTCGTGCTGGCCGCCGCCGCGCGGAACCAGGCCACACCCCCGGAGGTGATCTTCCGTTTCGCCCGTGCCGTCGGCATGCTGCCGCTGACCGGCACCACCGACGAGCGTCACATGAAGCAGGATCTCGCCAGCGAGCGGCTCACGCTCTCGGCCGACGAGACGCAGGCGATCGAGACGCTGGCCGGCTAGCGCTCGAGCGCGCCGTAGAGCCCGCGCTGCACCCGCACGTAGCCGCTCGCCAGCACGCCCAGGTGTGCGCGAAGGAAGCGGTGCGCCGCGGGGAGCTGGTGAAACGGAATGCTCGGGAAGAGGTGGTGCTCGGCGTGATAGGGCAGGTTCCACATCAGGAAGCGCACGGGCCAGAGTGAGACCGTGGTGCGGGTGTTGGTGAGGCCGTCGTCGTCCTCGCTGCAGCCGGTGTGCTCGCTGAGCAGGTACAGGCGCAGGAAAGGCAGGCCCAGCGCGAGCGGCAGCAGCCAGAACCAGAGCAGCGCACTCGACCGCAGCGCCAGCGAGGCCGCCCCCAGCGCGAGCAGCACGCCCAGCTGCGTGCGGACGGAACGGATGATCTCCGGATGCGCCGTCGCCGGAATGAAGTCCAGTTCCGCGAAGCATCCGCGCGAGAGCCGCCAGAGGTTCAGCACGCGCGCCTGCCAGTAGGGGATGGCCGTCGCGCGCCACCAGTAGTCCGCCCTCGAGCTAGGCGGCGGAGCCGTCAGCAGCTCCGGGTCGCGGCTCGGGTCCTGCGCGTAGCGATGGTGGGCGAAGTGGAACTGCCGGTAGTACGTGGCGTTGAACAGGATCCCGAGGCCCGCCAGCCACGCCACCACCTCGTTGACGCGCCGCGACTTGAACGCGGAGTAGTGCACGGCCTCGTGCATGGCGGCGAAAAGCGCGACCAGGACGAGCCCGTGGGCGAGCAGGGCCATGGGCAGCCACCAGTGCCCGCGCGCGGCGTGGATCGACGCCCCCGTGGCGGCCAGGAGCCCCACGTGGGCCGCCGTCCGCCACGCGCCGTGGAGATCGGACCTGGCGTAGAGGCGGGGGAGGGCCGAGGCGGGGATCAGGCGCATCTGCGCGCTTCGTCGGCCGGGGCTGCGCCAGGAAGCGGCCTTCATGACGCGGCATGCTATCACGTGCCTGAAAGTGGCCGTCCGGCGGCCTCCTGGGTTACGCTGGCTGCGATGCCCGGTGCCCAACAGTGCCTCATCATCGTGCCCCGCAACGAGGCGGAGCTCTACGCGCGGATCCGGGAGCACTTCGCCGCCGACACGCGCGTGTTCGTGCGGATGGACTCGCGAACCGGGGATCGGGTCAGCCGGCGCATGGAGATCTTCGCGGTGGGCGGCGGCGACCTCGATCCCGAGCTGAGCACGTTCGTGAACGAGCAGCTCCGGCAGCTCCGGATACCCGGCGGCTAGCCGCTTTCAGTCGCGCGCCGATTGTGGCACTATCGGCGCCCGTGAATCCGCTCCCCAACAAGGCTCCCGAAGTCGCGCGCCGTGTCGTGATCGTCGTGCCCCGTCGCGACATGGAGCTGTACGCCTACCTCAAGCGCTCCTTCAGTCAGGCCGCGAACGTGGAGGTGGTGCTCGATCGGCGCGAGCGGCGAGTCAACAGCGCTCCTGCGCCGACGCCCGACCTTCGCCGGCCCAGCGCGGGACGCAGCCTCGTGGGCGGGGTGCTCCTCGCCAGCTCGGAGCCGCCGCGAGGGGCCTGGGCGCCGCCCCGACCCAAGACACCGCGGTAACGTGCGTGTCTTCACGAGTTGGGTAAGAGAAGTCCCAGAAACGGGACGACAGTCGTAGCCACGACCGTCCGCCGATTCCGCTGATCCTCGTGCTTGCGTGACTCGGGGCCGTGGCACAGGGCTTGCCCCCGTGCGCGGGCGGAGGTGGCCTATGACCCGTGTGCTGATTGGCCTTTGCCTCACGCTCTTCCTGACGCTTCCCGCGCTCGCCGCGCCGGGCGATCCCCGGTTCCTGCAAGGCACCGTCGAGTGGCCGAATGCCCTCACCGGTGAGCCCATCATCATCGTGCGCGGCGACGACGGCCGCGTGTACTCCGCCGACATCGCCGCCGCTCGGCGCCACGGCTCGGAGCTCGTCAAGGTCGGCGGGCGCGTCGCGCTTCTCGTCCTCGAAGGCGCCCGCCCGCACGACGTGACGGCCATCGTGCTCGGCGCCGGTGACGCCGCATCTCTGGCTCGCGCACTCTCTCAGGGCGGGACGCCCGTCGCCGCATCCGTCGTGACACCTCCCGTGGCGACGGCTGCCGCGCCCACCGTCGCGCCACCGTCGCCTCCGCCCGCGCCGGCGGCGCCTCCCACCACGCCGGCGCCGGCGCCTGTCGTGATCCCCGCGGTAGCGGCCACGC
>JBKPRI010000005.1:0-8929 GCA_046734515.1 Candidatus Methylomirabilota bacterium | reverse complement strand
GATGCACGTTCCCACTTGGATGTTCCCGCGATCCGGCCATCGCCCTCGTCAACGGCGTCGCGAGCAGCGCGAGGCATCTCCAGGCCTCCGGGCTCGTCGTCGTGGGAAGCTTCTTCGTAATCCACTATCTCTTCGCCAGCGTGACGGCGCACGCGACCGCGCTGTTGCCGGTGTTTCTCACCGTCGCCGTCGCGCTGCCGGGGCTGTCGCCGAAGGCCTGGGCACTCGTGCTGGCCTACACGTTCGGGATCATGGGCATCCTGACGCCGTACGCGACGGGCCCGTCGCCCATCTACTTCGGGAGCGGCGACATCAAGGGCCGGGACTTCTGGGTGCTCGGCGCGATCCTCGGCGCGGCGTTCCTCGCCGCGCTGATCCTCGTCGGCGTGCCCTGGCTGCGGCTGCTCGGAGTTTGAGGGATCAGATCAGAGAGGGGGCCGAGACATGAAACTCGCGGTCGAGATCGGCGGCGTTCGGTCAGCGGTGATCGTGGCAGCGGCCGCGCTGTCGGTGCTGGTGATGGCGCTGCCGGCGCCAGCGCAGTCGCCCGTGAGGATCGTGGGCGAAGTCCAGTGGGTGTCGGCGAACAGGATGGCGATGATGACCGAAGCGGGCGACAGCATCGTGGTCGACCTCATGCAGGCCGACCAGTCCAGCTATCGCGCGCTCCGCGCCGGAGACTGGGTCCTCGTCGACGGCACGCTGTCGCGCGACCGCCGGCACCTGGTCGCCCGGGACATCTGGCGTGACAACGGGCGCGGCGTGTGGACGCAGTCGCCGTGATCGACGCATGATCACGCCGCCATGACGATCGTGGAGGTCGTTGCGCTGCTCAGCGGGGCGCTCTTCACCGGGGGCGCCGTCTACGTCTCCGTCGTCGAGCAGCCGGCACGCATGCGGCTCGATCCGCGCGCCGTCGCTGAGCAGTTTCGAGCGAGCTATCGTCGAGCCGCGCCCTGGCAGGCCGGCACCGCAGTGATCTGCGCCGTTTGTGGCGTGCTTGCCGCCCTCACCGGGAGGCCTGGAAGCTGGGCTGTCGGCGGCCTTCTCATCGGCGTCGCCGTGCCGTTCACGCTCTTCGTGATGCTTCCGACGAACAGGCGGCTACTGGAGGAACAAGTCGACCATGCCGGCGGTCGCGACATCATGAGACGGTGGGCATGTCTGCATGCGATTCGCAGCGCGCTTGGCGTGGTGGGCCTGCTCGTGCTCACCTACGCGGCGCTGCATCGAGGCTGACGGACCCTACACGGCGCGGCCACGCCGACGGTGCACTCGCTTCGGGCATCGTGCCCTCTCGTGCGACTTCCAGTCGGGAGGACTGGACAGCCCCGATTGCGCGCGCCGGCGATCGCCACATGATCAGCCGCGTTCTCGGGAGCTACGAGCTGGCATGGTCGTTGCCGACAGCAACTTCGGTGGGCGGCGACCTCGACAGGAGGGTTCCATGAAGAGCCAGAGAAAGCGAACGAGGACCGCGAAGCGCGCGAAGAGCCGCGATCTGACTGTGCACGCCGATCACGTGAAAGGTGGGTCGTTGGATAGCAGGGTCATCGTCTTTCTTGTGCCCCCGAAGGAGTTGGTCGCGAAGTCCTGACCGCCGCCGTGGACGGCAGGTCAACGGCCGTGGCGGTCGCCACCACTCCCCGCGTCATCGCGCGGATCAGGGCGCAGCGATGCTCGAAGAGCCCGGTCTGGCCGGTCGCCCGTTCGTAGACGAGCGTCATGGAGGCGTTGCCCTGGCACAGGCCCTCGACCTCGCAGTCGACGCACTCGGGAATCTGGCCGGGCGAGCGCGCCGTGACGTGGCGGTGGAAGGCGGCGGAGGCCAGGACGGACGCCAGGTCAGTCGCCGGTCCCAGGGCGCTCACGCCGTTGTACTCCCACGGGACCACCTGGCCGAGGGCGTCCACGATGAGCAGTGCATAGTCGGCCGCCGGCGGCAGGCCACCGCCCTGGCGCACGAGCCCGAGCGCGCGCACGGCTCGCCCCCAGCAGCCGAGCAGCTCAACACCGTGCGCATTGGCCAGCCGTCGCAGCGCCAGCACGCGGTCGGCCAGCTCTGACGGATCGGCCATGACCGGACGCAGCACGTCGGGCTCGAGGTTGACGTGACGCACGCCGAGCCGGGCGAGTTCGGCGAAGAACGACGCGTCGATCAGCGGCAGCGTCTCGGCCGTCACCGTCGTGTTGACGTTGGTGACCTCCACACCGGCGGCCACGAGCCGCGCGAGGCCAGCCACGACCCGGTCGTAGGTCGGGCGTCCGCCCTTCGTGAAGCGAACCGCGTCATGCACGGCCCGCGGCCCGTCGAGACTCACCTCGACTGAGATCCCGAGCTCGGCGATGGCGCGGGCGAGCGGCTCGGTCACCAGCGTGGCGTTGGAGACCATCGAGGCGATCACCGCCCCACGGGTCCAGCCGGCTCGCATGTGACGGGTCGCATCGAGGACGACGTCGGCGTTGAGGAGGGCCTCGCCGCCGCGAAACTGCAGCCCGAGATCGGTGTGCGGGCCCCTCTCGGCGATTTGCAGGAAGGCATCGATGGCGCGTCGGGCGGTCGCGGCGACGATCCGGGCCTGCGGCCGGTCGGGGCGCAGGTCCATCAGCTTGTCCTTGATGCAATAGGGGCAAGCCAGATTGCACTGCTCGGCCGCCAGGAGCACGAGGGCCTGCAGGTGGGCCCCGGTGTCGCACGCCTCCGGCCGCATGGCGTGAATGAACTCCGCCCGCTCGTCGAGCGTGGCGTCGACCAGGAACCGACGCTTGACGAGCGTGCGGAGCGTGACGGTCGGACGGCGGACGGTCGTGGGAGTGCGAAAGGTGTCGAGGAGCCTCTGGGCCGTCCGGTCGAGGACCAGACTCGTGCCGAAGAGCGAGTGGAAGAAGGTCGTGTCCCCATCCGCGCGAGGTACGCGCACGAGGAAGCGCGACTGCACCAGCGGGCCCATCGCCATCGGGTGAGGCGAGGCTACACGCTCTTCTGGACAATGCCGGCGGAGAAGCCGGAGCCGACGCCGAGTTGCCCGCCGCCGGCGAGGTCACCCTTGCGAACTCGGAGGTCGCGCAGCCGGGGCTTCTTCGCGGAGCGGGCCTTCTTGGTCTTTGCCGCCTTCTTCTTGGCCATGTCGAAGCCTCCTTGGTTCGGTTCGTCGTGCAGCCCGGCATTATGCGGCAAGATAGCCGCGACCGCTCAACGCCCTCCGTAGAGCGAGAGTCCGGCCTCGTTCCCCGAGCGCTGCAGCATCGCGAGGTGAGCGTCGGTGCTGCTGATCTCGACGATGTCGCCGAGCATTCTCGGCGTGAATCGCGTGCCCTGGCGAGCGCCACGGGGAATCTGCAAGACCGTGCCGTCCGTCGTGACGAAGCGCAGGTGCGCAGAGCTCAACGCGGCCCACTTGAATGGCGGCGCCGCACCGATCTCGCGCAGCTCGCCGCTGCGACCGTCCACTGACCAGATGACCGTATGCGCGGCATGCCGGGCCAAGCACACCAGCGTGGTGTCGCGCGGGAGCGGGTCGAGGCACGCCAGAGACGCGGCCGTCACGGCCAGCGTCGCGCCGTTCGTCCCGTCGAGTTTCCGGAGCTCCCAGCGCCGCTCGGGAACCCCGGCAACGCGAGAGAGCAGTGCCGCACGATACGGAAGCTTCGTCGCCGTGACGAGGAACGCGGTCTTGATTGCGGGCAGATAGAAGAACGAGGCATTGGCATCCGCCCCGGGCACGGCCCAGCGCTTGACCTCCGGCATGCTCTCGCCGAGCCGGCCGGTGACCGAGATGGCGTCGGCGTCGTCCGGATGCCAGCCGACGACCGTCCAGGCCCCGCTGACCGCGTCCGCGGACACCCGGGGCATGTACACGGGCGGCAACGCCACCGACCAGAACGCCTGAGGAAGCAGCTCGCCGGTGGGATCGGGCACCGGGGCCCACGTCCGCATTCCGAGGCCGGTCAGGGTTGGGCCAAGCAGGAGCATGAGGCGGTCGTCGACGAACGCGACCTCGTACGCGGACGCCAGCTGCTGTTCTCCTCCGTTGAATCCACCGACCACGAAGCGAGAGGGCAGGCCCGAGCGCGAGCGGCCGACCTGAACCGCATACTGCCGGGCGGACGGCGACAGGACCAGCCGGCGCGCGGCCGGATCCAATGCGATCACCTGCGCTGGCGGCGCCGGCACGTCGAGCACAGTCACCGCAGTGCCCGCGGCCAGCGGAGACCAGGCGGCCAGTATCGCCGGCCCCCAGCGCGCGATCGCGACACCGAGTGCGACTGCGACAGCCGTGGTGATCCAGGTCGCCCGCGAGCGCGCCGATGACACGGTGAGAACCGACGCTCCCGCCAGCAGCGACAGCGCCACCGCGTCCAGTCTCCAGTGCGGAATCGACGCGGCCGCCGTGCGGGCCACCCAGAGGATGTCGACGGCCAGGAGGCCCCCGGCCGCCAGCAGCGTACCGGCCACGACAACGGTCTCGTGCGGCGCGGGCCGGAAATGCGCGCGGCGGCGCGCCGCCGGCCCGAAGACGAAGGCCATGGCACCGACCGCCATGATGGCCGCGCTCACCGTCCCCACCAGCGACGGCGCAGCGCTCGAGGGCGCGGCAGCGTTTTGAATCGCCCACCCCACGGTGAGCAACGCCACCAACCATGCCGGCGATTGCCGCGGCCGGGCTATCACCATGGCGGCCATGAGGATGACCGGGCTGATGCCCACCTGAAGCCACGCGCCGGCGGCGGCCACCGCGGCGTAGAGGACGAGGAAGGCTGCCCGGCGCCGCGTGAACAGCGCCTGGGGCGCCAGACGCTCGTCGACGACGTCCAGCGCCGCCTGCGCGGCATCGACATCCTGCGGACGGATCGGTACCCGCCAGGTTCGGCCGGAGCGGTGGGTGGCCGTGAGCCACGTCCCACCGCGGAAGCTCGTGGCCAGTCGCAGGTCGGTGAGCTCGCGGTACGTCAGCGAGCGTATCGAGTCGGCCGACGACAGCACCGCGACGGGGTCGCGCGGGGCCTGGGGAGTGACGCCCTCGAGCCACTGCGCACGACCGTCGCCGAGAACCACGACTTGATCGAGACCGGGGCTGCTGAGAACGACCGCGGCGCCGAGCCTCGCGGGAGCAATCTGAGCGGCCTCGCGGATCGCCTGCAGGCGGCGCGCGAGGCTCGGCTCTGCAGAGACCTCCTCCTGGAATGCGGAGAGGCGGCGCGGGATGCGCTGCAGGGCATGCACCGCGCACAGCGCGCGAATCAGCACCGAAGCGTCTCCGCCGAGCGTGAGCGTGCGGAGATCGATGGCCTGCGCGTCCCCCCATCGCGCGATGATCCACAGCGTCAGCGCGAGCACGACCGCACAACCCCATCCGGCCGCAACG
This sequence comes from Candidatus Methylomirabilota bacterium, assembly GCA_046734515.1. Taxonomy (GTDB): domain Bacteria; phylum Methylomirabilota; class Methylomirabilia; order Rokubacteriales; family CSP1-6; genus AR5. The sequence goes on along the minus strand of JBKPRI010000005.1, from coordinate 3,563 downwards.
AGCCACGCGTGCTCTGCCGGAAGGTGCAGCAACCCGATGCCGGCGCCGACGACGGCGACCGCCAGGCCTGTCCGGAGAACCTCGACCCAGGCGAGGCGGCGCAGCGTCCACCGCTCGAGACGCGCGATCTCCTGGGCGAAGATCGCTGTCAACGCATCCGCATCGAGCGCTTCGACGAGAGACTCGCCCACGATGACGACATGGCCGCCCGTGCCCGGCAGCGAGAACGACGTGGCCGAGAGGCTGCCCGGCACCCCGGCCCGGTACACCGTGACCGGCAGTGCTATCTCCGCGCGAGCGAGGACCTGGCTGAACCCTTCTGGCATGTCGACGAACGGCCTTGCCTCGACGAGGTACACGACGATCTGCCTGCGATACCGCAACGTGGCGAGCATCAGCGCGGCGAGCACCGACGCCGCGAGCCACCGCTGCCCGCGGGCGGCGACGATGAGTTGCGGCGTGATCGCGATCAGCATCCAGAATCCGAAGAACGCCCCTGCCCGCCTCGCCATCGTGATTCCGTAGCGGACGACACCCCAGCTTTCGCCGTACGCCGCACGGCGCAGCGGGTAGTGACCGACGAGCAGCGCGGCAGCCGTCAGCAGCAGGGCGGCCGGCCACAACTCGAGCGAGACGCCGAGGAGCATCACGCCGACGAGCAGGACGCCGAGGCCGAAAAGTCCCGCGACATGTGCCCACCATCGCTCGAGGAAGACTGCCGAGTTGCGCTCCGGAAGGACGAATCCACCGGCGAGCCAGGCGACAACGCCGCCGAACAACGGCAGGAGAGGTACGAGAACCAGCTGAAGCACCGGGTGATTGTGGGGCATCGTGCGGTCAGGCGAAACCGACTTCGCTCGCCTCGGCTGTCGGAGTTCTTTCCAATTCCACCACCGCGTCGGAACCAGTCGTCACGATCTTCAAGCGTGGAGCGCAGTTGCCAGTGTGGCACGGTCGCTGCACCTGCGAGGGCCGTTCGCGGGCGGGGTCGGTCTTTCGGAGATCGCTTGACGCAGAAGGAGACATACCGTGCCCACCCATCGCAAGCCGGCACTCACTATCCCGTTCTGCATCACGTCATGCCTGGTGTCGTTCGCCCTCGCCCTCGCGCCGCATCCGGCGCGGGCGGAGCTGTTGACAGGGCTCACCACGACGAATGTCCTGGAAACGTTCGACAGCGCGACACCGGGCACGATCTTGACCGGCGTCTCAGTGACGGGACTGCAAGCCGGCGAAACACTCCTCGGCGTCGATCGCCGGCCTGCCACGGGGGCCCTCTATGGGCTGGGCAGCACCAGTCGACTCTATCTGATCAACCCCACGACCGGGGCGGCAACACAAGTCGGCAGCGCAGGAGCCTTCACGCTCAGCGGGACGGCCTTCGGCTTCGACTTCAATCCGACCGTGGATCGTATCCGGATCACCAGCAACACCGGCCAGAACCTGCGCCTGAACCCCAACGACGGCACGCTCGCCGGGACCGACACGCCGCTCGCCTATGCCTCGGGCGATCCGAACGCCGGGACCACCCCGCGCGTCGTCGGCTCGGCCTACACCAACAATGTTTCGGGGGCGGTCACTACGACGCTCTTCGTCATCGATTCCACTCTCGACATCCTGGGGACCCAGGGCTCGCCAGGAGGCACGCCGATCTCGCCCAACACCGGCCAGCTCTTTACGGTGGGGGCGCTCGGATTCAACACCTCCGACCTCGTGGGCTTCGACATATCGGGAATTTCTGGCATCGCCTTCGCCTCACTGACGGGCCCGACGGCGAATGGCTCGCAGCTGTTCATGATCAACTTGGGGACTGGCGCCGCCACACTCGTGGGGACGATCGGCGGCGGCGTGCCGCTGAGCGGTCTCACGGCCGGCACGGCCGTTCCGGAACCGAGCAGCCTGTTGCTGCTAGGTTCCGGCGTAGTCGGAGTCGCCGTGCTCCGCAGGCGCTTTCACCGCATGCGCTTGCGGGCCAGGCACACGTAGCGTCCGGCACACGCCGTCAACGCCGCCCCGCGCCCTCCTTCAGCAGCCAGTCGATGACGTCGCTCGGATCCGGCTGGTCGTCCGGGTGCCGTGGCTGTGTCACTGCACTTTGCGGTGGCGCGGCAGGAGCCGGCGCGGCCCTTACCGCAGCCGTCGTCCCCCGCGTGGCGCGAGGTAAGGGCTTGGTGTCGGGTGCGCGTTCCGCCGCCGCGCCTGGTGCGGATGCCTCTCCCGATTGCTGCGCCGCTGCAGGTGACGAGAGGGGCTGATTCACCGCGGGAGGCGGGGTCGCGTCGATGGGCGCGGCGACGGGCTCTGCGGGCGCGACGACATCCGCCGACGGCGGGGCGACACGTCGGTGATGGACGCCGGCAAACACCGCCATCGCCAGCCCGGTGACGCCGATGACGGCGAGGCCGATTCGTGCTGGCGGCCAGCGGCCTCCATCGAACGAGCCGCGGGGCACCGCCGGCGGCCGCGCCGTGACGGGCTCGAGCATTGCCTCGAACCCGGCCACGAAGGTGTGACACATCTCATTGATGACAGCAGGAATCCCACCGGACGTGGTCGCAATCCGGCCGATGACGTCGGCGGGCAGCCGCTCAGGCTTCGCGCCCGCGATCTCCAGTCGATGGCGGATGTAGGAGGCAACCTCGGCCGGCGACAGCTCGACGAGCTCGACGCTCGTACCGATACGCTCGCCCAGCCCGCGGCACTCCGCGCTCTCCACATGCGCGCGCAGCTCCGGCAGTCCAACGAGGATCACGGAGAGGTCGGGATGGTCACCCGGGCTCAGTACATGCGCCAGGCGCTCGAGCTCGACCAGTGCGTCCGAGCCGAGCATGTGCGCCTCATCGACGATGAGGACCGCAGCGCGCGCGCCGGCACGGACGCCGAGGAACGCTGCTCGCGCACCATCGGTGAAGGCTTCCCGGCTCTCGAGCCCCTTGAGGCCGAACGCATGCGCGAATGCGCTCCACATCTCACCCGTGTCGAGCCGGCCGTACATCAGCCGGCCGACGAAGACGCCGTCGTCGCCGAGCGTCTGCCCGAGCGCGTTGACGAGCATCGTCTTGCCGGTGCCGGCAGCTCCGGTGAGGACGGCAACGCGCTCTCCAGCGAGCACCGCCGCTCGGAGAGCGTCGAAGGCGCGGGCGTACTGCCCGTGCCGCCAGAAGAAGGCGGGATCCGCGGTAAGTCGAAAGGCGCCGCGCGCCGCGGCGTCAATCACGGAGATCACGAGGTCGACGCTCTTCACTTGCGATGTTCCTGGAGACCTTCGCCGGCACGCTCACGTTAAACGTCGGACCTAGTCGTCGATGTCGTGGCGGTCCTGCGGCGCCGCCGCTTGATCGATCGCACGCGAGAGGGCGTCCGAGGAAATACCGAGACGGTCGAGCCACGCCTGGCCGTTGCCGATGATCGGACCGCCGTCGGGATTCGGCCGGTACACCGCGGGCCCGAACGGACCCTCGGGTGTCGCGCGCGCTGTGGCGACGCCGGCCTCGGGAGCGGAAGCGAGCGGGCCCATAAGGAGCTGAACGAGCTCGTTTCCTCGCCGCAGGACGACGCGGTCC
>JBKPRI010000004.1:0-34366 GCA_046734515.1 Candidatus Methylomirabilota bacterium | reverse complement strand
CTGCCGCTGGCCGTGGCGGCCACGTGCACCTCGCGGATCAAGCTCGGCACCTCGATCGCGGTGGCCTTCCCCCGCAGCCCGATGGTGCTGGCCCACATCTCCTGGGATCTCGCCAAGGCCTCGGGCGGACGCTTCATCCTGGGACTCGGCTCGCAGGTCAAGGGCCACAACGAGCGGCGCTTCTCGGTGAAGTGGGACGCGCCGGCGCCGCGCATGCGCGAGGTGGTGCAGGCGCTGCGCGCGATCTGGAGCTGCTGGCAGAATGGCACCCCGCTGAACTTCAAGGGGCAGTATTACCGCTTCGATCTCATGACGCCCTTCTTCAACCCCGGCCCCATCCCGCATCCGCACGTGCCGGTCTACGTGGCGGCGGTCAACCAGGCGATGTGCCGCGTGGCGGGCGAGGTGTGCGACGGCCTCCACGTGCACCCGTTCAACAGCCCCAAGTACCTGCGCGAGTTCGTGCAGCCGGCGGTGAAGGAAGGCCTCGCCAAGGCCGGCCGTGACGGCCAGGATTTCGCCTACGTCACCTCGACGTTCGTGGTGATCGGCGACACCGAGCCCGAGCGCGCCAAGGCGCGGCAGGCGGTGAAGCAGCAGATCGCGTTCTACGCCTCGACCCGCACCTACGAGCCCGTGCTGGCCGCGCACGGCTGGCAGGACCTGGTGCCGGCGCTGCACCGCAAGTCGGTGGAAGGCGACTGGAAGGGCATGGCCGATCTGATCACCGACGAGATGGTGGAAACCTACGCGGTCACCGGCACCTACGAGGACATCGGACGCAGGATCCGCGAGCGTTATACCGGGCTGCTCGATCGGACGGCGTTCTACCAGCCCTACACGCCGCCGGCGCTCGACGACCCGCGCCTGCCGCGCGTGATCAAGGAGTTCAACGGCTAGATGAAAGCGCTCGCCTTCAACGAGTTCGGCGGTCCCGACAAGCTGAAGCTCCAGGACGTCCCCGACCCCACGATCAAGCCCAACGAGGTCCTGGTGAAAGTGCGCGCATGCGCGCTCAACCACCTCGACCTCTTCGTGCGCGAGGGCATCCCCGCGCTCAAGACGCCCCTGCCCTTCTGGACCGGCTGCGACATCGCCGGGGAGATCGCCGAGGTCGGCGCCGGCGCCCAGGGCGTCAAGGTCGGCGATCGGGTGGCCGTGAATCCCAACCTCACCTGCGGGCGCTGCGAGTTCTGCGCGCAGGGCGAGGACAGCCTCTGCGTGAAGTACGGCATCCTCGGCGAGCACGTGCCGGGCGGCCTGGCCGAGTACGTGGCGGTGCGCGCCGACAACGTACTGCCGCTGCCCGCCAAGGTCTCCTTCGAGGAGGCGGCGTCCTTCATCCTCACCAACATGACCGCGTGGCGCATGGTGGTCACCCAGGGCCAGGTGCGCGCGGGCCAGGACGTGCTCATCATCGGCGTCGGCGGCGGCGTGTCCTCGACGGCCGTGCAGATCGCGCGCCTGTGCGGCGCGCGGGTGATCGTGACGTCCTCCGACGACGCCAAGCTGGAGAAGGCCAAGGCGCTGGGCGCCGAGGTCGGCATCAACTACAAGAAGAACCCCGGCTGGGCCAAGGACGTCTTCGAGGCCAGCGGCAAGCGCGGCGTGGACGTCGTCATCGAGAACGTGGGCGCCGCCACCTGGAAGGACTCGATCCGCTCGCTCAAGGGCGGCGGCCGCCTCGTCACCTGCGGCGCCACCTCGGGCAACGTCGGCGAGACGCTCATCCCGCTCGTGTTCTGGAAGCAGGTGCACATCATCGGCTCCACGATGGCCAACCGGAAAGAGTTCAACGACGTGATGGGCCAGTTCTTCGCCGGCCGGCTCAAGGCCATCATCGACGAGGTCGTGCCGCTCAAGGACGGCGCCGCCGCCCAGCAGCGCCTGGCCGAGGGCAAGCAGTTCGGGAAGATCGTGCTCACGCCATGAAACGCCTCGCGGCCGGGCTCGGGCTCGCCGCGGTCGGGCTGGCCGCCACCACCGCGTTCGCGCACCACGGCTGGTCCGGCTACGACTCGAGCAAGGAGCTCACGCTGACCGGCATCATCAAGGAAGCCGGCTACGAGCACCCGCATGGGGGCGTGAAGCTGGAGACGCCCGGCAAGACGTGGAACGTCGTGCTCGCTCCGCCCTCCCGCATGGAGAACCGCGGGCTGAAGCGCGAGATGCTGGCGGCGGGCACCCGGGCCACCGTGGTCGGTTATCCCAATCGCACCGATCCCGACGAGATGCGCGCCGAGCGCATCACGATCGCGGGCAAGACCACCGAACTGCGCTGATGCACTCGGCCGCCGGCCCCACCTGGGCGGTGTGGCTGGAGGCGACCGCGGTCGGCACCGCCATGCGGCAATGGCTCTGGCTCTACCCCATCGTGGAGATCGTGCACATCGTCGGCTTCATCGTGCTCGTCGGAGCCGCCTTCATGTTCGACCTCCGGCTGCTCGGCCTCGGGCGTGCAATGCCGGTGAGCGCGCTGGCCGACCACCTGCTGCGCTGGGCGCGCTGGGCGCTGGTGCTGGTGGTGCCCACCGGCACGCTGATGTTCGTCGCCCATGCCACCGAGATGTCGTCGAACCCGGCCTTCCGCCTCAAGCTCCTGCTGATCGCCGCGGCGTTGCTCAACGCCGGCATCTTCCACCGCTGGCCATTCCGCGCCGTGGGCGACTGGGACACCGAGATCGGCGCCCCCCTGCCGGCCCGGCTGGCCGGCGTGCTGTCGCTCGGGCTCTGGACGGGCGTGGTGGCCTGCGGGAGGCTCCTGGCCTACTTTTGAGGCAGTGATTTTGTCGCGCAGATCCGTTTGACCGATCGCGTAGATTAGGAACGGATAGATGCGGACGCGATGAAAACACTCGCCATTCTCGTCGGCGGCGGCCCGGCCCCCGGCATCAACGCGGTCATCGCAGCGGCCACCATCGAGGCGCGCAACCACGGGCTGCGCGTGCTGGGCTGTTACGACGGCTTCAAGTGGCTCGTCCAGGGCGACACCGAGCACGTCACCGAGCTGGCGATCAACGACACCTCGCGCATTCACTTCGACGGCGGCTCGATCATCCGCACCTCGCGGACGAACCCGACCAAGACCCCGGAAGGCGTGAACAAGGTGGCCGAGGCGCTCAAGCGGCTCGGCGTCGATCACCTGCTCACCATCGGCGGCGACGACACCGCCTTCGCGTCCTCGCGGCTGGCCAAGGCGCTCGAAGGGCTCACCGTGGCCCACGTGCCCAAGACGATCGACAACGACCTGCCGCTGCCGAGCGACATCGTGACCTTCGGCTTCACCACCGCCTGCAATCTCGGCAAGGAGCTCGTCCGCAACCTCATGCAGGACGCCGCCACCACCGAGCGGTGGTTTTTCGTGACGGTGATGGGACGCCACGCCGGCCACCTGGCGCTCGGCATCGGCGGCGCCGCCGGCGCCACCGTCACGCTCATCGCCGAGGAGTTCCCCGCGGGGCAGATCAGCCTCGATCAGGTCGCCGACACGCTGGAGGGTGCCATCATCAAGCGGCGCGCCCACGGTCGTGAGCAGGGCGTGGCGATCCTCTCCGAGGGGCTGGCCGAGAAGCTCGATCCGGCCACGCTGGGCCCGGTCGAGCGCGACGCCTACGGCAACGTGCGGCTGGCCGAGCTGGATCTGGGGCGCCTGCTGAAGGAGCGCGTGAGCGCCAGCCTGAAGGCGCGCGGCATCGACGTCACCATCGTCGCCAAGGACATGGGCTACGAGCTGCGCTGCGCGCCGCCCGGCGCGCACGACATCCAGTACTGCCGCAGCCTCGGCTACTGGGCGGTGCGCTTCCTGCTTGAGGGCGGCAGCAACGCGATGGTGACGATCCAGGCCGGCCGCCTGGTGCCGGTGCCCTTCGGCCTCATGATGGATCCCAAGACCGGCAAGATCCGCGTGCGCTACGCGGACATCGAGTCCGAGATGTACCAGACCCTCACGGCCTACATGATCCGCCTCAAGCCCGAGGACTTCGACGACCCCGCCGGCGTGGCGGCGCTGGCCAAGGCCGGCCACCTGGAGCCCGCCGAGTTCAAGCGCCGCTTCGGCCGCCTCGTCGGCCGCTCCGCGTAGTAGTCTGTTGGGAGAGGGACCCTAGCAGGGTCCCTCTCGACTCCCCCGCAGCGAAGAGAGGTCGTTATGAAGGTCGGCGTTGCGCTCAACATGCTCCAGAAGGACGGGCGGTCCGACGCCGATGTCTTCGCCGAGCACCTCGCCCTCGGCGATCTCGCCGAGCCGCTCGGCTTCGACTCGCTGTTCGCCCTCGAGCACCACTTCACCGGCTACGCGATGTCGCCCTCGCCCACCCAGCTGCTGTCCTACTTCGCCGGCCGGACGAAGCGCATCACCCTGGGCACCGCGGTCATCGTCCTCCCGTGGCACGATCCCGTGCGCGTGGCCGAGGAGATCGCGCTGCTCGACGTGCTCTCGGGCGGGCGCTGTCTCTTCGGCTTCGGGCGCGGCGCCGCCAGCGTGGAGTACGCCGGCATGCGCGTGCCGATGGAGGAAGCGCGCGCCCGCTTCGTGGAGACCGCGAAGATCGTGGTGCTGGCCCTCACGTCGGAGTCCTTCGAGTGGAAGGGGCAGTTCTTCGACATCCCGCGCACGGCGATTCGCCCGCGGCCGATCTCGCATCCCGAGCGCCGCTTCTACGCCTCCTCGGTGAGCCCCGAGTCGGCCGAGATCATGGCCAAGCTCGGCTTCGGCGTGCTGGTCGTCATGCAGAACGAGTGGCCGAAGGCCGCCGAGGACATCCAGCGCTACCGCGACCTGGCCGCCTCCGTCGGCCACACTCCGCGGCCGCCGATCATCCTCACCAACATCTCGGTCGCGGAGAGCCGCAGTGAGGCCGAGGAGCGCGCCAAGATCTACCTCAGCCGCAAGTGGGATTCCATCGACGCCCACTACCATTTCTCGGACGGCCACCTCGCGAACGTGAAGGGCTACGAGTTCTACGGCGGCATGGCCAAGACTTACTCGAAGATGAAGGACGAGGGCTTCCGCAAGAAGGCGACCGACTTCTACGTGAAGATCCAGATCGTCGGTACGCCCGACGAGTGCCTGCAGCAGGTGGCCGAGCTGCACCGGCTCACCGGCGTCGATCACCTGGCCACGGAGTTCGGCTACGGCGGCATGCCGCACGAGCAGGCCGAGCTCAACATGCGCCTCTTCGCCGACCGCGTGATGCCCGTGCTGCAGCGCGACCCGGCGTTCGCCGCGCACACGAAACCCGCGAACGACGCGAGCCGCTCGACGACGCCGGGCGAGGGCGTCTTCGCGCCCGCCTAGGAGCCTCTCGCCGCATGGAATTCGGCATCCTGTTCACGTCGCATCCCAATCACGCGACCGAGCCCTACCCGCACCAGGCCGTCCACGAGCGGGTCACGGCCGAGATCGAGGCCGCCGACGCGCTCGGCTACGACACCGCGTGGGTGGCCGAGCATCACTTCTCGAACCAGTACGGCATCATGCCCGACGTCTTCACGTACCTCGGCTATCTCGCCGCGCGCACCACGCGCATCCGCCTCGGCACCGCGGTGGTGACGCTGCCGCTGTACGACCCCGTGCGCGTGGTCGAGAACATGGCCTTCGTCGACCTGCTCTCGAACGGGCGCGTGGTGCTCGGGCTCGGCTCCGGCTACCGGCCGTACGAGTTCGACGGCTTCGGGCGCGACTTCGAGAGCCGCCGCGACGTGCAGGAAGAAGCCATCGAGCTCATCCTCACGCTGCTCCACGAGCGGCGGGTGACGCACAAGGGCGCGCACTTCCGCTCGCGCATCGAGGGCGAGTTCGAGATCTTTCCGGTGAGCCGTCAGCAGCCGCATCCGCCGCTGTTCATGGCCGCCGGCACCGAGCGCTCGATGGCCTACGCCGCGCGCCACGGCTTCGGCCTGATGCTGTCCACGCTGCCGTCGTTCGAGACGCTCGGCCGCCAGATCGCCTTCTACCGGCGCCACTGCGGCGAGGCGCCGGCGCGCCTGGCCGCCAACCCCGCCCATGGCAAGGTCGACGTGGCGCGCTGGGTCTACGTCGCCGAGACCGATGCCCAGGCCAGGCGCGACAGCGAGGACGGCATCATCCGGCACCTCACGCACTTCCTCGGCGGCGCGACGGCCGGCTATCTCGGCAACGTGTCGGAAAAGGACAAGGCCATCAAGCTCGACTACGATGAGCTGGCGGCGAGCACGCTGCTGCATGGCTCGCCGGAGACCGTGGTGCGCCGCCTGCGCGCGCTCCGCGAGGCGACGGGGCTCACCTCCCTGCTGCTGCACTACCCGCCCTACTACGGACACGACAAGGCGATGCGCAGCCTGCGCCTGTTTGCCGAGCGCGTGATGCCGCAGTTCTGACTAACATGGGGGCCTCGAGATGGCCCCCACCCCCCACGCGTTCGGACCGCCCCGGCAAAGCCGTGGCGGTCCTCTGTCTCAGAAGTAGCCGGGGTCGCCGGGCATCAGGATCTTGCGCTGGTCGCCTTCCATGATGACGCGCGGACGGATGGTCGTCACCACGCGGTCCTTGAGGCGGTCGAGCGCGTGAGCGGTGTCACGGGCGCCGTCGAAGAGCATGAGGTTCTTCACGGTGGGATTGCGCAGCGAGATCTCGCCGCGCTTCTGGGCGTCCACGGCCTCCTGCGGCGTGAGCCACTTGAGGTCGGTCATCTCGAAGTCGTCGCCGCTCGCCTCCTGGCCGGCCGGCGCCGGCGCGGCGAAGAAGCGGGTGTCGAACCGCAGCGGCTGCTCCTCGGGCGTGATCCAGTGGGCGAAGTACACGAGGCGGTCGGTGGCCAGCTGCAGCCGCTCTCCGCGCACCATGGCCCAGAACGCGGGGTTGTCGCGATGACAGGCCTTGCGATAGTCGGCGAAGCGCGGCGGCGTGATGTCGACGTCGCGGCCGTCGGCGTCCACGGCGAGCAGCAGGCCGGCCTCCTCGAAGGTCTCGCGGATGGCGCCGATCCAGTAGCCCAGCGCAGTGCGCGGCGCGTCCTCCAGCGAGAGGCGCTGCGCCGCCGCCTTCACCTCGAGCCCGCGACACCAGCGGGCGGCGTCCTCGGGATTGTCGCCCGGGTCGATCTTGCCGCCCGGGAACACGAAGTCGCCGGCGGCGAACTTCGATTTCAGGTGGCGGCGCATCAGCAGACACTCGACGCCGCCGGCGGGGCGGTCGCGCAGGAGGACCAGGGTGGCGGCCGGAGAGGGAACAGCAGGTGCTGGTTTGACGGGCACGGCGTAGTGTGCCACGATGCACGCGTCGTGTCACCGGTGAACCTCGAGGTGGAGTGATCGACCTCCACGACCTTACCGAAGCCGTCGGGGTCCTGGCCTTCGGCGTCATTTTCTATTCCGCCACCGTGCGGGTGTTCGCCGATCGCCATCCGTCCCTGCGCGCGCTGCTCAACGGGCTCGTCTTCGGCGGCCTCGCGCTCGGCCTGGCGCTGGCGCGTATCCACGTCAGTCCGGGCGTCTACTTCGACGCGCGCAACGTCCCCGTCGCGCTCATCGCCCTCTTCGAGGGATGGCCGGCCGGCCTCATCGCCACGCTGCCCGTCATCATCTATCGCTGGGGCTGGCTGGGCGGCAGCGGCACGCTGCCCGGCATCGTGAGCGTGCTGGCCTCGGCCGCTGTCGGCGGCCTGGTGCACCGCTGGGCGCTACGCCAGCACGGGCGCGTGCGCACCGCCCACGCCTTCGGGCTCGGCGCGCTCACCTTCCTGACGACGCTGCTCGGCTACGCGATGCTCGGCCGCGACGGCCTCGCCAAGTTCGCCGCTACCTGGCCGCACTTCCTCATCGCCTACGTCGGCGGCATCGGCATCCTGGCCCAGCTCTTCCAGAACGTGCTGGAGCGCGAGCAGCTCTACGCGGCCGAGCGCCGCTTTCGCGCGCTGCTCGACGAGACGGCCGACGCCATCCGCATCGTCGAGAGCGACAGCCATCGCATCCTGGAGACCAACCCGGCCGATTCCGCGCTCTCGGGCCGACCGCGCCAGGGCCTGCTCGGCGCCGACCACCGCGAGTTCTGGCCGGCCGAGGGCGACGACCGCGTGCGCTGGGAGGAGATCGGGCTGCAGCTGGGCCGGTCCGGCGCGGCCAGCGGCTTCGGCCTGCCGTTCCGCACCGGTGACGGCACCCGGCGCACGATCGACCTCACCTGCCGCCGCGTGCAGCACGGCGGGCGGCGCTACGACATCCTGATCTTCCGCGACGCCGGCCCCCGTGAGGCTCTCGACGCCGCCCGCCGTGAAGTGCTCGACCTGCGCGCCATCACGCTGGTCGCCAATGCCGCCGCCCACGAGATCAACAATCCGCTGACCGTCATCGTGGGGTCGCTGGAGCTGCTGCAGCGACGGCTGCCGGACGGCGGCACCGAGGTGAAGTGGATCGACCGGGCCGTCGACGCCTCCCAGCGGATCCGCGAGATCGTGGCCCGCATGACGCGCATCACCAAGGTGGAGGCCTCGGGCTCCTTCCCGGGAGTGCCCGCGATGCTCGACATTCAGCGCTCCAGCGAAGATAATTAGCGGCGGTCAACAGGAGGGCTCACACGCACATGGACCTGCTGCTCGACGCCGTCATCGCGGCCATCTCACTGGTGTTCCTGGCCATCCTCGGCGCTATCAGCGGCGTGGCGATCCCGGGCCTGTTCATGGCCGCCGCCGCGCCCTGGCTGGACTGGCTCCTCCCCAACCGCAAGAAGTAGTTGGGCGCCAAGTACTTCGGCGCCGCCGTCCGGCGGCGCGAAGATCCGCGCTTCCTCCGCGGTGAGGGGCGCTTCGTCGACGACGTCACGCTGCCGGGCCTCCTGCACGCGGCTTTCCTGCGCTCGCCGCACGCGCACGCCCGCATCGCCCGGCTCGACGTCCGCGCCGCGCGCGCCCTGCCCGGTGTGGCGGCCGTCTTCACGTTCGCCGACCTCGAGCGCTGGATGAAGCCGTTGCCGCTGTTCGGGGCGCCGCCGCCCGGACTGGCGGCCGGCGTGAAGTTCGACCTCCGCCAGGCGCCGCAGTACGGGCTCGCCCGCGACGTCGTGCGCCACGTCGGCGAGGCCATCGCCATGGTGGTGGCGGACAGTCCGGCCCGCGCCGAGGACGCGCTCGGGCGGATCGAGGTGGAGTGGGAGCCCCGCCGCGCGGCCGTCGACATGGTGGCGGCGGCGGAGCCCGGCGCGCCGCTGGTGCACCCCGACTGGGGCACGAACGTCGCCGTCGGCTTCACGCACGCCATCGGTGACGTCGACGCGGCCTTCGCCGCCGCCGACTCCGTCTTCACCGAGACGTTCCGCATCCAGCGCTACGTGGGCATGCCGATGGAGGGCCGCGGCGTCGTCGCGCAGTGGGACCGGCGCGACGAGACGCTGACCACCTGGAACAGCACCCAGGTCTCCCACTTCGTGCAGCAGGGCCTCACGGCCGCGCTCGAGCTGCCGCCGCACAAGATCCGCGTGATCGCGCCGGACCTCGGCGGCGGTTTCGGCACCAAGGCCTCCGGCTACGCCGAGGACGTGCTCGTGCCGCTGGCCGCGCGCACGCTCGGCCGTCCGGTGAAATGGATCGAGACCCGGCAGGAGCACATGGCGAGCGCCGCCCACGCGCGCCACCAGACGCATCGCATCAGCCTCGCCGCGCGCAAGGACGGCACGATCCTCGGCGTGCGCGATCGCATCTGGCTCGACCTCGGCGCCTACAACGTCTGGGGCATCGTGCTGCCGTACAACACGGTGGCTCACCTGCTGGGGCCACACCGCGTGCGCGACATGCGCGTGGAGGTGCAGGGCGTGGTCACGCACAAGACGCCCAACGCGCCCTATCGCGGCGCCGGCCGCCCCGAGACCGTGTTCGCGATGGACCGCGCGGTCGACGGCCTCGCGCGCCAGCTCGGGCTCGACCCCGCGGAGATCCGCCGCCGCAACTACCTCACGGCGCGCGACCTGCCGTGGGACCTCGGCATGCCGTACCGCGACGGGAACCCGCTCGTGTACGACAGCGGCGATTTCCGCGCGGCGCTCGACGCCGCGCTCGAGGCGGCCGGCTACGAGGCGTTCCGCAAGGAGCAGGCCGCGCTGCGCGATCGCGGGATCTGGCGCGGCATCGGCATCTCCGGCTACGTCGAGGGCACCGCCATCGGGCCCTTCGAGGGGGCGCGGGTGACCCTCGACCTGGCGGGTCGCGTGCTGGTCGCCACCGGAGCGGTGAACTCGGGCCAGGGCCACGAGACGTCGTTCGCCCAGGTCGCGGCCGACGCACTCGGGGTCCCGCTCGACTGGGTCACGGTGGTCGGGGGCGACACCGCCGCCGTACCCTTCGGCGTCGGCACCTTCGCCAGCCGCAGCGCGGTGACGGCGGGCAGCTCCATCCTGGACGCCGCGCGCGCGGTCCGCGCCAAGGTCGTCACCGCGGCGGCCGGGCTGCTGGAGGCGGCGGCGAGTGACATCGAGGTGGAGGACGGCCAGGTGTTCGTCCGCGGCGCGCCGGCCAGCGCGGTACCCCTGGCGCGCGTGGTGCAGGCCTCGATCCCGACGTTCGCCCGGCCCGGCGTCGCCGCGCCGGATTTCGACGCGAGCGCCTATCACCACGTGCCCACGGTCACCTTCGCGAGCGCGGTCCACGTGGCGCAGGTGCAGGTCGATCCCGACAGCGGCGCCGTGAAGCTCCTGCGCTACGTGGTCGCGCACGACTGCGGCACGGTGATCAACCCGATGATCGTGGAGGGCCAGGTGCACGGCGGCGTCGCCCAGGGCGTGGGCGGCGCGCTCTTCGAGGAGATGGCCTACGACGAGGACGGCCAGCTCCTCAGCGGCACGCTGATGGACTACGTCGTCCCGCGCGCCGACGACCTGCCGTGGATCGACTGCGTGCACCTCGAGTACCCCTCGCCTCGCAACCCGCTCGGCGCCAAGGGCCTCGGCGAGGGCGGCGCCATCTCGCCGCCCGCCGCCATTGCGAATGCGATCGACGACGCGCTGGCGCCGCTCGGCGTGCGCCTCACCGCGACGCCGGCGCTGCCGGCTCGCGTTCACCAGCTGATCGAGCGCGCTCGCCGCAGATCTTCTTGATGTCGTTCCAGTCGTAGCCGGCCAGCAACCGCCCCGGCGCGTGCGGCCCGGCGGCGGCCGCCGCGCTCAGCGCCTGCAGCCGCTCGGACGAGGCCGGGTGCGTGGACATGTACTGCGCGATCGCGGGCTGGGTGCCCTCCAGCTTCTCCATTGCACGGAAGAAGGCCAGCATCCCGGCGGGATCGACGCCGGCCGCCTGCAGCATGGCCAGGCCGTCGCGGTCGGCCGCGCGCTCGGCGTCGCGGCTATGACGGAAATCGCCGAGGGTGCGTGCGCTCTGCACGCCGAAGGCCAGCACGCCGCTAACGTCGCCCAGCAGTGCGGCGATCAGCACCGCCGTCGAGGCCTGGCGCAGGATCGCCCGCGTGGCGTCCCGATGCAGCACGTGCTGGATCTCGTGGGCGAGCACGCCGGCCAGCTCCTCGGCGTTCTCCGTGCGATCGAGCAGGCCGCGGAAGAGCGCGATGGACCCGCCCGGCGTGGCGAACGCGTTCACCATCGAGTGGTTCACCACGATCACGTGGAACGGATAGCGCGAGGCCGGCGCCCCCCGCAGCAGGAGGGCCACGATCTCGTCCACGCGGTGCTGCCGCTCGGGGTCCTGGCATCGCTTGGCCGGCGGCGCCAGCTCGTTCATGGTCGCCTCGCCGAGCGCGACCTCCCAGGAGACCGGCACCCACGCGGCGGCGACGTCGGCCAGCCCCGGGATACCCCACGCCCAGAACGCCAGCGCGACGCCGAGCGTGGCGGCGGCCGCGAGAATGCCGACGAGCGCGAAGCGCCGGCGCCGCACCGGCCCGTGGAATGCCCCCGCGGTGTGCGGCGCGGCGGCACGCAGCGCCGTCAGGAAACCGACGTCGGCGACCAGCAAGGTGTCGGACAGTCCGCCGCCGCGCTCGAGCCGCACCTGCTCGCCCTCGTAGAACCCCTGCGTCTGTCGCACGCCGGCCAGCGGCCACCGCACGGTGCGGCCGGTCTCGGTCAGCGTGATGTCGAGCCCGGTGGCGCCGATGGCAACGCGAGCGGGCTGCCGCACCGGCGTGCGGCCGTCGAGGTACTGGGCGTCCCAGACGCGAACGATGGTGGTCAGCCGGTGACGGCGCCGAGCGGCCGCGCCGCGCCGCGAACGGCGGCCGACGCGCACAGGCGTCGATCGAGGACGAGCACCGCGGCGAGGGCGAAGGCCAGCCCGCCGGCGATGCCGCCGAGCACGTCACCGAGCCAGTGCGCGTTGAGGTAGAGGCGGCTCGCTCCCACCGCCACGATGAGCACGGAGCCTGCGGCGAGCGCGAGCGCCCGCCCGCGGGGCGGCGCCTCGAACGCCCACAGCACCCAGAGGAGCAGGACCACGAACACCACGATGCCGAAGCTGTGCGCGCTCGGGTAGGCCCACATCACCGTGTTGGGCCGCTGCCGGATGGCGAGGAACTTGGCCAGATTGGCGACGGCCGCCGCGCCGATCGCGGCCGCCACGAGCGAGCACGCCAGCGCCGCGTGGCGCCGGAACAGCAGGCCACCACCGAACCCCGCGGCCGGCAGCAGGACCCAGCCGGCGCCGAGCAAGGAGATGATGCGCATCGGCGTCTCCAGCCCATCCGTGCGGGCGGCCTGGGCCGCGTGCTGCACCCGCCACTCGGCCTCGATCGCCACGCCGAGCTGGGCCAGCAGCGCGAGCGAGAAGAACGCGACGGCGGCGGCGAGCGCCGGCGCCAGCAGGCGACGGCGCTGGGGGGCACTCAGCACGCGCAGCGGGACCGGGCTCATACGCCGAAGTCCGCGTCGAGCAAGCCGGCAAGCCCCTCCCCGACCGCCGAGGCCGCGCGCGCGTCCTGGTGGATGCCCTCGAGCTCGAGCCGCCCATGGAGCGACGTGTGGCGCAGCGTGAACTCCAGACTGCGCACCACCGTCCACGGCCACAACAACCCGACGCTCAGCACGATGGCCAGCACGTTGCTGATCTGCAGCCACGCCAGCGGCCCCCCCGTGATCGTGCACCGGAGGCGCGTGGCGCCGAAGCGCGTGCACTCCGTGAAGTAGCGCTGCCGCCGCGCCGCGAACCAGAACCACGAGAGTCCCAGCGTGGGCACGAACAGCAGGAGCATGACCACGAAGGGCTTCAGGAGATCGCGGCCGCGCCCCTCGAAGTCGAACTTGCGCGAGCCGAAGTACGCGTGCGAGACCATGAAGGCTTGGCGCTGCGTGACGAAGACCGGGTAGTAGAGCCCGAGCGTGAGCGAGGTGAGGATCGTCCCCACCACGAAGATGCCGATGAACGGCCGCACACCGCCGCGGAACGAGAAGCGGATGCCGCGCCAGGACATCCGGCTGAGGCGGTACCGCCGGGCGCCGACCATGGCCACCGGCACCACCAGCAAGCCCACCAGCCACAGCAGGCTCCGCAGCGACGAGCGGACCTCCGGCGGCGCCTGGTAGATCTCCGGCAAGATCGTGAGCAGCGCGGTCGGGATGAAGAAGATCGCGACGCCCTTGGCAAAGCCCACGAGGAGCTCGCGGCCCGTGCCGTGATAGGCGAAGCGGTCACCCTCGAGCTCGGTCTCCCCCATCACGTAGCGCCGCACGCGAGTCTTCGCCCAGAAGTAGAAGACCCCCAGGGTGAGCAGCGTGAGCAGCGCATTGATGGCCTGGATGCCGAACAGGCCCATCGCCGAGCCGTGGAACCGCAGCCTGCGTACGGCGGGGGCGGCCGGCGGCGGCGGTGACGGCTCGCCCACGCGCGCGGCTCCGCCGGGCCCACGGCGCAGCTTCTCGAGCGAGGCCTGGTAGAGCGACACCACGACGTTGCACTGCGGGCACTTGTCGCCGGCGACCGCCGGGTAGCCGCAGCGCGGGCACGCCTCAGGCACGCTCGCCTCCGAACAGCGCGGGCAGCGTGCGCAGCGCCTCGCCGATCCGCGGCCCGTGCCAGGAGAACGGCTTGCCGTCCACGAGATGGAGCCGGCCCGCCCGCACCGCGGGCACGTCCGTGTATGGCGCGAAGTCGGCGAGGTGCGCGCGGCGGAAGCGGAAGGGCTCGTCGGGGAGCACGATCACCTCCGGCCGGCGCGCGGCCATCTCGTCGAGCGTGACCGTCGGATACCGCTCCGCGCGATCGGCGAAGACGTTGGCGGCGCCGCACACGGTCAGCAGGTCGTGAATGTAGGTGTCGGCGCCGATCGTCATCCACGGCTCGCGCCAGATCGGATAGAACACGGGCACCGGGCGGCGGCCCGCGCTCGCCGCGCGCACGCGGGCATGGAGCGGCTCCAGCTCGGCCAGCAGCGCGTCGGCGTGGACGGTGGCGCCCGTGACCTCGCCCAGCTCGCGGATCATCGCGAGGCCCTCGGCCACCGTACGCGGGTACGTGACCCACACCGGGATGGACCACGCGCGCAGCGTCTCGATGTGCTCGCGCACGTTCTCCTCGATGTTGGCCACCACCAGGTCGGGCTCGAGCGCGCGGATCTTCTCGAGGTCGGGGTCCTTCTCGCCGCCGATCCGCGTCTTGCCGCGCACCACGGCGGCCGGCTCCACGCAGTAGACGGTGACGCCCACGAGGGCGTCGGCCAGGCCGAGCCGGCAGAGCGTCTCGGTGATCGAAGGAATCAGCGACACGATGCGCCGCGGCGGCCGCGACAGCGCCAGCGCGATGCCGGAGGCGTCGGTCAGACTCCTCACGCGATCCGGCGGCTCCGCAGGCGGTCCACGAGCGCGATCACCTCACGCGTGCGCGCGGCCAGCTCGGCGTCCCACTTCATGATCTCCTGGAAGGGCTTCCGCGTCTCGATGGCGTCCTCGAGATTCGTCACCGCGACCCCGAACACCTTCAGCACCCGCCGCGTCTCGTCGCTCGGCATGACCGACTCCTCGTGGCTACTCGTCCAGGTCCAGCGCGGGCACGGTCGCCCAGCGCGGTTCGCCGGCCGGCTTGAAGTTCTTGGTGTTCACGAAGTGGAGGCGATGATGCAGGTTCATCTTGAACTTCCCGCCGCCGAAGCGCTCGCCGATCCAGCCGGCGGGGTCGTCGAGGAACCCGGCCATCTCGGGCGCGGGCAGGCGCACCAGCCACTTGAAGCGGATGGTGCCGGCGAAGGGCTCCTGCACGCCGATGGTGGCGGTGAACTCCGGCCATACGCGCCCGAACTCCTCGAGGATCTGCCTGCGGGTGGGCCGCTCGACGCCGCGGTTCTGTAGGCTGCGCGTGAGATACGGCTCCACGAGGTCCCAGCACCACGCGGCTATCACGGCGAGGCGGAGTGTACCATGAACGTCGTGGGGAATTTCCAGGTGGCGCGGCTGTTCTACGAGATGGCCAGCCTGCTCGAGGCGCGCGACGAGTCGGTGTTCCGCATCCGTGCCTACCAGCGCGCGGCGCAGACGCTGGAGACGCTCTCCGAGGACGTCCAGGCCGTGGCCGCCCGCGGCGCCCTGACCTCGCTGCCCGCGATCGGCAAGGACCTGGCCGCGAAGATCCAGGAGTACCTCGACACCGGCCGCATCGAGCAGCTCGAGCGGCTGCGCGCGGAGCTGCCGCCGGCGTTCCTCACGCTGATGGAGATTCGCGGCCTCGGCCCGCGCACGGCCCGGGCGCTTTTCGAGCAGCGCGGCGTGGACTCGGTCGATCGGCTGGAGGCCCTGTGCCGCTCGAAGGAGATCATCGGCGTCGCCGGCATCCGCGAGAAGACCTGCGAGAACATCCTCAAGGGCATCGCCGAGTGGCGCGCCGGCCGCACCCGCACGCTGCTGCCGACCGCACGGGGCATCGCGCGGCAGATCGGCGAGGCGCTGCGCGCCCACGGCGGCGTCGAGCGGCTGGAGATCGCCGGCTCGCTGCGGCGCATGAAGGAGACGGTCAAGGACATCGACCTGCTCGTCACCTCCACCGAGCCCGCGCGCGTGATCCGCACGCTGACCACGCTGCCCTCGATCGTGGAGGTGCTGGCCCAGGGCCCCACCAAGGCCTCCGTGCGCCACCAGGACGGTCTCGCCATCGACCTGCGCGTGGTGGAGCCCGAGGCCTTCGGCGCCGCGCTCCAGTACTTCACCGGCTCCAAGGAGCACAACGTCAAGCTGCGCGAGATGGCCTCGCGTCGCGGCCTGCGCATCAGCGAGTACGGCGTGTTCGACGAGGCCACCGGCGGGCGCGTGGGCGGCGCCACCGAGGAGGAGGTCTATGCCACCGTGGGACTGCCGTGGATCCCGCCCGAGCTGCGCGAGAACCAGGGCGAGATCGAGGCGGCGCGCGAGGGGCGCCTGCCGGCGCTCGTCACCGAGGACGACCTGCGCGGCGACCTGCACGCGCACACGGACTGGTCCGACGGGCATCACCCGCTCGAGCGCCTGGTGGAGGCCGCGCAGGCGCGCGGCTACGAGTACGTGATCGTGTCCGATCACTCGCGCTCGCTCACGATCGCGGGCGGCCTGAGCCTCGACGAGCTGCGCGCGCAGCGCGCCGCCATCCGGGCCCTGCAGCCGCGCTTCTCGATCCGCATCCTGGCCGGTACCGAGTGCGACATCCTGGCCGACGGCAGCCTCGACTTTCCGGACGAGGTGCTGGCCGAGCTCGACGTCGTGGTCGCCGCCGTGCACTCGCGCTTCAAGCAATCCCGCGAGGAGATGACCGCGCGCATCGTGCGCGCCCTCGGCAACCCCTGGCTGAACGTGCTCGCCCACCCCACCGGGCGCCGGCTGGGCTCGCGCGAGCCGTACGATGTGGATCTCGACGCCGTGTTCGAGGCCGCGCTCCGTCACGGCAAGGCGGTGGAGATCAATTCCTCGCCCGAGCGCCTCGACCTCGCCGACGTCCACGCGCGGCGGGCGGCCGCGCTCGGCGTGCCGATCGCGATCAGCACCGACACCCACTACCTGCGCGAGCTCGACCAGGTCGAGCTCGGCCTCGGCGTGGCCCGGCGGGCGTGGATCGAGCCCCGGCAGGTCCTCAATACGCGCCCGCTCGACGAGCTGCTGGCCTGGGCACGCCCCGGCCGGCGCTGACGTTCGCCGCAGCGACTATGCACACTGCAACCGGAATGCCCTGCTGAAAGTCAGTTTATTGCAGTAATTCAAGCCACTTACCACTCGCAGGCCAATCGGCCGAAAGTGTGGATATCGGTGGATATCTCAAAAAGGACTGGTCCGGCCAAGCGGCGCCTGCGACAGCACACCTGGGCGTTACTGACCCGCCGCCGGGTCGGCCGCTTCCCGTTCCCGCTGCACGATCGGATCCCCAACTTCGCCGGCGCCGAGCTGGCGGCCGCCCGGCTCGCGACACTGCCGGAGTGGCGCGCGGCCCGCACGCTCAAGTGCAACCCCGACGCGCCGCAGCGCCCCGTGCGCCTGCGCGCGCTCCGCGAGGGCAAGGTCGTCTACGTGGCGGTGCCGCGCCTGCGCGAGGCGAGGTGCTTCCTGCGCCTCGATCCCCGGCGGCTGCCGGCCGGCCGCCTGGCCGCCGCGGCGACGATCGGCGGCGCCCCCAGGTTCGGCGAGCCGGTGTCGCCGGGGGCGCTGCCCCACATCGATCTCGTGGTCGCCGGCAGCGTCGCCGTCAATCGGCACGGCGCGCGCGTCGGCAAGGGCGGCGGCTATTCCGATCTGGAGTTCGCACTGGCCGCCGAGCTGGGCGCGGTCGACGCCCACACCGTGGTCGTCACGACGGTGCACGATCTTCAAGTGGTCCCCGGTGCGATTCCGATGACGGCCCACGACGTCCCGCTCGACGTCGTCGTCACGCCGACGCGCACGCTGCGCGTGCGGCGCAGACGCGCGCGGCCGCAGCGGATCCGCTGGAGCGAGCTCGACGACGCGCAGCTCGACGCCATGCCGGCATTGTCGAAGCTACGTCGCTGATTGGTCGGCGCGCTGGCATCCCGCTTGAAGCGTGCTCTCCCCTCGTGAAACACCGGCGACGACTTCATGGCAACACGCACAAAAGGAGCACCCCGATGGAAGAGCAGGTCAAGGTGCACGACAAGCGCGCGCAGCAGCAGCGGGAGCACCAGGCGGGCGACGGCGCGACGGAAGCGACCCGCGTGGCGGGTCAGCTGGCCGGCCTCGGCACCGAGGCGATGGCGGTGTGGGGTGACGTCACGCAGCGCGCGCTGCGCGACATCGCCGAGCTGTCGGCGCGCACCACGCAGGAGAGCGCGCGGCAGCTCACGCAGTGGCAGCAGATGAACATGGACCTGCTGCGCGAGGCGCAGGCCGCGATGTTCCGCTGGCACACGATCTGGCCGGAGGCCTTCCGCGATCCCATCCGGTACTACCAGCGCACGCTGGAAGAATCGATCGACGTCAGTCAGCGGATGTTCCACGCCACCCGTCGCAACGCCGAGACGATGATGGAAGCCTGCCAGCGGCTGGAGCACGCGTCCGAGGACGTCACGCGCTCGCTCGGCGAGACGTTCCGCGAGGCCTCGACGCGCATGCAGGACGTCTACGCGCGCTCGGATCGCCTGCGGGCGGCCTAGCGGTCAATCAGGTCTGTGACGGGGCCAGCCAGGGGCGCGGCAGCACGGGGGGCTGGTACGCGGCCATCCGGTCGAGCGCCTCGGCCGGCTCGTCGGCGAAGATCATGAGCCCGGCGAACTCGGGACGGAGGAAACCCTCCGCGACCGCGTGGCTCAGCAGGCGGATCAGGCCGTCCCAGTAGCCGAGGGTGTTGAGCGCGGCGACGGGCTTGGCGTGGATGCCGAGTTGGGCCCACGTGAGAACCTCGAGGGTTTCCTCCAGCGTGCCGAGGGCGCCGGGCAGCGCGAGGAAGCCGTCGGCCAGCGAGGCCATGGTGGCCTTGCGCTCGTGCATGCTGTCCACCAGCCTCAGCTCGGTGAGTCCCGCGTGCGCGAGCTCGCGGCTCGCCAGCGGGCGGGGAATCACGCCGATGACTTCCACGCCGGCCGCCATGGCCGCGTCGGCCAGCAGTCCCATGATGCCGACCGAGCCGCCCCCGTACACGAGGCCGATGCGACGGCGGGCGAGCTCGGCCGCCAGCGTGCGAGCGGCCTCCGCGTACTCGGGCCGGAGACCGGCCGACGAGCCGCAGAAGACGCAGACGCGTGTCACGGTGTGGCGGGAGTGAGCCAGGCCTCCGCAAACGCGTCGTTGAGCACGCCGGTGTAGACCTCCTCCACGGGGCCCTCGAGCTTCAGCGACCAGTCGGGCCGCACGTCGATGACGAGGTCGCCACCCGGCATACGCACCGTCACGCGCCCGTGCTCGCACAGACCGTTCTTCACCGCGGCCGAGGCAGCGCCGCACGACGAGGAGCCGGAGGCCAGCGTGTAGCCGGCGCCGCGCTCCCAGATGAGGATGTCGAGCGTCTTCTTGTCGGCGACCTTCGCGAACTGCACGTTGGTGCGCTGGGGAAAGGCGGGATGGCGCTCGATGAGCGGGCCCACACGCCGGCAGGCGTCGCTGTCGAGGTGATCGACGAAGACGATGCAGTGCGGGTTCCCGACGGACACCGCGGTGGCGCTCACGGTGGTCCCGTCGGCCAGCTGCAGCGGCACCGCCACCACGTCGCGGTCGGGCCCGTTCATGGGGATGTCGGGCGCCCGGAAGGTCGCGCGGCCCATCTCGACGATGACGAACTCCACGCGGCCGCCGCGCGTGCGGCACTGGCACTCCACCACACCGCCCTTGGTGTCCACCGTGAAGCGGTCCTGCTTGGCGTGGCCGTGGTCGCGCAGCCACTTGGCGAAGATCCGCAGCCCGTTGCCCGACTTCTCGGCCTCGCTGCCGTCGGGATTGAAGATGCGCAGGCCGAAATCCGCGCGGGCCGTGGGGGTGCGCATGAGGATCCCGTCCGAGCCGATGCCCCAGTTGCGATCGCAGATGCGGACGATCGAGGCCTCCGACAGGTCGAACGGCAGATCCTGCCGGCTCATGACGATGTAGTCGTTCCCGAGCCCGTGGCCCTTGGCGAACGGGATCGGGTTCACGCTACTCGCTCTCCGCGCTCAGCGCTGCGAAATGGGAACGTAAGTGGCGCGCGTCGCCCCGGTGTACTCCGCGCGCGGGCGGATCAGCCGGTTGTTGCCGTGCTGCTCGAGCACGTGGGCGGCCCAGCCGGCCACCCGGCTCATCGCAAAGATCGGCGTGAACTGGTCGGTGGCGATGCCCATGGCCGCGTAGCCGGCGCCCGAGAAGAGATCGACGTTCGGATAGAGGTGCTTCTCCTCGGTGACGATGCGGGCGACCGTGTTGAGAATCTGCACCTTGCTCTCGTCGCCAACCTGCTTGCCGAGCTCGGTGGCCAGCCGCCGCAGGTGCTTGGCCCGCGGGTCCTCCACGCGGTAGACGCGATGGCCGAAGCCCATCAGCCGCATCTTGTCGGCCAGGGCCTTGCGGATCCACGCCTCGGCCTTGGCCGGGTCCTTGATCTTGTCCACCATCAGCATGACCTGCTCGTTGGCGCCGCCGTGCAGCGGCCCCTTGAGCGCGCCGATGGCGGACGTGATCGCCGAGTGCATGTCGGACATGGTCGCGGCGGTCACGCGCGCGGCGAAGGTGGAAGCGTTGAACTCGTGATCGGCGTGCAGGATGAGCGCGACGTCGAACGTCTTCACCGCCAGCTCGGTCGGCTTCTTGCCCGACATCATGTAGAGGAAGTTCGCCGACAGGCTGAGCTTCGGGTTCGGCGCCACCGGGGCCTTGCCGCGGCGGATGCGCTCCCAGGCCGCCACCAAAGTCGGCATCTGGGCGGTCAGCCGCATGGCCTTGCGAATCGACGCCTCGCGCGAGTTGTCGGCGGCGTCGGGGTCCCACGACGACAGCGCGGACACGCCGGTGCGGAGCACTTCCATCGGCGTCGTCTTCTTCGGCAGCGTCCGCAGCAGCGCTACCAGCCCGGTCGGCAGCTTGCGATTCGCGGTGGACGAGAGCGCCTTGTTGAAGGTCTCGTACTCCTTCTTCGACGGGAGCGCGCCGTGCCACAGGAGGTAGACCACTTCCTCGAAATTCGACTGCGCCGCGAGATCGTCGACGTTGTAGCCGCGATAGACCAGGCGGCCCTCGCGGCCGTCGATGAAGCAGATGTCCGACGTCGAGACGACGACGTCTTCGAGGCCGGCTTTGCCAACGCTGCTCATGGCGCTCCCTCGCAGAAGTGGGGTGAGAACGCTTCGCTTTGTATCACACTCGGTGAGGCGCATCAAATGGACCCCGTGAGCGACGTCATCGAATTCTACGACCGGCATCCGATCAGCGAGGCGCAGGTGCGGGCCGCCCTGGCCCGGCGGCGCGGACACGGCGGCGGGGCGGTCACGGCCGACGACCTGTTCGAATTCGACCAGGATCACTACGGCGGACTGGCCGCGGTGGACGCCCTGGCCAACCTGGCCGGGGTCGGCCCCGGCACTCGCGTGCTCGACCTCTGTGCCGGGCTGGGCGGTCCCGCCCGATTCCTGGCAAGTCGTCGCAGCTGTCAGGTCGTGGCGCTCGAGCTCAACGCGAGCCGCGCGGCGGGTGCGGCGCGGCTCACGCGCCTGGTGGGTCTGGCGCCGCGTGTCCGCGTCGTGCGAGGCGATGCCACCCGCCTGCCCCTGGGCCGCCGGCGCTTCGACGCGTGCGTGAGCCAGGAGGCTTTCCTGCACATCGAGGACAAGGCGGCCGTCCTGCGCGAGGCCCATCGCGTGCTGGTCCCCGGCGGCCGCCTGGCCTTCACCGACTGGGTCGCGCGACCCGCGCTGGGCGACGGGGAGCGCCGCCGCCTGCGCGAGTGGATGGCCGCGGTCACGCTCCAGACCTTCGACACCTATCGCGGGCTGCTCGGCGCCGCCGGCTTCATCGCGGTCAGCGCCGACGATCTCACCGACGAGTGGCGTGCGGTGCTGCGCGCGCGCCTCGAGATGTTCCGCGCCATGCGCGAGGACACGGTGGCGCGCCTGGGCGAGGCGCGCTACGCCGAGTACGACCAGCTCTACGCCTTCTTCGTCGACCTCATCGAAGCCGGCAAGCTCACGGGCGGCCGCTTCAGCGCGACAGCGGGCTAGCGCCTGGAACACGAGGAGGAGAGTGAACAGGACCGCCCCGGGAAACCCGGGGCGGTCCGAATGCTGCGAGGAAAAGGGGGCCCTACTTCACGGTGTCGCTGAAGGTCTTCGCCGCCCCGCTGAATGCCTTGGCGTCGAACTTCTTGGGATCATCGAGCGTGGCGAACATGGCGTCCAGCGCCTTCCCCGCCGCCGGGTCGGCCTTCTGGCCGGGCGACTTCGAGTACGCGCTGTAGAGACGGTCCATCGCCATGGCAGCCTGCTCGGCCGCGCGCGGGCCGACGGCGCCGATGGCGTCGCCGCCGCTCGAGAGATCGCCGAGCAGCTTCTTGGTCTGCGCGGCGTCGTACTCGCGGTTAGCCACCTTGGCCGCCTGCGCCTGCATGGTGGACTGGAGGTTCTTCGCCGTCGACGCGATCTTGGCCTTGTCTCCCTTGCCGACCGCATCGGTCAGCGCAGCCAGGTCGGTATCGACGGACTTCTGGACGGCGGGATCCACCGTGCCGAACAGCACCTTCACGACGGCCCCGTGACCCTGCACCTTGCCGTTGGCGTCGTTCAGCAGCGCGCCGGTGGCGCTGGAGCGGTCCGCGAGCTGCTTGGCGGCCTCGCGCAGCGAGAGGACCTGCCCGGTCGCCCACGCCTTGGTCGACGCGAACGTGCCCTTGTCCCGCCAGTGCGGCGGCATCTGCGCGCTGAACGTGTCGAGCTCGAAGGCCAGCAGGTCCGGATGGCCGGCCGCCACCATCTCGGCCTCGATCTGCAGGTGGCACGACACACACTTCTCGCCGCGCAGCAGCATGCTCTTGGTGTCGTACATGCCGACCGCCACCGACTTCTCGTGCGTCCAGCCCTTCTCGGCGTGCGGCTCCAGCCACTTCTCGGCGGGGCCGTGGCAGCCGTCGCAGTGCACGCCCTCGCTGATGTCGAACTTCGGCCCGCGCAGCTCGGGCTTGACGTCCACCGCGTGGCAGACCAGGCACTTGCTGCTCTCGGTCGCCTTGGCGATCTTGAGGTTCTGCGCGATCTTCGACGGGCTCACCCCGCTCTTGAGCTTCTCGTTGGTGAGCGTCGCGTAGGCCTTGGCGTGCTTGTCCTTCTGCGTCCAGATGATGTTCTCGTTCAGCTTGGGGAAGTCGGCCTTCGGCTTGGTGCTGCCGTGGCAGCTCGAGCTGCCGCAAGACGCCGCGCCCGTGTACTTGTAGTTCCCCTGCGCGTGAACGAGATCGGGCACGAGCGGTGCGGACGTCGGCGCGTTACCGCCGATGACGGCGGCCAGCACGACGATGGCGACGACGGCGCCCCAAGCAACACGATGCGACATATGGTCCTCCTCAGCTTCCCTGACTGAACTAACGACGGACGCTCGCTACCGGTTCACCGCGGACGGCGCAGGCGCGGCCCGCCCTCGGGCTCGGTGGCCGCGGGCTCCTCGCGCTTGGGCGCGGCGGGGGCCCGGGGGGCCGACGGCGGCTCCTCGGACACCGTGTACAGCTTACCGTCACGCAGGTACAGCCGCTGCTGTTCGGCCAGCGTCAGCGGCCGCGAGCCGACCCGGTTGAACACGGCGATCTGGTGACCGCTCTCGTCCACCGCGCGATCGCGATCGATCCCCTTGGAGACGGCCAGCGCCGGTCCGCCGGTGTGGGCCGTGGCGATCAGCCGCGGCTGCGGCCGCGGACTGAAGCCGAGATACGTCGGGGTGGCTTCCGGCGACGTGAGCTGCAGCACGCGCAGGCCGTTCTTGCCGTCGGCCACGTACGCGAAGAGACTGGCGTTCGTCATCGCCACCTTGACGTCGCGCGTGTCGTTCATCGCGCCGCCCGCATCATACATTTGATCCAGCACCGGCGCTTCCGGTCGTTCCACGTCCACGATGGCCAGGCCCTTGGCGCCCGCCGCCACGTAGGCGTAGGTGCGAGCCACGTAGACACCGTGGGCGTCCGGCAGCTTCACCACGCCGCTCGGCACCGCGCGTGGCTTGGTGGGATCGGTGATGTCGACGACCTTCAGTCCTTCGCTGTCGGTGATGAACGCGTAGCGGAACTGCACGGCCACCGCGCGCGGATTGACGATCGCCGGTGCGCCGAGGTTGGCCACGATCTGCGGCTTCAGCGGGTTCTCGAGGCTGATGACGAACAGGCCCTTGGGGGCCAGCACGTAGGCGTAGTGGCCGGCGATCGTGAGGTTGACCGCTCCGGTCAGCAGGCCGTCGGGATTGAAGGTGAGCGCCCGCTCCACGAAGTTGTTGGTCGGGTCGCCGTCGAGCAGCGTGGCGACGCCGGCCCGGTTGGGGCTGTCGAGCGGGTTGCCGATGACGATGAAGCCTTCCTCGCGGTCCGTCCCGTACAGGAACGCGTAGACGAGGTGGATCTTCTGCTCCTCGTTCTCCGGGAACTGCTTGCGGGTCGGATCGACGGCCAGCGTGGAGGGCGAGGCGATGGCCGTGGCGTACTTGGACTTCACGTAGAACTTCTGACCCAGCGGCGACACCGGCGCCGTCACGATGCGCTCGGAGAAGCCCTTCTGGTCGATCTGGGCGACGTCGTAGATGCGGTAGCCGCCCCGCCCGTTGGCCGTGTAGAGGTACTCGCCGCGGACCTGGATCGACTGGACCTCGTCGCGGCCGAAGAGGTCGAGCACGTCGCGCCCGCGGTGGTGCTCCACCTCGTGCAGCGCGCCCTTGCGGCCCTGGTGCTTCTCGAACTCCGACGGGAAGGCCACCTGGTGCAGCGTGCTGCCGATGACCGCCTGCGGCTCCTCGCGCTCGGTGACCACGACGGCCCGCAGGCCCTTGCTGCCGGCCGCCACGTAGGCGTAGCGCCCGATGAAGTTGT
This sequence comes from Candidatus Methylomirabilota bacterium, assembly GCA_046734515.1. Classification (GTDB taxonomy): domain Bacteria; phylum Methylomirabilota; class Methylomirabilia; order Rokubacteriales; family CSP1-6; genus AR5. The sequence goes on along the minus strand of JBKPRI010000004.1, from coordinate 9,485 downwards.
AGAAGTTGGTGCCCTGCATCAGCACCGACGCCATCCAGGCGTTGTTGTTGTTGTCCTTGGAGATGTGGCAGTCGGTGCAGTGCTTGGTCTCGGTGGCGCGCACGGTGTGCGGCACGAACGTGCTGAACGAGTGCCCGCTGAAGCCCTCGGCCGACACGGTCTGCTGCTGCGAGTACACCCACTCGCGCGTGCCGTTCTGCGAGCCGACCAGCACGGCGCAGGTGGACCGCGCCGGCGAGATGCGCTTGCCGGAGCTCGTGCCGTCCTGGGCCAGCATGAAGACGTCGTCACGGATCGTCTGGAAGTTGTAGGGCGTCCAGTTCCGCAGCGGGGTGCCCTCGTTGTGCAGCAGCGGCTTCTTCTCGTTGGCCTTCATCGGCAGATGGCAGCCGAAGCAGGACGTCACCCACGAGGTGTGGCAGGTGAAGCAGTTCATGCGGCTGTCCGCGTGCGCCAGCTGCTGGTCGTCGGCGGCGTCGCCCCAGGTGCTGCCGTCCTTGCGGATGGTCTTGGCCAGCCGCGAGCGCTCGGAGCGCTTGGGGTTCTTCAGCGACCAGGCCGAGGCCGGGTCGATCGAGTCGATGACCTGCACGACCTCCCACTCGAGGCCCTTGGTGACGGTCGAGCGCTGGATCAGCGTGTCGCCGCGCCACTGGAAGCGCCGCGGGCCGTCCGGCGTGCTGAGCAGCGAGAGGTCGGTGCCGCCGGGCGGCGCCGCCGGGCCCGAGGTCTTGAGGTTCGCCCGCGCCTTGATGGAGCCGTGACAGTCGACGCAGGTGATCTCCACCGCGGCCCGCGTCTCGCCGTAGAGCTTGCCGTTGCCGTGGTTGTCCTGCGAGAAGTGGCAGTCCGAGCAGTGCATGCCCTTCTCGAGGTGGATGTCCTTGAGATGGACCGCCTTCTTGAACCGATCGGGGTCCTCGTGCGGGACGATCTTGTTATCGGCGTCCAGCATGTTGCCCTTGCGGTCGGTCTTGTAGACGTTGCGGAACACCCAGCCGTGGCCGTGGTGATCGGCGAACTGCACGTTCTTCAGCTTGGGGTTGAGGTCGGTCACGTTGGCCAGGAACGCCGGATCCGACCACTTGCCGCGGAGCGCGGCGCCCTCGGGGTTCAGCCGCTGGATGTGATCGATCTCCGCCGGGGTGAGCTTGCGCTCCTTCTCGGGGTACATGTGGTGGCCGTCGCTCTCGTTGTCCCACCAGATGTTGCCGAGATAGCTGTTCGTCACCGTCGTGCCGGGGTGGTGATGGCACACCACGCACTGGCTGGACGGGATGGAGTTCGTGAAGGTGTGGCGCACCGGGTGGCCCGACTCATTCTTCGGGATCGTCGGGTCGACCGTCTGCGTGCGGCCGAGGTTGCCGAACTTCGCGTAGTCCCCCGAGTGCGAGGCGTCGCGGTCGTTGGCGTAGATGACGTGACAGCCCGAGCAGCCGCTCGATCGGAAGTCACCCGGCACGGTGTTGGGGCCGAGCAGCGAGAGCGCCGGATCGAACAGCCGCGTCTTCTGGAGGTTCAGCCACACCGGGTCGATCCGGTTCAGCGTGCCGAGGCCGCGCGGGCTCAGCCGGTTCAGCGGGCGCCCCGGCGGCTCCTCGAGATTCGGATTGCCGATCTCGATCTGCTTTTCCTGCCCACGCTCGAAGATGCGCAGGATGTTGCCCGGCTGGCCGACCTCGAAGCGCGGCAGCGGGTCGATCGACGGCAGCACGCCCTTGGCGATCTCTTCCGGCTTCGGCGGCGGGATCGTCAGCAGGCGCGTCGGCACGCCGTCGGTGCCGTACGACTCGCCGAAGCGCGGCCGCTTGAAGGGCACCTGGCCGTTGTTGTAGAGCGCGGCGGCCCACAGCATGGGGCCGGTCTTCATCATGCTCTTCTCGACCTGGGTGACCTGGTCGGGATGGCAACCGCCGGCGCCGCACGTCTTGCGCGCCACGCGCAGGTCGCCCGGATTGACGAACTGCACGAAGTCGATGCGCTCCTGGACCAGCCCGGTGTAGGACAGCGGCGGGTTGGCCGACGTCTTCCAGATGGCGGGATCGCGCGGGGTGATGTGCGCCTGTTTCTTGGCCGCATCGTAGGCCGGCGCGCCGGCGGTGGCGCCCTCGGGCGCGCGCACCTCGTTGTTGCCGCCGTGGCAGTCGATGCAGCCGAGCTTCACCGCCGTGGAGGTGTGCATGCTCTGCGAGTCGGTCTTGGTGTGGCAGCTCATGCAGCCCGCGCTCTTCTTGTCGGCGTCGGCCTGGCTCTGGCGACGAAGCGGCGACTCCGGCACCTCGGGCGCCGCCGGCTTCTCGGGCGCCGCCTCGGCGGGCTTTTCTTCCTCCGCGGGCCCGCGGCGGATGCGCTGGGCGAGCTGGAGGGGCACGCCCGCTTCGCCCGCGGATGCGCGCGACAGCTCGGGCCGATGGCTGCCGATGCCGAGCCGCCCGCTCAGCGGCGTCAGCGACGCGAGCACCAGAGCGAGGATCAGCGCCGCGACCGCTCCACCCCGCCAGCCCGTTCGCCTCACCGCGCTCATGGTTGAGCCTCCTTCATCCGTACCAGCCCGTTTGGACCGAACCAGAACTTGCCGCCGTCCCAGCCCTCGAAGGCCTCGGTGCCCGCGGGGGCCGAGGGCAGCTGCACGACCGGCGCCCGCGTCTCGGGCTGGAACCCCTCGGCCGTCGTCAGGTGCGTGTGAACCGCGCCGGGATTCTGGGGCGCGCCCTCGACCGCCTTGCGTCCGAGCACCGTCGCCACCTGGTCGCGCCAGTCGCTCTCGAAGGACGTCGAGTCCCAGCGCTGCGGACCGGGCACCGAGCCCTCATCGCGGCGCGCGCGCGGCGCCATCACCGGCGGCTGCCACAGCGGCGGCGCGGTGACCGCAGGCGTCTCGGCCTCGAGGGTCACGGCGGCCGGCAGGGCGGTCACGACCGGCGCCGTCGCAGCGGTGCCGCGCTCGGCCTCGCCCCGCTCGGGCACGCGGCCCGCGATCACGAGAACCGTGGCGATGCCGGCCAGTACGAACGCCGCACAGAGCAACGCCCGTGCCCTGCGGCGCTTCGCTGGTGCTCCCGCCCCGGTCACGTGGGTGGTCGCCTCAGTAGGTGAGCGTTACCGACATGAAGCCCGAGTACAGGATCGTGTTCTTCGTGCTGGAGGTCTTCTCGAGGCCGTTCGGTCCGAAGGTGAACGTTTCCTTCTGGTAGATGTCCTTCAAGCCGTCGCCGCCGATGAGGGTGGCGCCGCCGATGTTGACGATGATGTTGTCGATCAGCAGCGGCCGCCAGCGGATGCCCGCGCTCAGATCCCAGCCGACGTCGGACCGGATCTTGTCCTGGAACAGCACGGTCTGGAGCGTCTCGGGATGGTGGAAGCGGATCTTGTTGAACTCCAGCAGCAGCCGCACCTTGGGGGTCAGCTCGGCCTCGGCGCCGATACCGAAGATGAACACGCCCGGGTTCACGTAGTTCGGCTGGCCCTCGATCTTGCTCGAGCGCAGCGCCGGCAGCAGGCTGTTGCGGCTCTTGAGCTCGAGGCTCGAGGTGGGCAGCGGGATCCCCTGGCGCACGTAGTAGCTGAACCCGCCGCCCGCGAAGTTCGGGTTGTCGAGGATCGAGTCGAAGCCCCGGCCGCGCCCGTCGGTCGGCTTGTCGTCGCCGGAGGCCCAGAAGAACGTGGCCTTCGGCCGCAGCCAGTCGAAGTCCATCGACAGCTCGAGGGCGGCCATCTGCGCGTTGAGGTCGATCGGCTTGGCGGCCAGGTTGTTGAACGTGTCGCGGCCGAGGACCTGGTAGAAGGCGTGGTTCACGTTCAGGGGCCCGATGTGACCGTCCCCCGTCCACCCGAGGTACACGCTGTCGATCGTGTGCGTGCGCGCGCTGGAGTCCGTGAAGGCGATACCGGTCACGGCCGGGCGCGTGACGAAGCCGTTCTCGTCGACGTGCGTGCCGCCGGAGTCGTGCAGATAGTGGGCGCTCAGCTGGGCCGTGTAGCCCGGGACCAGGAAGTCCTGGAAGAAGTAGTTCAGGATGCCGATGTGCTGGCCGCGGGTGTCGCCGAGCCGGTTCAGCCCGCTGTTGGTGTCCTTCTCGAACGGGCGGAAGTACAGGGCGTTGAACTGCTGGCGGTTCGAGCCCAGGTTGCCGAACAGGCGCACGCCCAGGTTCTCGTCGAGGAAGATGAAGCCGCGAAAGTCACTGACGAACTGCTGGATGCCCGCCCGCACCGAGGCGAAGTCGTAGTTGGGCGTGAGGTCGCCCAGGTGCCACTCGACGAAGAGCTCCGACAGGCTGACGTGCTCCTCGTTGCGCGCGGTGCCCTCGCGCACGTCGGCGTTGACGATGCCGCGCTCGTGGACCTTCAGGAAGTTGAAGTTGAAGATCCCGGTGGCGCGGAACTCCCAGTCGCGCGGCTTGAAGGCGGTGTCGCCCTTGAACACCGACAAGGACAGGATCAGGTTGTTGCTCAGGAAGAGCTGGTCGGGATTGCCGAAGTTGTCGGCGGAATTGGGGTCGGCCGAGCTGGCGCCGCTGCCGATCGGGATGCGGCGCACCTCGAACAGCGTGTCGAGGATGGCCGAGATGTTGACGAAGACGTCCTGGCCGAAGGCCGGGAAGTCGCCCTTCAGGACGTTCTGGTTGTACGGATCCCACCAGCGGCCCGGACGGTAGGGTGCGTCACCGAGCGGCCGCTCGTAGCGGTTCCAGTCGGGCAGCCCCAGCCGCCAGCGGTCGGGGATGGGCACGGAGTCCGGGCTGGTCTCGGTGGCGCGCGGATGGCCGAACGACGGGCCGACATACCCGGGCGGCCGTTCCTTCGGCGGCTCCTGGGCGGAGCCGACACCAGGGAACAGCGCCAGCGTCAGCGCGATGGCGACGATCGTGCGTTTGGGCATCCGAAAGCGTGAGGGAGCGACTGGCCGCCCCTCGGCGCGGCGGCATCGTATCGCTGGTGCGGTCTGTTTGTCAAAAACACTCTCGCGGACGAACCCAATGCCGTTCGGACCTTGACACGAATCCCCGCGTTCCGTATGGTCCCCAAGTCACGTTCCGACCCTTCGATGGACGGCGCGACGGAGACGTCACCGAAACTATGAGCGGCGGTTCCCCGATCATCGCAGCCCTGAGAGAGATCCAGCACACGCACGGCTTCGTGCCCGTCACCGCGCTGCGTGAGCTGTCCGACCGGACCGGGACCCCGCTCTACCAGCTCCACGGCGTGGTCAGTTTCTTTCCCCACTTCCGGACGAGCCCCCCGCCCCCGGTGGAGGTCCTGGTCTGCGATGACATGTCGTGTCACCGCCGCGGCGGCGGTGCCCTGCTGACGGCCATCGAGCAGCAGGTCGCCCAGTCGGGTCCCGCGGGCACCGTGGTGAAGCCCGTGTCCTGCCTGGGCCGCTGCGACCGCGCCCCGGCCTGCGTGGTCAACGACACGATCGTCTCGCGCGTGTCGCTCGACGGCCTCGTGGGTCTCATCACCAGCGCGGCGGCCGGCAACAAGGTGCCGCACGAGCATGTGGCGCCCGCCGGCATCAAGCTGATGACGGATCCGTACGAGGACGAGAGCCAGCGCTACGGCGCGGCGCGCCGACTGGCCACCGACAAGGACGCGGCCGCCGTCATCGCCGCGCTGAAGGCGAGCAACCTGCGCGGCATGGGCGGCGCCGGCTTCCCGACCGGCCTCAAGTGGGAATTCGTGCGCAACGCCGCCGGAAGCGACAAGTACATCGTCTGCAACGGCGACGAGAGCGAGCCGGGCACGATCAAGGACCGGTTCATCCTCGAGAACGCGCCGCACCTGCTCGTGGAGGGCATGCTCCTGGCCGGTCTCGTCACCGGCGCCAAGGAAGGCATCGTCTACATCCGCCACGAGTACGAGGGCCAGACCGAGATCGTCGACCGCGAGATCGAGCGGGCCAAGAAGCTGGGCGCCCTCGGCAAGGACGTGTTCGGCTCCGGCCTCACGTTCCACCTCGAGACCTTCACCAGCCCCGGCGGCTACATCTGCGGCGAGGAGTCGGCCCTGCTGGAGGCCATCGAGGGCAAGCGTGGGGAGCCGCGCAACAAGCCGCCCTTCCCGGTCACCCACGGCCTGTGGAACAAGCCGACGGTCATCAACAACGTCGAGACCTTCGTGATGGTGCCGTCGATCCTCGTGAAGGGCGCCGAGTGGTTCAAGGCGCAGGGCAAGACCGCGGCCGGCCCCGGCCTCAAGTTCGTGGGCATCAGCGGGGATGTGGCCAGGCCGGGCGTCTACGAGATCCCCATGGGCACGCCGGCCCGCGAGGTGATCTTCGGCAAGGCCGGCGGCATCGCCGGCAACCGGCCCTTCAAGGCGTGGGCGCCGTCGGGCCCGTCCTCGGGCTACCTGCCGCCCTCGCTGGTGGACACGCCGCTGGACTTCAAGGCGCTCGCCGACGTCGGCTCCATGCTCGGCTCCGGCGCGATCGTGGTGTGCAGCGACCAGGCCTGCATGCTCGACATGGCGCTCAACGCCGTACGCTTCTTCAAGAACGAGTCGTGCGGCAAGTGCGTCCCCTGCCGCGTGGGCTCGGCCAAGATGCTGGACGTCCTCGGCGACATCGCCCACGGCCGCGGCCGCCCCGAGCACACCGCGATGATCGACGACCTGACGCACACGCTCATGCAGGCGTCCATCTGCGGCCTCGGGCAGGTGGTGCCGGTGCCGATCAAGTCGGTGCTGCTCCACTTCCGCGACGAGATCGACCAGCACCTGCTGCATCACCGCTGCCCCGCCAACGTCTGTCCGATGGGGGTGTGATGAGTCCCACCGCCACGGTGAAGCTGACGATCGACGGCCGCGAGACGACGGTGCCCGTGGGCACCACGCTCTTCGACGCCGCCCGCGGTCTCGGTATCGACATCCCCACGCTCTGCCACGCCCAGCACCAGACGCCCGTCGGCGTGTGCCGCGTGTGCACGGTCGAGGTGAAGAACGCCCGCGTGCTGGCCGCCTCCTGCGTGCGGCCGGCCGAGGAGGGCATGGTGGTCTCCACGGCCACCGACAGCGTGCAGCGCGCGCGCCGGACGCTGGCCGAGCTGCTGCTGAGCGATCACCCCTCGCCGTGCGAGCGCGAGCAGTCCACGCACGACTGCGAGCTGGAGCGCTTCGGCGCCGCCTGCGGCGTGGCCGCGCCGCGCTTCTCCTCCCGGCCCTCGCCGCGGGGCCACGACGAGTCGTCGCTGTTCATCAACGTCGACCACACGGCGTGCATCCTGTGCGACCGCTGCATCCGCGGCTGCTCGGAGGTCAAGCAGAACTTCGTCATCGGGCGGGCCGGCAAGGGCTACGCGGCCGGCATCGCCTTCGACACCGACGTGCCGATGGCCGCGTCCACGTGCGTGGGCTGCGGCGAGTGCATGGTGTCCTGCCCGACCGGCGCCTTGACCAACAAGAAGGTCGTCGACGTGGGGCTGCCGTCGGGCCAGGAGATGAGCGCCGACGAGCTGCAGCGGCTCGACATCTTCAAGCGGATGTCGGGGACCTTCCTCGACCTCAATCGCGGCGCCGTGGTCAAGCGCACGTTCCGCCCCGGCGAGATCATCTGCCGCGAGGGCGACTTCGGCTCGACGGCCTTCTACATCCTCAAGGGCAAGGTCGAGGTCTCGATCGCCACGCCGCTCGGCCACAGCGCCGCCCGGCGGCCCCAGGATGGCGGGCGCAAGAGCTTCTTCCGCAAGCTGACCGAGCTGGTGACGATGGAGCCGGCCGGCAAGGCGACCGCCACCGCGCCGCGCTACATCCCCATCGACGCCTCCGTCGACCTCGAGCTGTCCAACCCGGTGGCGCAGCTCGGCCGCGGCGATCTCTTCGGCGAGATGACGTGCATGAGCTTCTACCCGCGCTCGGCCACCGTGCGCGCGATCGAGGAAGTGGAAGTCCTCGAGATGCTGCGCAACGTGCTGCAGATGCTCCAGAAGGACAAGGTGTTCAAGCGCGAGCTCGACCAGCGGTACCGCGAGCGCGCGCTCGACACGCACCTGCGCACGGTCCCCATCTTCGCGGGCATGGACAACGCGCTGTTCGACCAGCTCCGCGACCGCGTCGAGCTCGTGCGCTTCGAGCCCAAGCAGGTCGTCTGCAAGCAGGGCGAAGTCGCCGACAGCCTGTACCTGATCCGCATCGGCTTCGTGAAGGTCAGCCAGGACTTCCCGGGCGGCGAGCTGGTGCTGCGCTACCTCACGCGGCCGGACTTCTTCGGCGAGATCGGCCTGCTCGGCCAGGGCGGCGGTGACATCAGCGACCGCGGCGGCGAGCGTACGGCCACCTGCACGGCGCTCGACCACGTCGAGGCCGTGCGCATCAAGGCCGAGGATTTCCACGCGCTGATGGACCGGTTCCCCGATGTCCAGGCCCGGCTGGCCGAGGAAGCCCAGCGCCGCCTCGAGGAGGATTCCAAGCGGCGCCAGTCGATCGGCACCGTGCCGCTCGACGACTTCCTGAGCCAGGGGCTCATGGAGGCCCAGAACCTCCTCGTCATCGACCTCGAGCGCTGCACGCGGTGCGACCAGTGCGTGCGCGCCTGCGCGGACGCGCACGACGGCGTCACCCGGCTGGTGCGCGACGGCCTGCGCTACGACAAGTACCTGATCGCGACGTCGTGCCGCTCCTGCCGCGACCCGCTCTGCATGGTGGGCTGCCCGGTCGGCTCGATCCGCCGCCACCCGGACTCGCTGGAGATCATCATCGAGGACTGGTGCATCGGCTGCGGCCTCTGCGCCAACCAGTGCCCCTACGGCAACATCAACCTGCACCCGTTCAACGTGATGGGGGAGGATCCGGAGCACTCGGGGCGGCGCCGGGCCACGGTGCGCGAGAAGGCCACCACCTGCGATCTCAGCCGCGACTATGCGGAGCCCGCCTGCCAGTACGCGTGCCCGCACGATGCCCTCAAGCGCATCGAGCCGCTCAAGTTCTTCGGTATCCCCCAGTGAGGGACGCCCGATGCTGATCGACAGCTCCCATCGCAAGTGGATCGTCCTCTGCGTGGTGGTGCTGGCAGTGTCGACCGCGATCTACGTGCCCTACGTGCGCCACGCGCTCAACGGGCCCAGCGGCGGCAGCGTGGTCGGCCTCACCTTCGGCATCATCGGCTCGATCCTCATGGTGTTCGCCGGCGTGCTCGGCGCGCGCCGCAAGGTCCCCATGTGGCAGATCGGACGGGCCACCTTCTGGATGCGCGGCCACATCTGGCTGGGGCTGCTGAGCTACCCGCTCATCCTGTTCCACGCCGGCTTCGGCCTCGGCGGTCCGCTGACCATCGCGCTCATGGTGCTCTTCACGATCGTGATCGTCAGCGGCATCCTCGGCCTCCTGCTGCAGCAGGTGCTGCCCCGGCTGATGCTCACGCGCGTGCCGCTGGAGACCGTGTACGAGCAGATCGACTCGATCGTCGGCCAGCTCCGCGCCGAATCCGACGAGCTGGTGACCGCCGCCTGCGGGCCCATCGGGGGACCGGTGCCGGCGCCGGTCGCGGT
>JBKPRI010000003.1:0-11543 GCA_046734515.1 Candidatus Methylomirabilota bacterium | reverse complement strand
CATGTGCTCGGTGTCCTCCCGGGGGCAAGGATACGGCATTCGGAAAGCGCCGGGGATCGTCAAGAATGCAATGCTCGTCACGCGCGCCGCCAGGTTTTCAACCCTGGTGTGATGGTCAGGCGGTATGGCCTTTGCGTCCCTGCGACGCATCTTGGTCGCAGGAGGGTCCGATGTTGAAGAAGTACTCTGCGGTCGTGCTCGCGGTGCTGATGCTGCTCACCATCACCGCTCTGCCGACGGTGGCTCAGACCACCGGGACGGGCGGGGGAGTCACGGTTCCCGTGCAGGGCACTGCACGCGGCGCCGGGCGGGTAACCGGCACATTTACGATTCAACGCTTTGTCGACAACAGCGGCGCGCTCGGCGCCTTCGGCACCCTGGTGCTGAATACACCCAACGGCACCACGGCGAGCCAGGTGGTGATGCCCGTAACCGCCACCCACAGTCCGTCCACGTCGAGTACCGGCGCCGCCGTGGCCATCCAGGCGGTCTGTGAAGTTCTCGATTTGACACTTGGCCCGCTCGATCTCAACCTGCTCGGCCTCGAGATCCACCTGGACACGGTGCATCTCGACATCGACGCGAACCCGGCAGGGGGGTTGCTCGGCCAGCTTCTCAGCGGGCTGCTGTGCGGGAACGATCTGACCCTGATCTTCAGCAACCTGACAACGCTCGTCGCGTTCCTGAACCAGGTGCTCGCCGCGCTCGGCGGCATCCTGAGCGGGATCTAGCGCGGTCACGTGGAGGCGGGAGGAGCCGCTCCTTCCGCCTCCACCATTCATTGATATGATCCAGCCGCGATGAAGGTCACCGCGCTGGATACCTACTTCCTCTCGGCACCCCTGCCGCAGGCCGTCCGCACCTCCACCCACACCATCGCCAGCGTCAGCGAGGTGATCGTCCGGCTCACGACCGACGCCGGGCTCGTCGGGATCGGCGAGGGACACGGACCGTTCCTTTTCCAGGCGGGGCCGGAGGGGCTGCGGAGCGTGCGCGCGATCATCGACGCGATCACGCCGTTGGTGGTCGGCCGCGATCCCTTCGATGCCGAGGCCGTCTGGCAAGACCTATTCGCACTGACTTACACGAGCGTGCGTGGGGTCCCCGCGCTCGCGCGCCAGCAGCGTCCGCTGATCACGGCGCTGAGCGCGATCGACATCGCGCTGTGGGATCTGAAGGGCAAGGCGATCAACCGACCGGTGTGGGCGCTGCTCGGCGGCGCCCTGCGCCGGAGCGTGCCCGCGTACGTCACCGGGTTCTACTACCGTGACGGCGAGCGCCGCGACGACCTGGTGCGCGAGGCGGCGATGTACGTCGAGCAGGGCTACCGTACGGTGAAGGTCAAGGTGGGCGGCCTGACGCCCGAGGCCGACGCCGCCCGCGTGGGCGTCATCCGCAAGGCCGTCGGCAAGGACGTGAAGATCATGCTCGACGCCAACCAGGGCTGGAGCCTGCCAACGGCGCTGGACGCGGCCGCGCGCTGCGCCGAGCACGACATCTTCTGGCTCGAGGATCCCATGCCCTGGTACGACGAGCGCCGCACGCTGGCGCGCCTGAAGGCCGAGACCGATATTCCGATTGCGGCGGGAGAGACGGAGTACAGCCCCTTCGGCCTGCGCACGATGCTGGCCGAGGGGCTCGTGGACTACCTGATCATCGATTCGACGTGGGCGGGCGGGCTGACCACGTGGCGCAAGGCCGCGGTGATGGCCGAGCTCTACCAGGTCCCGCTGGCCGCGCATCACGATCCGCAGATCCACGTGCACGCGCTGGCCGCGAGCCCGACGGGCTTCATCCTCGAATCGTTCGCCGATCCCACCCGCGACCCGCTCTGGTTCGAGCTGTTCCGCGAGCGCCCGGCCATCGTCGACGGCGTCATGACCGTGCCGGAGACGCCCGGGCTCGGCCTCGAGCTGCGCGCGGAGACGCTCGAGAAGTACGGCGTGAAAATCTGAAAGGAGTTCCCATGGCCCGCGTCACTCCCATCACCGGCAAGGCCGACGTGCCCGCCGAGCACCACGCCGTCGTCGACGCCGTCGTCGCCGTCTTCGGCAACGTGCGTGGTCCGTTCAGCATGCTGCTGCACAGCCCCGAGCTGGCCAAGCGCCTGCTGCCGCTCGTCTCGTTCTTCCGCGACGACAGCGTGGTGGCGCCGCCGCTGCGCTCGGTGGCCATCCTCACCGCGGTGCGCGAGCGCGAAGCCGCCTACGTCTGGTCGGCCCAGGTGGGCGCCGCGCGCCGCAATGGATTGAAGGACGACGTCATTGACCTGCTCCGGGCCAAGGGCGATCCGGCGCGGCTCGGCGCCGACGAGCGCGACATCGTGGTCTACGTGCGCCAGCTGATGCGCACCAATCGGGTGGAGCAGGCGGTGTTCGACGCGCTGCTGAAGCGCCACGGCGTGCAGTGGCTGCTGGAGCTCACCGCCGCCGCGAACTACTTCGCGATGCTCTCGGGCGTGGTGAACGCGTTCGAGGTGGCGGCGCCGGCCGACGGCGACAAGCTCCCGGTGTAGCCCGACACTTTATTGCATTAACTATTAGGCAGCTGTATGATTCGGGGGCGATGCGACCCCCGCGCTCCCCCCGGCGCGAGGAGGCTCAGCGCCTCCTCGATCTGCTGAACGCGCTCGGCACCACCACGTTCCGCCAGGTCGTCTGGCAGCGGGCGTCCGAGCTGGACCTCACGTACGCCCAGTCCCAGGTCCTCTTCTACGTGGCCGATCATACCGGCTGCCACATGGGCGACGTGGGCAAGGCGTTCGGCGTCACCCTCCCGGCCGTGACGCACATCGTGGACCGGCTGGAGGAGAAGGCGTTCCTGCGCCGCGCCGACGATCCGGTCGACCGCCGCGCCTACGTGCTCGAGCTGACGCGCGCGGGCCGCGCGCTGGTCACCGAGCTGCACGGCATGCAGATGCGCGGCGTGGAGGGCGTGCTCAAGCGCATGGCGCTCGAGGACCGCCAGCGGGTGATCAAGGGCCTCGAAGCGCTCGTCGATGCCGCCACCGAGGCGGCCAAGGCATGAGCCGGCGCCTGGCGTCGCTCGTTCTGGCCGCCGCGCTGGCCGCGGCCGGTTGCTCGGAGCCCAGCGGCGCGCAGTCGAAGCCGCCGGCGCCGCCGGCCGTGCCCGTCGGCGCCGGCGTCGCGGAAGAGCGCGCGGTGCCGGTCCAGGTGACGACCGTCGGCACCGTGCAGGCGTACACCTCCGTCGGCGTGAAATCCCAGGTGGCCGGGCAGATCGAGCAGGTGCACTTCACCGAGGGACAGGACGTCAAGCGCGGGGCGCTGCTGTTTACGATCGACCAGCGCCCGTTGCAGGCCGCGCTGCGCCAGGCCGAGGCCAACGTCGCCAAGGACCGCGCGCAGCTTCGCCAGATGGAAGCGGCGATGGCGCAGCGCCAGGCCGAGGTGCTCCAGACCGAGGCCAACCTCGAGCGCGACATGGCGCAGATGGAGACGGCCAAGGTCCAGGAGAAGCGCTACGCGACGCTCGTGGAAAAAGAGCTCGTCGCGCGCGAGCAGTACGACCAGGTGCGCACCGCGATGGCCAGCATGCAGGCCACCGTCCAGGCCGACCGCGCCGCGGTGGAGAACGCGCGCGCGGCGACGCGCGCGGCCGAGGCCATGGCCGACAACGCGCGCGCGGTGATCCAGTCCGACGAGGCGGCGGTGGAGACGGCGCGGCTGCAGCTGGCCTATACGAGTATCCACGCGCCCATGGACGGGCGCACCGGCAACCTGCTCGTGCAGAGCGGCAACGTGGTGAAGTCCAACGAGGACAACCCGCTGGTCGTCATCGCGCAGATCCGGCCGATCTACGTCTCCTTCGCCGTGCCGCAGCAGCACCTGGCCGCCATCAAGAAGTACCGAGGGGAAGGCACGCTGAAGGTCGAGGCGTTTCCCGAGGCGGGCCAGCCGTCCGTGGCCGGGGCGGTCACCTTCATGAACAACACCGTGGATCCGACCACCGGCACCATCCAGCTCAAGGCGACCTTCGCCAACTCGGATAGCGCGCTGTGGCCGGGACAGTTCGTGGACGTCGCGCTGACGCTCACGACGGAGCGCTCGGTGGTGGTGCCGACGCAGGCGATCCAGGCCGGCCAGCAGGGGCCGTTCGTGTTCGTGGTCAAGGCCGACTCGACCGTGGAGTCCCGGCCCGTGAAGGTGGGCCGGCGCCTGGCGCGCGAGACCGTCGTGGAGCAGGGGCTCAAGGGTGGCGAGCGCGTCGTCACCGACGGCCAGCTGCGCCTGGTGCCCGGCACGCGCGTGGAGATCAAGCCGCAGAAGCCGTCATGAGCCCCACGCTGTTCATCCGCCGCCCGGTGCTGACCACGCTGCTGATGGCGGCGGTGCTGATCTTCGGCGTCATGGCCTACGGGCGCCTGCCGGTCAGCGACCTGCCCAACGTCGACTTCCCGACCATCCTGGTGTCCGCGCAGCTGCCCGGCGCCAGCCCCGAGACGATGGCCTCGGCGGTCGCCACGCCGCTCGAGCGGCAGTTCACCACGATCGCCGGCATCGACTCGATGACGTCGACCAGCGCGCTCGGCGTGACGCAGATCACCATCCAGTTCACGCTCAGCCGGAGCATCGACGCGGCCGCCCAGGACGTGCAGTCGGCCATCACCAAGGCGGCGCCGCTGCTGCCGCCCGGCATGCCGACGCCGCCCAGCTTCCAGAAGGTGAACCCGGCCGATCAGCCGGTCATCTATCTCGCGCTCAGCTCGCCCACGCTGCCGCTCTACACGGTGGACGAGTATGCGCAGACCAACCTGGCCCAGCGCATCTCCACCATCAACGGCGTCGCGCAGGTGACCATCTTCGGCTCGCAGAAGTACGCGGTGCGCGTGCAGGTCGACCCGCGGGCGCTGGCCGCGCGCGGCATCGGCATCGACGAGGTGGAGACGGCCATCGCGCGCGGCAACGTGAAGAAGCCGACCGGCACGCTGTCGGGCCCGCACCAGGCCGTCAACATCCAGTCCAACGCCCAGCTCACCGACGCCAGCGCCTACCGGCCGCTCGTGGTGGCGTATCGCAACGGCTCGCCGGTACGGCTGGAGGAGCTCGGGCGCATCATCGACGGCGTGCAGACCGACAAGGTCGCCTCGTGGTTCAACAGCGACCGGGCGGTGGTGCTGGCCGTGCAGCGCCAGCCGGGGACGAACACCATCGAGGTGGTCGACGCGGTGCGCGCGCTGCTGCCGGTGTTCCGCCAGCAGCTGCCGGCCTCGGTCGGTCTCAACGTGGTGTACGACCGCTCGGTGGCCATCCGCGAGTCCGTGCACGACGTGCAGTTCACGCTGCTGCTGACCATCGGCCTGGTGGTGCTGGTCATCTTCGTCTTCCTGCGCAACGTCTCGGCCACGCTGATCCCCAGCCTGGCGGTGCCGCTGTCGATCGTGGGGACGTTCGCCGTCATGTACGCGCTCGGCTACACGATCGACATCATCTCGCTGATGGCGCTCACGCTCTGCGTCGGCTTCGTGGTGGACGACGCCGTGGTCATGCTGGAGAACATCGTCCGCCGGATGGAAGCCGGCGAGGATCGCATGACGGCCGCGCTCAAGGGCTCCGCCGAGATCGGGTTCACCATCTTCTCCATGACCATCTCGCTGGCCGCCGTGTTCATCCCCGTCCTCTTCATGGGCGGCGTGGTCGGCCGGCTCCTGCACGAATTCGCGGTCGTCATCGGCGCCGCCGTGGTGGTCTCGGGTATCGTGTCGCTCACGCTGACGCCGATGCTGTGCAGCCGGTTCCTGCGGCCCCCGCACGGCGGCCACAACCGGCTCTACCAGGCCTCCGAGCGCGTCTTCGACGGCATGCTGCACCTGTACGACCGCTCGCTGCAGTGGACGCTGCGGCACGGCCGGCTGACGATGGTGGTGCTGGTGCTGACCTTGCTGGCCACCGCGTACTGCTTCAGGGCCATCCCCAAGGGGTTCATTCCCACCGAGGACAACGGGACGATCTTCGCGTTCACCGAGGCGGCACAGGACGTCTCCTTCGACTCGATGATGGCGCACCAGAAGGCCGTGGCCGACGTGTTCGCCCAGCAGCCCTACGTCGAGCAGTTCATGTCGTTCATCGGGGCCAGCGGCAGCAGCACCGTGTCGAACAACGGCCGCATCTTCGTGCGGCTGAAGCCGCACAACCAGCGCAAGCCCGTCGACCAGCTCATCGCCGATCTCCGCCCCAAGCTGGCCACGGTGACGGGCATGCGCGTCTACCCGCAGGTGCTGCCGACGATCCGCATCGGCGGACAGCTCACCAAGGCGGTGTACCAGTACACGCTGCAGGACGCCGATCTCGCCGAGCTCTACCAGTGGGCGCCGCGGCTGGCCGAGCGGATGCGCGAGCTGCCGGGGCTGCAGGACGTGAACTCCGACCTGCAGATCACCAGCCCGCAGATCGTGCTGGACATCGACCGCGACAAGGCCTCGGCGCTCGGCGTGACGGCCGACCAGATCGAGAGCGCGCTGGGCGCCGCCTACGGCAGCAAGCAGGTCTCCACCATCTACACGCCGACGAACCAGTACTGGGTCATCCTCGAGGTCGATCCGCAGTACCAGCTGGACCCCACCGCGCTCGAGCGCCTCTACGTGCGCTCGAGCAGCGGCCGCCTGGTGCCGCTCGACGCCGTGGTGACGCTGACGCCGGGGCTGGGACCGCTGGTCGTGAACCACCTGGGCCAGCTGCCCGCCGTGACGATCTCGTTCAACACCAAGCCCGGCGTGTCACTGAGCGATGCCGTGACGCAGGTCGAGGCGCTCCAGCGCGAGCTGCGCGTGCCGGCCACGCTGAGCGCCACCTTCCAGGGGACGGCGCAGGCCTTCCAGGACTCGCTGCGCGGCCAGGGCCTGCTGCTGCTGATCACCGTGCTGGTGATCTATCTCATCCTCGGCATCCTCTACGAGAGCTTCATCCACCCGCTGACGATTCTCTCGGGCCTGCCGTCGGCCGGGGTCGGCGCGCTGGCCACGCTGATGCTGTTCAACATGGAGCTGAACGTCTACGGCTTCGTGGGACTGATCATGCTGGTCGGGATCGTGAAGAAGAACGCCATCATGATGATCGACGTCGCGCTCGAGCTGGAGCGCGCCGGCGCCAGCGCCGCCGACGCCATCTACCAGGGCTGCCTGCTCCGCTTCCGGCCGATCATGATGACCACGATGGCCGCGCTGCTCGGCACGCTGCCGATCGCGCTCGGCATCGGCGCCGGCGCCGACGCGCGCCGCCCGCTCGGCCTCGCCGTCGTCGGCGGCCTGCTCGTCTCGCAGCTGCTCACGCTCTACATCACGCCGGTCCTGTACCTCTATATGGAATCGGCCCAGAAGTACCTGGCGGCGCGCCCCATCTCGAAAGTGTTCTTCTGGCGGCGCGCCCGCCGCCCCGCGCACGCCTGACCGAGCCCGGGCGGCCGCGGCCGCTAGAGCTTCAGCAGGACCTCGAGGTTACGCCAGACGATCTTCTCCTTCTCCTCCGCGCTGAGGCTGGCCAGGCCCTGCACCCACGTCACCGGCGAGGGATGCCAGGGCACGAACGGCCAGTCGCTGCCGAGCACCACGCGATCCGCGCCCACCTCGTCGAGCAGGAAGCGCAACGCCTTCTCGCTGCCGACGACCGTGTCGTAGTAGAGCTGCTTCTGGTAGGCGCTCGGTGGCTTGGTCGCGCCGCCGCGCGACTCGGGACGCCCGTGCCACGCACGGTCGAGGCGGCCCATGGCATAACAGGCCGGCCCGCCGCCGTGGGCGATGCAGGCCTTCAGGCCGGGGCACGCATCGAGCACGCCGCCGTAGATCAACATCGCCACGGCGATCGCGTCCTCCACGATGACGCCCAGGCTGTTGTTCAGGCCATAGCGCGTCGTGCGGTCGAGCATGAAGTTGAGCTGCGGCTGCGGATGGAAGAACAGCACGGCCCCCATGGCCTCGGCCGCCTTGAAGAGCGGCAGGAACCTCGGCGCGTCCCAGTTCTCGCCATTCACGATCGTGTCGAGCTCGGCGCCCTTGAGCCCGAGCACGGTGACTGCCCGCTCCAGCTCGTCGATCGACGCCTTCACGTCCTGGACCGGCAGGGTCGCGAGCCCGGCGAACCGTGTGGGCCACTGTCTGGTCAGCGCGGCGATCTCGTCGTTGACCTCGCGGGCCAGCGCCAGCCCCTGGGCGCCGTCGAGGTGGTAGCCGAAGAACGGCGTGTGAATGGAGACAACCTGCACGTCCACCCCCTGCGCGTCCATGTCCTTCAGCCGCTCCTCGGGAGTGAAGCGCACCTTCGGCGACGTGAATCCGGTTCGCTTGCCGTTGGCCACGAAGGTGCCGAGCCCCTCGCCGGGCTCGTGGCGGTAGCCGTACCAGTCGCGCTTGGCCTCGGCGGCCTGCCAGACGTTACGAGGAACGAGGTGCGCGTGGACGTCGATCGTGCGCATGCGGGCATCCTCCTTGGACGAGGACCCCGAGTATACGGTAGCGGGTGACTACGCGGCGGCGGTCGCGGTCGCGGTGCGGCGGCGAACGAAGCGGCTGATGGTCCACGCGGCGAGCGCGGCCACGATCAGGCTCTGCGCGGCCACGCTGACGACGCGCAGGCTCTGCTGCATCACCTCGAGCCGCACGCCGCTGGCGTAGCCGATCAGGATGAACGCGCCGGCCCACACCAGACAACCCACGCTGTCGAAGATCAGAAAGCGCCCGAACGGCATCCGCGTCAGGCCGGCCAGCGGGGCCAGGAGCACGCGGGCCCCGATGACGAAGCGGCCGAACACCACGGTGACGTCACCCGGGCGGAAGCGCGGACGCTGACCCAGCCGCGCGAGCACCCGGTCGCCGCCGAGACGGCCGATCCAGTACCCGAGGCTGTCGCCCGCCATGGCCGCCGTGGCCGCGATGACCAGGCCGAGGATCGGATCGAGGTGGCCGTCCTTGGCGACGATGCCGAAGGCCAGGAGCAGGAGCTCGCCCGGGATTGGCAGGCCGGCGTTGTCGAGCAGGATCGCCGTGAACACGATCCAGTAGCCGTACGCCACGAAGAGCCCGATCAGGATCTCGGCGGTCATGGCGGGGGTATAAGGCAACCGCCGTACCATACCGAGTGCGTGCGCCAAGTGTCTGATGTTCAAGGGCGTCCAGGCTCGGTGCCCCTCGCGATCCGGGCCCGTTGCCTACTCACGAACCACCGTGGCTGGGCCGATATTGACCGGCCGGCGCCGCCTGAGACGGGTTGCAATGGCATCCGTCAAACGAAGTACGATCGCAGAGTCGATCAGGGGAGGGTTCGCATGCGCCTGCGGTTCTGGGGGACGCGCGGGTCGATCGCCAAGCCGGGGCCGGCGACCGTCCGCTTCGGCGGCAACACCTCGTGCGTCGAGGTGCGCTCGGCCGCGGGGACGCTGCTGGTGCTCGATTGTGGGACCGGCGCGCACGGGCTTGGTCACGCGCTGGTCGCCAACCGCACGCGACCGTACCGCGGCCACATCCTGATCACGCACACGCACTGGGATCACATCCAGGGCTTCCCCTTCTTCGCGCCGCTGTTCCTGCCGGGCGACGAGTGGGACGTGTATGCACCGCGGGGGCTGCGCGAGTCCCTGCGCGACACGCTCGCCGGTCAGATGCAGTACACGTACTTCCCGGTCAGCCTCGAGCAGTTCGCGGCCACCGTGCGCTATCACGACCTCGTCGAGGGTGTGTTCAGCATCGGCGACGTGCGCATCTCCGCGCGCTATCTGAACCATCCCGCGCTGACGCTCGGTTATCGGCTCGAGGTCGACGGCGTGAGCGTGGTCTACGCGACCGATCACGAGCCGCACAGCCGCGCGCTGGCCGACGGCCGCGGCGATCTCACCGGGGAGGACCGCCGTCACGCGGAGTTCCTGACCGGCGCCGATCTCGTCATCCACGACGCGCAGTACACGGCGGCCGAGTATCCGATGAAGGTCGGGTGGGGCCACAGCACGGTGGAGTCGGTGGTGCGGGTGTCGCGGGCCGCGGGCGCGCGGCGCCTGGCCCTCTATCATCACGACCCGATGCGTGATGACGACGCCCTCGGCTCCGTCGTGGAGGCCGCGCGTGCCCAGGCGGGTCCTTCGCTCGAGGTGTTCGCAGCCGCCGAGGGGATGACGCTCGACGTCACGCCCACGGCGCCGTCGCGCGCCCCGGCGGCGAAGGCGGCCATCACCGCCAAGACCAGCGTGCCGGACGAGATGCTGGACCAGACGGTGCTGCTGGCCGTCGATCAGCCGGAGCTGCGCGAGCGGCTGATGGAGGCCGTGTTGGCCGACGGCCTGAAGCTGGCGACGGCGCCTGACATCGACGCCGTGCTGAAGCCGTCGCCGACGGGCGCGCCGTCGCTGCTGATGCTCGGCTCCCGCCTCGGGGGCCGCGACGGTCTCGAGGTGGCTCGCGCCGTGCGCCACGGCGGTGACCACGGGGACAAGGACCTGCCCATCGTGCTGGTGGCGGCCAACGAGGCGGAGGCCGATCGCGCGGCCGGCGCCGCCGCCGGGGTCACCGACTGGCTCGTCGCGCCATTCTCGATGCTCTACGCGCGCACGCGCGTGCGTGCGTGGGCGCTGCGCCAGGCCTGCCGCTGGATCGCTGCCGCCGCGCCGCCCGACGAGGTGGAGCGCCTGCGCGCGCTCCACGCGCGCGGCATCCTCGACACGCCGCCCGAGGAGCGCTTCGACCGGATCACGCGGCTGGCCCGCCGACTGCTCGACGTGCCCGGGGCGATGGTGACCATGGTCGACGCCGAGCGGCAGTGGTTCAAGTCGCGGTCCGGCTTCGACGTGACGGAGACGGCGCGCGACCTCGCCTTCTGCGCCTACACCATCCAGCAGGACGAGATCTTCGTGGTGCCCGACGCGCTCGCCGATCCGCGCTTCGCCGACAGTCCCGTGGTGGCCGACGGCCCGCGCCTGCGCTTCTACGCCGGGCGCCCCGTGCACGTCGACGGCCGCCGCGTGGGCACGCTGTGCGTGGTGGACAACCGGCCGCGCCAGCTCGCCGAGGAGGACAAGCGCGCCCTCGACGACCTCGCCGCGCTGGTCGAGAAGGAGCTGGGCTAGCGCGCGGACGGCGCCTTGTGCAGCGCGCCGTCCTTCATGATCATCCGCAGCGCGTCGCGGTCCTGAAGGACCTCGATGTTCGCCAGCGGATCGCCGTCGATCAGGAGCAGGTCGGCGAGCGCGCCCGCCGTCACCACCCCGAGCTCACCCGGCTTGCCCATCAGCTCGCCGCCCAGCCGCGTGGCCGCGACCAGCGTGTCCATCGGCGAGAAGCCGAGGATCTTCACGAAGAGCCAGAGATCGCGCGCGTAGGTGCCGTGCGGCGTGAAGGGGAAGCCGTAGTCGCCGCCGGGAAGCACGCGCACGCCGCGCTGGCGTAACCGCGCCACCGTCTCCACCGAGATCTCCAGCTCGCGCTGGAAGGCCTCGGCGCGCTCGCGCGTCACGCCCCAGCGCCCTTCCGCCTGGCTGAGGTTGTACGTGATGCCCAGCGCGGGGCCGACGAAGACGCGATCGCGCGCGGCTTCGAGCGCGTCGAG
>JBKPRI010000002.1:0-5726 GCA_046734515.1 Candidatus Methylomirabilota bacterium | reverse complement strand
CGTCCGGCGCGGTCCAGCCCAGCTCCTCCGCGATCTCGTACGCGATGGTCTTGTAGCCCTCGACGCCCCACGGATTGGAGCCGACCGGCGGGACGATGAATCCGCTGGTCGGATACCAGCCCAGCCGCTCGACGCCCTGGCGCATCAGATCCCAGCGCGCCTCGGACGTCGGGCACTCAACCACGGCGGCGCCGTACGCCTGCATGAGTGTCTTCATGGTGTCGGGCACCGAGGCCACCGTGAAGATCACGCACGGCACCCCGGCCCGCGCGGCATAGGCCGCGGTGGAGGCGCCGTGGTTTCCGGTGGAGGAGATGGTGATGACCCGGGCGCCGATCTCCACGGCGTGGGTGACGGCGGTGGCGCAGAGGCGGTCCTTGTAGGACCACGTGGGGTTCTGGCTCTCGTCCTTGGCGTAGAGCCGGGGCAGGCCCAGCCGCTTGCCGAGGCGCGTCAGATGGACGAGCGGTGTGCCGCCCTCGCCCAGGGTGACCGGCGGTGTGCCGCGGACGGGCAGAAGGTGGCGGAAGCGCCACATCCCCCCGCGGGGCGCTGCGAAGGTGCCGGGGCTCACCCCGGCCAGTGGGGCCAGGTCGTACTCGACGGTGAGGTTGACGGCCACCCCCTGCGCGCGGCACCGGGGACAGCCGGTGAAGAGGCGGGGCTCGGTGAAGCGGGCGTGGCAGCGGAGGCATTGCAGGCCGAGCACGCGCGCTTCCTGGGCCATGGCGGCTCAGTGTACCCCGCGGCTCGCGACGCAGTGGCACGGGATGCCCGCATCAGGAGAGAGAAAAGGGCATCCTGGAGCGCGGAGTACCGTCAGAACCCTTGAGCGCTCATGAAAGCCGATCAACGGACGGACCAAACTGCGCCCGGGCGATCATCCGCACAGGTAGCGCGCACACTTTCCAAGCAACCCTACAAGATGCGCTTTTGAATATGGCTCAATCGTCGGGCACCGTGCGATGCTGCAGGACGTGTTTCTCGCACTGGCGCATATTTGCGGACGTCACTGAATGTGGCGTTAGTCTTGCTCGTCTCCTACGCAAGCGCGACTCGCCGGGCAACTTACCGAGCGGGGCGCCTGGAGGGCACAGCCCATGGACGCGCGGAGGATGAGTGACGCCACGCTGCTCGAGGAGCTCCTGGCTACGCGCAAGGAGCTGAGCGCCGCGAACGAGGAGCTGTCCTCCATGCGCGAGCGGGCCGTCCAGGCCGCCGGGCAGAAGGAGCGCATGGCCACCGCGCTGGAGGAGGCCAAGGAGCAGATCAGCTCGCTTCGCGAGGAGGTCGACAAGCTCTGCGCCCCCCCGAACACCTACGGGGTGTACCTCTCGGTCAACCAGGACGGCACGGTCAACGTGCTCTCCCAGGGCCGCAAGGTGAAGGTCAACCTCCACCCGGCGCTCAAGGCCGAGATGCTCAAGCCCGGCCAGGAGCTCATCCTGAACGAGGGCCTCAACGTGGTGGAGGCCGCCGGCTACGAGATCCAGGGCGAGGTGGTCATCCTCAAGGAGCAGCTCGACCCCGAGCGCGCGCTGGTCACCCTGCGGGCCGACGAGGACAAGGTGGCCATCGTCTCCGACCCCCTGCGCAGCCTGAAGCTGAAGACCGGCGACCACCTGCTGATGGACGCCAAGAGCGGCTACCTGCTCGAGAAGCTGCCGAAGAACGAGGTCGAGGACCTGTCGCTGGAAGAAGTGCCGGACATCGGCTACGACGCCATCGGCGGTCTCGGCACCCAGCTGGAGACCATCCGCGACGCCGTCGAGCTGCCGTACCTCTACGCGGACTACTATAAGGAGCACCGTCTGGCCCCGCCCAAGGGCGTGCTGCTCTACGGACCTCCCGGCTGCGGCAAGACCATGATCGCCAAGGCCGTGGCCAACAATCTCGCCGAGAAGATCTCCGAGAAGCGTGGCGAGAAGATCAAGGGCTACTTCCTCAACATCAAGGGCCCCGAGCTGCTGAACAAGTACGTCGGTGAGACGGAGCGCAAGATCCGCGAGATCTTCGTGAAGGCCAAGGAGAAGGCCAACGAGGACGTGCCGGTCGTGGTGTTCTTCGACGAGATGGACGCCCTCTTCCGCACGCGCGGCACCGGCATCAGCAGCGACGTGGAGTCGACCATCGTGCCGCAGCTGCTGGCCGAGATCGACGGTGTCGAGGGTCTGAAGAACGTCATCGTCATCGGCGCCAGCAACCGGCAGGACCTGATCGATCCGGCCATCCTGCGGCCGGGCCGCCTGGACGTGAAGATCAAGGTGGAGCGGCCGGACGAGACCGGCGCCGTCGACATCTTCCACAAGTACCTGACGACCGAGATCCCGATCGCCGCCGGCGAGTCCGTCGACAGCATGATCGCCGAGACGGTCAAGGCCATGTACGCGCTGAGCGAGGACAACCGCTTCCTCGAGGTCACGTACGCCAACGGCGAGAAGGAAGTGCTCTACTTCAAGGACTTCTCCTCGGGCGCGATGATCGAGTCGATCGTCCGCCGCGGCAAGAAGTTCGCGCTCAAGCGGCTGATCGGCGGCGGCGCCAAGGGCGTGGCCACCGACGACCTGCTGGCCGCGGTGCGCGAGGAGTTCAAGGAGAACGAGGATCTGCCGAACACCTCCAACCCCGACGACTGGGCGAAGATCGCCGGCCGCAAGGGCGAGCGCATCGTGTACGTGAAGGTGCTGACGAGCGAGCCCAAGGTCGAGAAGAAGACCGTCGAGCGCGTGGTGACGACCGGGCAGTACCTGTAACTGCGCGCCCGGCAGAAGAGCCGACACGCCCGCCCCGGCCCATTCCGGCGGCGGGCGTCGTCATTTTCGGTCCGGGTCGTGCTAGCCTGCCCGGGTGATAGAGCCCACGCTGCACCGCGTCCTCCCGGCGGTGGCGCTGGTCCTGAACGTCCTGCTCGCCGCAGTGGCGGTGGCCGCAGACCGCCGTGACGCCCGTAACCGCTCCTTCGCCGCCTTCGCCATCGCGCTGGCCACCTGGAACCTCGGCGTCTGGGGCCTGCGCTCGGCCGATACGCCCGAGACGGCGCTGCGGTGGGAGTGGGTGATCCACGTGGCGATCGCGGTCGTGCCGGCCTTCTTCGCCGAGTACGTCCACGCCTTCCTGGGCCGCCGTCGGCGCGGACGCCTGCTGGCCGTCGCCTACGCGCTGGCCGCGGTGTTCGTGGTGTTGACGCCGACCTCGTGGTTCCTGGCCGGTGTGCGTCAGACGGTCTGGGGGTACGCCCCGGCTCCGGGACCGGCCTACGGCCCCTTTCTGGCCTACTTCTATGGATACCTGATCGGCGGGGCGGCGGTCCTTGCCACGACGGCACGGCAGGCGCGGGGGGCGCGGGCGACCCGCGCCCGCTGGATCGTGGCGGGCATCGTCGTCGCCCTGGTCGGCGGCGCTAGCGACTTCGTGCGCTTCGTGGGCGGCTGGGAGCGCCTGTACCCGGTCGGCATCCCCGCCAACATGGTGTTCGGTCTGGCGCTCGGCGTGGCGATCGTCCGCTACCGCCTGGTCGAGATCACCGTGCTCATGCGTCGCGCCGTGCTCTACGCGCTCAGCAGCGTGGCGCTGGCGCCCTTCCTGATCCTCGCGATCCACGCGGTCGCTCGCGCCGGCCGGGGCGATGGCACCGGCTCCTTCGGCGCCGCGCTGCTCGCGGCGGGCGCGCTGGTGGCGGGCCTGCCGCTGCTGCGCCGGCTCGAGGGGCTGCTCGAGCGCGTGATGTTCCATCGCGAGCACGGGGTGCGCAACGCACTTCTGCAGCTGGCGCGCGGGCTGGGCGACGTGACGGACGTCGCGGGCGTGGCGCGTGTGCTGGCGCGCGGTTTGGTCAACGAGATTCCACTGCGCAGCGCGGGGCTCTACCTGCCGGATGCGCCGGGCGACCGGTTCTGGGGGCGCGAGCGCCACGTGGCCGCCGGCGAGGACGTCCAGCCGCTGCCGGAGGCCGTGCATCCCGCGCTGCTCACGTGGCTGGCGTCGCGGCAGCGCGTGTTCATCGCCGACGACGAGCTGCTGCACGCGCAGGCCGACCCCGCGCTGATCCACGTGGTGCGCAGTCTCCGGGCGGCGAACGTCGCGCTGGCGGTGCCCATCGTCGAGGACGATGCGCTGGCCGCCGTCGTGCTCGTCGGCGAGAAGCGCTCCGGTGGCGCCTTCGGGCGGGACGAGCTCGACCTGCTGACGGCCGTGGCGCGCAACGCCGGCATCGCGCTGCGCAACGCGCGCCTGTACGACGACCTGCGCCGGCGCATCGAGGAGGTGCACACCGCCCACACGCAGCTCTCGCAGTCGGCCAAGCTGGCGGCGATCGGCGAGCTGGCGGCCAGCGTCGCCCACGAGGTCAACAATCCGCTGATGGTGATCTTCGGCCACGCCGAGCGCCTGCGGCGTGACGTCGCCGACAAGCCCGCCGCCCTCGCGCGCCTGGACGCCATCAACGAGCAGACGCAGCGGGCGACCAAGATCATGCGGCGGCTGCTCGACTTCGCGCGCCGCCGCGAGCCGGCGCTGAGCTCGATCGACATCCGCGAGGTGCTCCAGCGCTCGCTCGATCTGGTGGCGGGGCGGCTCGCGCACGGCAAGGTGGTGGCCGACGTCGAGCACGTGGGCGCGGCCTACCAGGTGCTCGGCGACCGCGATCAGCTCACGCAGGTGTTCGTGAACCTCTTCAACAACGCGCTCGACGCCATGCCGGAGGGCGGCACGCTCGGCGTGCGCACCGAGCTGCGCGCGGCCGACGGCATCCCGTGCCTGACGATCTCCGTGTCCGACACCGGCGTCGGCATCGCCAGCGACGAGCTGACCCACGTGTTCCAGCCGTTCTTCACGACCAAGCCCGACGGCAAGGGGACCGGCCTCGGCCTCTCCGTGAGCCTCGGCATCGTCCGCAAGCACGAGGGCACGCTCGAGGTCGTGAGCGAGCGGGGGAAGGGCAGCACGTTTCTGGTCAGCCTGCCGCTGGCACGGTAGGCGTTTCGGGCGGACGGGACTAGAGGTTCTTGAAGCGCTCGTTCAGCTCGCGCACGCGATCCGCCTCGACGACCGCATTCTGCTGACGCGCCTCGCCCTTGCGATGCGCGGCGTCCAGCCAGCTCCGGTAGTCGTCGTTCGCGCGGACGATGCGCTGCCCAAGGTGTTCCAGGGCGCGCGGCAGATTGTCGGGCGTGCTGGCGAACCGCAGCTCGACGAACTGGACGTTCACCGGCCAGCGCACACTGCCGGCGGCTTCGTCACCGCGCGCGTCGGCCTGGAAGAGCACGAGCCACTCGGCCGGTGGCGCCGCCGACAGGTGGACCGTCCATTCCTTGCCGTCGGCTGTGGTGGGTGGCCCGGTCCGCTGAATGTCCTTGAACGACGCGGGGCGGAATGACATAAGGCTCTCGCACTATACACCCGTTACCGCAGGTATACTGATCACGCCTCCGCCGCCGTTGTTGTGACCCCGGCGATCATGGCTCTCCTCGCAACCTGCGCTCACGAGGGCCACGATGAAGTGGGAGGTGGAGTTCTTCCACGACCGCCGCCGCGAGCTCGCCCGCTACTCGGTCGAGGCGGTCACGCCGGCCGAGGCCACACGGCTCGCCCGGGCGCTCCTCGTCGCCGCGCATCCGGCCGGCAAGCCCCGACGGCTCACCCTGTTCGACCGCGCGCAGCAGATCGGTGGTCTCCACGCGGACGGCTGGGCGCTGCATCGCGTGGTCAACCGCTGAGACCCCTGGACA
>JBKPRI010000001.1:0-5864 GCA_046734515.1 Candidatus Methylomirabilota bacterium | reverse complement strand
GTCACCGGGCGCGCCACCAGGCGGCTCACCAGCACGGCGTTGGAGACTGTCAGCACGATGCCGATCAGCCCGAGCGCGATGATGGCGATGAGCTGGATGCGCTGGCGGCGCGCATTTGCCTGTTCGCCGCGCCGGCGCGCGACGAACTCCAGCATGCGCGTGTCGACCTCTGGGGCCTCGGGGTCGGGAAGATCACGGATCGGCATCGCAGGCTCCGCGTATGCATGCGAACGACGTGCCGCCGACTTCACGATGGGGCGACGCCCTGTATTACAATCGAGCGCCCATGGACGCGCGTAGCGCCGAGGTCGTCGTCTGCGGCGCCGGCATCGCCGGCATCGCCGCCGCCTATCACCTGGCCGTTCGCCGGGGCCTCACGGACGTCGTCGTCGTCGACGAGCGCCCGCCGCTCTCGCTCACCAGCGACAAGTCCACGGAGTGCTACCGCAACTGGTGGCCGGGTCCCGGTGACGACATGGTGGCGCTCATGAACCGCAGCATCGACCTGCTCGAGGAGCTGGCCCGCGAGAGCGGCAACGTCTTCCGCATGAACCGGCGCGGCTATCTCTTCGCGACGGCGGACCCCGCGCTCGTGCCGCGCTTCGTGGCGAGGGCGAATGACGGCGCCGCCCTCGGCTCCGGCCCCGTGCGCCTGCACGATCGCGCCGGCAGCGACTACCAGCCGGCGGCGACGGACGGCTTCGAGGGTGAGCCGATCGGCAGCGACGTCATCACCGACCGCACGTTGATTCGCCGCCACTTCGGCTGGCTCGCCGACGACACGGTCGCGCTGCTGCACGCGCGCCGCTGCGGCTGGTTCAGCGGCCAGCAGCTCGGCATGTACATGCTCGAGCGCGCGCGCGCCGCGGGCGTGCGATTGCTCGAGGGACACGTGGCCGGCGTGGAGACGGCCGGCGGGCGTGTCAGCGGCGTGCGCGTCGAGGGGGCCGGCGGCACCCGCACCATTGCGACGCCGCGCTTCGTCGCCGCCGCCGGTCCGCTGATGAAGAGCGTGGCGCGCCTGCTCGGCGTGGAGCTGCCGCTGTTCTGCGAGCGCCACGCCAAGGTCGCGTTCAATGACACGCTCGGCGCGATGCCGCGCTCGGCGCCCATGACGATCTGGACGGATCGCGTGCGGCTGCCGTGGTCAGACGACGAGCGCGCAGAGCTCGCGGGCTCGGAGCACCGCCACCTGCTGGACGAGTTTCCCGCCGGCGTGCACGGTCGGCCGGAGGGTGGCGGCGACAGTCCGGTCGTGCTGCTCATCTGGACCTACGACGCCGAGCCGATGGAGCCGCGCTTCCCGGTGGAGTTCGATCCCTACTACGGCGAGATCGCGCTGCGCGGGATGTCGCGCATGGTCCCGCGGCTCGCCCAGTATCTGGCCCGGCTGCCGCGCACGGTCGTCGATGGCGGCTACTACACGCGCACGCGGGAGAACCGCTTCCTGGCCGGGCCATTGCCGGTCGAGGGCGCCTTCATCCTCGGCGCCCTCTCCGGCTACGGCCTCATGTCATCGAACGGCGCGGCCGACCTGCTGGCCGACCACGTCACCGGCCGCCCGCTGCCGCGCTACGCGCCCGCCTTCCGCCTCGAGCGCTACGCCGATCCCGCCTACGTCAAATCCCTCGACGCCTGGGGCGACGACGGACAGCTTTAGCGTTACTCCAGCGCCTGCAGCACCAGGCTGCGCATGAGCAAACGGTAGTGGGTGCGGGTGGGGCTCGGATTCACCATCATCGTGACCACCACGAGCTGCTCCTTGGGGTCCACCCAGAAGGATGTGCCGTAGGCGCCGCTCCAGTGGTAGTCGCCTTGCGAGCCGATGGTGCTGGAGGTGCCGGGCGCCGTCCGCACGGCGAGGCCGAGGCCGAAGCCGTAGCCGTCCCCCGGGCTATAGTCGCCGCTGCGGCTGACGCTGGGTCCGAGGTGATCGGAGGTCATGTACTCGACCGTCTTGCGGCCGAGGATGCGCACGCCGTCGAGCGAGCCGCCGTTGAGCAGCATCTGCGCGAAGCGCGCGTAGTCTGCCGCCGTCCCCACTGCGCAGCCGCCGCCGCACTCGAACTTGGGCGGCGCCGTGACGTCGCGAATGTCGGGCGCCTTGCCGGTCGCGGGGTCCTTGTCGAACGGCAGGGCCAGGCGCGCTCGCTTGTCGGCCGGCACCCAGAACGCGGTGTCGGTCATCTTGAGCGGCGACCACACGCGCTCCTGCAGGAACGTGCCCAGTGAGGCACCGCTGACGACTTCGACCACGCGCCCGAGCACGTCGGTGGCGTGGCTGTACTCCCACTTCGTGCCCGGCTGGAAGCGCAGCGGCGCCTTGGCGAGCAGCGCGATGAACTCGTCGGGACCGGCTGTGCGGACGGCCGGCGTATCGGGATAGAGCTTGTGCACCGCCGTCGAGCCGCGGCCGTTGTAGGTGAGCCCCGAGGTATGGCGGAGCAGGTCCTGGATCGTCATCTCGCGCTCGACGGGCACCAGGTGCACCGTCGTCTTGCCGGTGGCGTCCGTGCGTTCGACGCCGACCTGCATCTTGCCCATCGCCGGCAGGTACTTCGAGACCGGGTCGTTGAGCAGGAGCCGTCCTTCCTCGTAGAGCATCATGGCCGCCACCGACGCCATCGGCTTCGTCATGGAGGCCAGCGCGAAGATCGCGTCCGGCGTCATCGGCGCCTTGGTGTTCGGATCGCGCAGACCGAGCGACGCGAGGTAACCCACGCGGCCCTTGCGCGCCACCAGCACCACGGCGCCGGGGATCCGGCCCTGCTCGATCTCCGTGCGGAGCGTGCGCTCGAGGACGGCCAGCCGCGCGCTCGACAGCCCGACCTCCTCCGGCCTCGCGGTGGGCAGACCGCCGGCGAGCGCGGGCAGGGGCAGGAGCAGGGCGAGCGTCAGGACGGCGGGCGCGACGAAGCGGGCCATGATGTCTCCTTTGGGTAGGGGCACCCCAGCAGGGTTCCCCTCTTCCCCTCCTGGGGATGCGCGGCCGGAGCAGCGGGAGCTGCCCCGGCCGCGGGCTCACTGCTAGGCGGTCCGGCGCGCCACGTAGCCGAAGCGGGCGTTGCTGCGCTCGCCGCCGGCGGCCATGTACTCGGCGCGGATCGCCGCGAGCTTGTCGGTCGTGATGGCGCCGAGCGCCGTCTTGCTGTTGATGTTGTAGAGCCGGGAGGCGTTGCCGCTGAAGATCGCGGTCTTCACCTTGCCGTCGGCCGCGCCCAGCGGTTTGAAGCTGTGCGTCTTCTGCATCTCCTCGGGGATCTCCAGCCGCCGCATGGCCTCGATCTGCCACTGCGGCGAGCCGTACCAGACCGAGTCGGTGCCCCACAGCACGCGCTCGGGGCCGAGGCCGCGCACCAGCGTGCCGATGAAGGCGGCCGCGAACTTTGGGTTGGAGACGGCGCACGTCGCAAAGGCGGTACCGATCTCGCCGTAGACGTTCTTCACGCCGTGCTTGGCCGGGATCTCGGCGAGGTCGGTCGCCCACTGGATGCGGCCCGTCTTCTCGAACTCGGCCATCGAGGCGTCCGGTGATTCCTGGAACGCGCGGAGCGCGCCGTGATAGATGACGAAGTTCAGCTTGGGCCAGTCCTTGGCGGCCTTGGGCAGGTCGTCCACGGTGGCGTACTTCCAGACGTCGGGCCAGGACTTCTCGTAGTCGGCCGGCAGCAGGCCCTTGTGGATGCAGATCGTGTTGATGCCGCTCTTGACCGCCTTCTCATAGAACGGGTACATGAGCTTCTCGTCGTCCAGGCGCCAGAAGGAGCCGAGCTTCGACGGGAAGAGCGGGTCGCCGATCGTGTAGCCCTTCCAGCTGTCGGGCTTCAGCGTGGCGATCGCGCGATCGACCTCGGCCATCCAGTCGCCCTTCTTCGGCGTGAACACGCTGTGGGCGAGCATGCGCCGGGAGTTGGCGGTCTTGTTGATGGCGGCCCGGCCGGCCACGATCTGGTCGTTGGTGAGCAGGTCCCAGGTGGGATCGTCGAAGGGCGCGCCGGAGAGCAGCGCCACCTTCGTATCGCTGTCCACGAACACTTCCTTGACGTAGTTCTCGAACTTGTAGCGGTAGAGATCGTTCTCCTTCGCGATCTCCGGGTTCCAGTTCTTCTTCGCGTACTGGGCCAGCCCGAGGAGACCTTCCTGCTTGAAGTCGTCGCGCACGAAGTGTGTCTGCACGTCGACGATGAACTGGCCGGCCATCGCATGGGCTCGCGCGACTGCGACCCCGGGCTCGGCGGCCTCCGCGCTCGTGACGTCGAACACGCGTCCGAACACCTCGTTCATGGCCAGGAACGCCGCCGCCATCCCGGCCGAGCTGGCCAGGAAGGACCGGCGGCTCAGGCCGTGCCGGCGGCCGAGCTGGTCGGCCATCTCCTTGATGCGCGCCTCCACGCGCTGCTGCTCGCGCGTCTGCGGCAGGGGGTTGTACTCGCCGTTCGACACGATCTGCGTCGGCACGGGCGAGCGGAACGCAGCGGTTTCGGCCGGGGCGGTGCGGTCGAGCTCGGCAGCGCTGAGGTAGTGAGGCATCTCTGTCCTCTCTTGGGTCGGGGCACCCTGGAGGGTTCCCCTTTCCCCTCCGTACGGCGTTCTCACGGCGGCGCCGGGCCTAACACTAGAACTGCGCGGGGTGGTGTCAAGGGGGAGTGCGGCGTGCGTGTGAATGTGCGCACGAGCGGGTTATACGAGGCGCGCGCGCACCTTCGAGCTCACCGCGTCTACCACCATCACCATCACGATCGTGACGAGCAGCGCGGTCGATGCCGCGGGGTAGTCGATCATCCGGAGATAGGTCTGAAGGTAAAAGCCGATGCCGCCGGCGCCCACGAAGCCCAGCACGGTGGCGGCGCGAATGTTCGTCTCGAGGCGATAGAGGATGTAGGACAGGAAGAGGGGCAGCACCTGGGGCAGCACGCCGTACCGCAGGACTTGAAGACGCGTGGCGCCGGTGGCGGTGATGGCGTCCACCGGCCCCGGCTCGATGCCCTCGATGGCCTCGGAGTAGAGCTTGGCCAGTGACGTGGTGGTATAGGCCACGACGGCCAGCACGCCGGGGAAGGGGCCGAGACCCACCGCGGCCACGAAGATCAACGCGTAGACCAGCGTGTCCACGCTGCGGAAGAGATTCAAGACCGTGCGCGCCGGGTAGAACACGGGCGCCGGCGCCACGTTGCGCGCGGAGAGGAAGCCGAGCGGCAGCGCCAGCACGGCCGCCGTCACCGTGCCGAGCAGCGCGATCTCCACGGTGAGGACGGCGCCCTTGATGGCGGCCGGCAGCACCGCCAGATCGGGCGGCAGCATGCGGCGCACGAAGTCGGCGATCCACGGCAGACCGCGCGCGAGCCGCATCGGGTCGGCGCCGGTATCCCACACCGTCCAGCCCACCACGACGAGAGCGACGAACACCGCGGCGCGGGTCACGCCTCGGGTCCTCCGTAGATGGCCGCCACGACGGCCGGGGTCACGGCGGCCGGGGGGCCGTCGAAGCAGACGCGGCCGCGGCGGAGGCCGACGAGGCGGGTGGCGTAGGCCAGGGCGGTCTCGAGCTGATGCTGGCTCACCACCAGCGTGAGGCCGCGCTCGGCGTTGATGGATTTCAGGATCCCCATGATCTCGCTCGTGAGCGCGGGATCGAGGCTGGCGGTGGGCTCGTCGGCCAGCACGACGCTCGGTCCCTGCGCGAGCGCCCGCGCGATGGCCACGCGCTGCTGCTCGCCGCCGGAGAGTGTGTCGGCGCGGCGCTCGGCCAGGTGCGCGAGCCCCACGCGCGCCAGACACTCGCGCGCCAGCGCACGATCGGCGGCCGGGAAGCGGCCGGCCAGGCTCGGCAGCGGCGCCACCCAGCCGAGGCGGCCGGCGAGCAC